>CAZGLN010000355.1:1668-3490 GCA_964526545.1 uncultured Chthonomonadales bacterium
CGGGGTAACGCCCCTCTCCAGCAGATACTTGCCTGCGGGCGAATCCGCCTTGATACTGCCGGCGGGCGAGATGTGGTCGGTGGTGATGCTGTCGCCCAACAGCGCCAGCACGCGGGCTCCCAGAATGTCCGGCACCTGCTCCGGCGCTTCGCGCGGCATCTCATCAAAGTAGGGCGGGCGGCGGATATAGGTGGAGTCCTCGTCCCACGCAAAGAGGGGATCATCGGGTACCTGGATGGCGTTCCAGTTGTCATCGCCCGCGAAGACTTCCGCGTAGTTCTCCGCGAAGAGATCGGGGCCGATGGCGCTTGCAATGGCGTCCGAGACCTCCTGCTGCGTCGGCCATATATCGCGAAGGGTAACCGGCTGGCCGTCGCTGCCCACACCCAGCGGCTCGGAGGTGATATCCACGTCCATGCGGCCCGCAAGCGCATAGGCCACCACCAGCGGCGGCGACATCAGGTAGTTGGCCCGCACCTCGCTCTGCACGCGGCCCTCGAAGTTGCGGTTGCCGCTGAGCACCGAGCAGACCACCAGCTTGCCTTCCTCGATGGCGCGCGAGACCTCCTCGGGAAGCGGGCCGCTGTTGCCGATGCAGGTCGTGCAGCCATAACCCACCGTGTGGAACCGCAGCTCCTCCAGATAGGGCGTGAGCCCGGCTCGGTCCAGGTAGCGGGTAACCACGCGGCTCCCCGGCGCGAGCGAGGTCTTCACCCAGGGCTTGGTCCGCAGGCCCTTCTCCACTGCCTTGCGCGCCAGCAGGCCCGCAGCCACCATCACGCTGGGGTTGGAGGTGTTGGTGCAGCTGGTGATGGCCGCAATCACCACGGAGCCATCCGTTACCTCTCCCTCCGGAGCAGCATGGCCGTTGCGAGGCGGCAGGAGTTGGGGCAGGGCCTCGCGGAAGGCGGCGCCCGCCTGGGCCAGCGGCACGCGATCCTGCGGACGGCGCGGCCCGGCAATGCTCGGCTCCACATCGCCGAGGTCCAGCGAGAGCGTCTCCGAGTACTCGGCCTCCGGAGTCTCCGCCGTGCGGAAGAGCCCCTGCTCCCGCGCATAGGCCTCCACGAGGCCAACCAGGCTCTCCGGTCGGCCGGAGAGGCGCAGATAGCGAAGGGTCTCCTCGTCTATCGGGAAGATGCCGCAGGTTGCTCCGTACTCCGGCGCCATGTTCGCAATGGTGGCGCGGTCCGCGAGCGGCAGCGAATCCAGACCTGGACCGTAGAACTCCACGAACTTGCCGACCACGCCCTGCTTGCGGAGCATCTGGGTTACGGTCAGCACCAGGTCGGTAGCCGTGGCGCCCTCCGGGAGCCTCCCCGTCAGCCGGAAGCCCACCACCTGGGGAATGAGCATCGAGATGGGCTGGCCCAGCATGGCGGCCTCGGCCTCGATGCCGCCCACTCCCCAGCCCAGCACCCCCAGCCCGTTAATCATGGTCGTGTGGCTGTCCGTGCCCACCAGCGTATCCGGATAGGCCGCGCCGCCGCCCTCCTCCGGCGTGAAGACCACGCGCGCCAGATACTCCAGGTTCACCTGATGCACGATGCCCGTGCTCGGAGGCACTACCTTGAAGTTGCGGAAGGCTTTCTGGCCCCACTTGAGGAATTGGTAGCGCTCTCCGTTGCGCTCGAACTCGCGCCCGACGTTCAGCGTGATGGCGTTAGGCGCGCCGAAGGCATCCACCTGGATGGAGTGATCAATCACCAGCTCCACGGGCTGCAGCGGATTGATGCGCGCGGGATCGCCGCCATAACGCGCCATGGCTTCACGCATTGCGGCCAGATCCACCACGCAGGGAACGCCGGTGAAATCTTGAAGC
>CAZGLN010000356.1:0-3487 GCA_964526545.1 uncultured Chthonomonadales bacterium
AACTTCGCTGGAGCACTCCCGCGCCCGGCCGGAGCCTCGCGAAGGGACGGCCATGCGCTGTGAGGACACCCGGCGGAGAGGTGGCGGGTGATCTCTTCGTAGTGGCTGCGGGCCTCTGGACTCGCAATCTGCTGCGGCCCCTCGGGGTGGACCTGCCGCTGGCGGCCGGGAAGGGCTACAGCGTTACGTTGCCGCGGGTGGAGCGGCTGCCCTCTCTCTGTGCCATTCTCACCGAGGCGCGGGTAGCCGTTACGCCGATGGAGGAGGGAATGCGTTTCGCGGGCACCATGGAGCTGGGTGCGGAGGACCTCTCCACGGCGGGAAGGCGTCCAAAGGCCATGCTTCGCTCCATCGCGCGCTATCTTCCGGACTATCCCGCCGCCGTTCTGGATACTCTGCCCGTGTGGGCGGGTCTGCGGCCGTGCAGCCCGGACGGCATGCCCTATATCGGCGCGCTCCCGGGCCAGCCCAATGTGCTGGTGGCTGCGGGCCACGCCATGATGGGTGTGAGCCTTGCCCCCATCACGGGCCGCATCATCGCCAGGATTGCCGCCGGAGAGCCGCCGGCGGTTTCGCTGGAACGGATGCTTCCCGACCGATTTTCGCGCTAGCCGCAGTCTGCTACCGAGGCTCTAGGGTGCTTTGATGTCGTAGCAGAAGAGCGCGTCATCGTGCCGAATGTAGAGGCGCCCGCCCGCAATCGCCGGATGCGCCCACGCCGGCCCGGGCATCGGCGGTGTCTTGAACTGGCCCTTCACTCGGAGGCCGTTCGGCGAGGCCTCGAGGAGAGCCACCGTGCCATCCTCGTAGCGGAAGTAGAGATTGCCCTCTGCGAAGAGCACGGCGGCGGATCCGCCGCCAGGCCCGCGCTCCTTCCAGACCACGCGGCCAGATTGGAGCTCAATGCAGGTGGGGTGGCCGGCGTTCTGGCCGTGGCCTCCGTAGATGTAACCATTCACCAGCACCATGCCGCCATGGTGGTTCTGGAACTCGCTGGAGGAGAGGAAGTAGACCTCTTTGGCCTCCGAGGCGGAGATGCGCACCAGGGCCGCGCCCGCGCCGTAGGCAGTGGAAGCGAAGACCAGGTCGCCCGCGACGATGGGCGTGCTGATGTTGGCGGTGCCGTTCGCCATGCGGCTGTAGGTCCAGAGCGGCCTGCCATCGCGCGCATTCACACCAACCAGGCCCCGGCCCACCAGCTGCACGTACTGCTTCACGCCGCCCGCGTTGGCAATCACGGCGGAGGAGTAGCCCGCGCCGTCGCTGCCCTGGCTGCCGAATGCCGGCGTGGGCGTCTTCCACAGAATGTCTCCCGTGCGGGCGTTTAGCGCAACCAGCAGGCTGTCACGGCCGCCGGGAGTCACCACGACCACATCGCCATCCACGAGGGGAGACTCGCTGTATGCCCAGCCGGACATCATCCGCCCGCCGAAGTCGCGCTGCATATGCTTGCGCCATATCGCCGCGCCCGTGCGGGCATCCGCGCAGAGCAGGTCGCCCTCCGGGCCCATGGCGTACACGCGGCCTCCCGCCACGGTGGGAGTGCATCGCGGGCCCCCGTCCCCGTAGGCGGGACCGAGCGGCGTGGTCCACAGCCGCTTCTGGGTGGCCAGATCCACACAAATCAGAAACTGCCGCTCA
This sequence comes from uncultured Chthonomonadales bacterium, assembly GCA_964526545.1. Lineage (GTDB taxonomy): Bacteria > Armatimonadota > Chthonomonadetes > Chthonomonadales > CAJBBX01 > CAZGLN01. The sequence continues at coordinate 1,642 of CAZGLN010000356.1, forward strand.
CCGTCCTGAGTGCGGAGGTCGCCAAGCGTGTAGACCCTTCCCTGTGAAACAACCACGCCGGAATAGCCGCGGCCCATCCCCTCCGCGCGCCAGAGCAGCTTCGGTCCTCCCTCCGGCCAGGATTTCAGCAGGCCGGTCTCGCCTGAGATGCCGTCACGGTTTGGGCCCCGCCATTGCGGCCACTCGCCTTGCGGTGCAGGCGGCTGCGCGCCGCAGGAGCTTACGTACAGCGTGCTGGAGAGTGCCATGGCGAGCGCGGCGGCGGTGAGACGCATCGGCGGTTTCCTCTCGAAGGGTTCAGGGCCTTTTCAGGGGCCAGCCGCGCGAATCCTCCCCGCGGCAGATTGGGTGCAGGCGGACTGGCATGCTAAGGCGCGTACCGTTCGGCCTCTTCCACTGCGATTTGTGCCCACTCCCAGAGTCGGCGTGGTTCGTACCGCACGGTGGATATATCCTTCATGATGATCTCCACCGTGCAGCCGCGGCAGGTCTCCAGCACGGAGCGCAGCTCGGCCCGCGCGGCGTCGGGATTCCAGACGTCCTCGGCGAGGATCGCCGGGTTCGGTTTGTGGGAGAGTACGTAGCGATCGCCTGCCTGCGCCGCCATGAGGGCGACGTTGGCCCGAGGCGACATCGAGACCTTGCGCAGGTTGGGAATGGCGGAGAGGATGGGTATCTTGGTGTGGAGCGGCTCGCAGCAGCCGTAGTAGTTCAGGCCGAACTCCCGCAGCCACCGAAGCTCATAAGCCAGTGCGAACTCCTCGTGCATGCGAGGTGAGACTTCGGAGAAGATCTGCGCGGTGGCGCAGCCCCACTGGTCCCGGGTGGTTACGTGCTGAGGGTCGAAGGAGGGGGAGGGCAGATCGTCCGCGTAGCCGAGGCCTCCCGAGCCCACGCGGTGGTTGCCTTCGCTCCAGGAAAGCAGGTTCTGCTCGCGCCACTGCCGCAGGCGTGCGAGGTGCGCATTCACCAGGCGATCCATGGCCGCATGCACCAGTCCGGGTCTGTCCACCAGATCGGTCATGGCCTGCTGCACACCCCACCACTGCACCAGCTCATCCCACGGAGCGAACCAGGTATGGATGATGCCGCGGGGCTCAACCCGCAGGATATCGCCAAGCAGAGACTGCAGCGTCTCCAGGCGCTCTTGCGAGGCCTCCGTGTCGTGCGTAACCACCGGATCGCGGATGAGGTCGAGGTCTTCCTCGCATGCGAATTGGCCGTGATACTCGCGAGAGACCACGGCACTCGTGGGATCCGTTGCGACCACGTGGACATCGGGCGCAATGCCCATTCCCGTATCGTGGATGGCGAGCGGGCAGGGCAGGGTGGGTTCCACCACCATATCGCCGGGCAGGTGCTCCCACTGGTAGATCTCGGCGCGCAGCGTCCACTCCACCGTGCGCAGGAAGGGGTCCTCGCACCGCAGCTGGAGGCTGCCATCCACGTCCATCTCGTTCCAAGGGATCTCGTTTATCCAGACGAGCGGCCGGCCCGGCGCGCGGGCGTTGAGCCGGCGCCACTCCGCGATGGTTTCACGATGCCGAGGCAGAGCGGCGATTGCCGCCTTCCGCTCCGCGAGCCCGCGAAGCGTGTCCCGCTCTTCCGAAGTGCAGCGCATGGTGCCTCCTCCCATCTGTCGCCAAACCGTTCCACGTCCGGTGCCTTTCGGCCTGCCAAAACGGAGCATATCGGGCCGGATGCGCAATAGCCATGCGCAGTACGCGCCGTGGTCGGAGCGTGCGCGGCAGGTGCGTGGCCTCGGTCCGGCGAAGACAGATGGAAACTCCCAGTGCCTCCTCTGGCCGCGAGGATCCGCCATGCCCCACATGCCGCATCCAGATAG
>CAZGLN010000357.1:0-3453 GCA_964526545.1 uncultured Chthonomonadales bacterium
GGCGCGCTGCGAGACATGGTTCAGGAAGCGACGGGCGCGCCGTTGCTCTTCCTCCAGGGAGCCTCCGGCGATCTGGCGCCCCGCGATCAGTACGCCCACGACCATGCCACGGCGCGCCGGAACGGCCAATGCCTGGGCTACTCCGTGCTTGCGACGCTCCAGGGCATGCTGCCCCCTGGCCGCGCGCTGGAGCCGGCGGGCAGTCTCGCCTCGGGCGCGCCGCTCGCGCTATGGAGAGAGGCCCGGAGGACGCCGGATGGAGGTTTGAGCGCGCGCCTGGTCTCCTGCGGCATGCCGAAGAAGCCGGAATGGTCCGTGCGGGACGTTGAATCTCGTCTCAAAACGTGTACCGATCGGGTGGAGCAAGAGCGCCTGGAACGGCGGCTGAGCATCCTGCGGTCTCTTCCAGAGGGCCGGTTGGCGCGCGTTCCGCTCTGGATATGGCGCTTGGGCGAGGCCCTGCTGGTGGCGCAGCCCAACGAGGCCTATTCCGCGTTTCAGCAAGCCCTGCGCCGGCGCTTCGCGGGCACGGCGGTGGCCGTGGTCAACTGCGCCAACGGACCGTACCTTGGCTACCTGCCCCCCGAGGAGGCCTACCGCAGCAACCGATACCCGGGATGGCAGACGCCGCTTGCGCCAGGCTGCGACAAGCGGCTGCTTCGCAGGGCGTATCGGTGGCTTGGGCGCATGCTGTCGCCCGATGGAAGGTGGGAGAATCTCCGCGATGAATTACGCCCGCTCTAGAGACCTCTTGCAGAAGAATGCCACGGTGATTCCGGGCGGCATGGTTTCGCTCAACCGCAAGGTGGAGCCGCCCATCGCGTTCGTAAGGGGCGAGGGCGCCTATCTGTGGGACGCGGACGGCAACCGGTATCTCGACTACCATGCGGCCTTTGCTCCTTATCTGCTGGGCCATGGCGACCCGTGGGTGGAGCAGGCCGTGCAGCGCAGCATCGCGGCGGGCTGGACCCTAACCGGCTCCGGCACCACTCCCTGGGAAGGCCGCGCGGCCGAGCTGCTGGCCCGGTGCGTGCCCTCCGTTGAGCGCGTTCAGCTTACCTGCACGGGTTCCGAGGCCAGCTACCACGCCATCCGTCTCAGCCGGGCCTACACAGGCCGCACGGATATCGTGGTGATGCAGGGCGGGTACAACGGCTGGCACGACGAAGTGGCCTGCAACGTGATGACTCCGCTGGAACGGGTGGGCCCCCGAATCTCGCCGGGGGAGTATCCCTTCGTTGGGATGTCGGCCGGAATGTCGCCGCATGCCTCCGAGCATGTGCATGTTGTGAACTTCAACGACCTGGAATCTGTGCGGTGGGTATTCGAGCGGTATCCGGTGGCCTGCCTGATGACGGAGCCCATCCTGCAGAATGTGGGGGTTGTCAAGCCGGAACCCGGCTACTTAAAGGCGCTCGGCACGCTCTGCGCCGAATACGGCGTGGTCTACGTATTGGACGAGGTGAAGACCGGCTTCCGCCATGCGCTTGGGGGCTACCAGTCGCTGGAGGGGGTAACGCCGGACTTGAGCCTGTTCGGCAAGGCCATCGCCAATGGCTATCCGCTGGGTGCCATAGGCGGGAGGGCCGAGATAATGGATCTCTTCGCGCATGCCGATCCGGATCGGCGCGTGCTGATTGCGGGCACCTACAATGGCCATCCCGCACCCGTGGCCGCGGCCATCGCCACCATGGAGAAACTGATCGCGGAAGAGGAGACGCTGTACCCTCGCCTGGAGCGCTTGGGATCCATGCTGCAGAGGGGCGTGGAGGAGCTGTTGGAGCGGAAGGGCATCGCCGGCTGCTTCGCGCGGCAGGGCTCCGCGTTCTGCCTCTACTGGATGGACCACCTGCCGAGGGACTGGCACGATATCGCGGAGCATCACTCCATGGAGAGAGACCTCTGGTTCCGGCGGCGGCTCATCGAGCATGGCATCTATCTCTTCCCCTTGCCCACCAAACAGGGCAGTATCTCCGCCGCACATGCGGAGGAGGACATCCAGCGGACTATTGAAGCCATCGGCGGCGCACTGGACGAGATGGCGGTGTAGCCCGCCTGGGCAGCATGCGGACCATGCGCAGGGGATCCCAGGACGTAATGAAATGAGCACAAACGCCGAACAAGAGGAGGGCGGGCGCCTGTATTGGAGCGAGCGCAAGGCCGTGGCTCGCTGCATGCGCCGCCTCTACCGGCGAGGCCTCACCACATCCACGGGCGGCAACGTCTCCTGCCGGGTGGGCAGTGACCTCGTGGCCATTTCGGCGGCCGGGGTAGACAAGGCGAATGTGCGGGCGCGTGACGTTGCCCTGCTCCGGCTGGATGGCGAGAACCTGACTCCGGAGCTCGTTCCCAGCTCCGAGTCGCGATTCCACCTTGCGGTGTACCGCTGCGTTGAGAGGGCGCGCGCAATCGTCCATGCGCACCCTCCGACCGCATGCGCCTTTGCCTGTTCCAGCACCCCCATAGAGATTGGCGCGCTGTGCGAGACTTATGCTCTCCTGGAGCCGCCCGTGGTGGCCGAATATGCCCTCTCCGGCACGGAGGAACTGGCAGGGATAGTCGCGGAGGCGGCGGGCCGTTCCAGTTGCGTGCTGCTGCGTAACCATGCCGCCCTCACGCATGGCGAGAATCTTCAGCAGGCCTTCAGCCGTCTGGAGTTGTTGGAGGAGGCGGCGCGGCTCACGCTGCTGTTGCAGCGACTGGAGGGAGTGCGCCTGCTTTCGCAGGATGAGCGGTTGGAGCTCGATCGGCTTGTCGGCCGACAGCCTGGAAGTGATAACTGACTGGGACGGTTTGTTACGATGGCGGCATAGCACCGTCTAAACTACCAGCGGCGCGTACGCGTGTGAGAACCGGTCTGCGCGCCTCGGAGGAGGTATCCATGCCAGGAGTTCGCGGAATGAGAGCCGTACTTGCGGCTGTCGCGGTGAGCGCTGCGCTGGTTCTGCCCGGCGTGGCGGGCGCCCAGGGGCCGGGCGGTGGTCCAGGGGGACCCGGCGGGGGCGGACGCCAGGGTGGCGGACGAAGGCAGGTCAATATCGCCGCCCTGCCCGTGGCAACGCTAGAGAAGGCGCTTGGCCTCAACGCATCGCAGAAGGCCAGGGTGCAGCAGATTCACGACAAGTATGTCAAGGAGTCCACTCCGCTTCGGCCGCAGCCCGGCGCCATGCCGGACCGCGAGAACATGCAGAAGCTGCGCGAGCTTGGCAGAAATGCCTCCACGGAGATTGAGGCGCTGCTCACCGCTCCGCAGAAGCAGAAGCTGACGGCCATGCGCGAGGAGTTGGGCCTCTACCGACTGGCGGGCATTCCCGCGGGCCTCTACGGCCAGATAGGGCTTACCGAGGCGCAGAAGAAGAAGCTGAAGGACCTGCAGGCCGAGGCCACGGCCGGCATGGGCGGTCCTGGCGGCGGACCGGGAGCGGGACGGCCTGGGCCGGGCGCAACCGCGGG
>CAZGLN010000358.1:0-242 GCA_964526545.1 uncultured Chthonomonadales bacterium
GCAAGCGGCGCGCGGACTCGGGCAGTCTCTGCGCGCGCTGGGCATCCGGATGGGCCGATTCAAGACCGGCACCACTCCGCGCGTGTGCCGGCGAAGCATCGCCTGGGACCGCCTGGAGACGCTGCCCAGCGAGGCGTGTGCGCCCTTCTCGTTCCTGCTGGACACCCTGCCGATTGAGCGGCCGCTGCTGCCCTGCTGGCAGACCCGCACCAACCGTACCACGCACGAGATTATCCGCCGCA
>CAZGLN010000358.1:264-744 GCA_964526545.1 uncultured Chthonomonadales bacterium
CGGGCGCATCGAGGGCAGCGGCCCGCGCTACTGCCCACGCATCGAGGACAAGGTAGTGCGATTCGAGGCGAAGGAGAGTCACCCGGTCTTCCTGGAGCAGGAGGAGTGGGACACGGATTGGCTCTACGTGCAGGGCATGAGCACCAGCCTGCCTGCCGATGTGCAGCAGGCTTTTCTGGAGACCCTTCCCGGCCTGGAGCGCGTGCGGATGCTCCGGCCGGGATACGCCGTAGAGTATGACGTGGCCTATCCAGATCAACTGCAGCCCACGCTGGAGAGCAAGATGGCGGGCGGGCTCTATCTTGCAGGCCAGATCAACGGCACCTCCGGCTATGAGGAGGCGGCCGCGCAGGGGCTGGTGGCAGGCATCAATGCTGCCCGCGCGGTGCAGGGACGCGCCCCCCTGGTCCTCTCTCGCCACGATTCGTACATCGGCGTGATGATAGACGACCTGGTAACGCGCGGCACCGAAGATCCCTA
>CAZGLN010000358.1:773-3451 GCA_964526545.1 uncultured Chthonomonadales bacterium
CGGCATGACAACGCGGACCTGCGGCTGACACCTCTCGGCCGCGAGATGGGCCTTGTGGATGATGCCCGGTGGTCCCGCTACCTCGCGCGCCGCGACCAGATAGAGAATGAGCTCCGCCGGCTGGCCTCACGGCACGTTACCCCGCGGGAGAACGCGCGCCTGGAGGCAGCGGGCGCGGATCCGGTGGGCACCAAGACCAGCCTCCTGGAGCTGCTGCGCCGCACGGAGCTCGATTACGCCTGGATCGCCCGGCACTACCCGCCGCCGCAGCCTCTCAGCGCCACCGCCGCGCAGAGCGTGGAGATAGAGGCCAAGTATGAGGGCTACATCGCGCGCCAGCGCAGCCAGATCGCGGACCATGCGAAGCTGGAAGCGGTACCGATACCGACCGACCTGGACTATGCGCCCCTTCGAGCGCTCTCCATGGAGGGACGCGACAAGCTGCAACGGGTCCGGCCACTCAATCTCGGCCAGGCATCGCGCATCCCCGGGGTCACTCCCGCCGACGTGCTGGCGTTGAGGGTTCTGCTTGAACAGCGCGCCCGCTCCGAGCGGCCAGCGCGCACTCCGGCGAACACCACGCGCGGTTCCCGCGGCGCGGCGCGAAGAGCCCGCCGCACTGCCGGCACCATACCTGATTGCCCACGCCCCACACACCCCGCGGGGCACGGTAGACCGCCCGGCGCGAGAAGCGACGAAAGCTGATGGAGGAGTTCTCCAGGCAGCGGGCCGCCCCCTCGCGCAGGCGCTGAGACACCCGCTGTTGGGAAATCTGGAGCGCCGCGGCGATTTCGGACTGGGTCCAGCCATCCACCCACATCCGCATCACCAGCCGCGTGGCATGAGTCAGGCCGCTCACCTCGGCGAGAAAGAGCAGCTCCTCGCGCGCCTGCTGGGCATCAATTCGACAAGAGCCAATAGCCTCGGCGGCCGCATGCGCATGGCGGCCGCGCCGCCGCAGTGCGCGCTCCGTGGTCCAGTCTCGCCCGCTCGCGCTGGTCCGTTCCCGCAGCAGACGGTCCGCCCTCTGCTCGAGTTGGTCCTCCCTGTTCGGTCCTCGGCGGTCGCTCATCCTCGCACTCCAGATAGTGTACATTTGTACACGTATTATCCATGAGTGTGCACGGATTGTCAAGCGATTTGCGAGCCCGAATCGTGGGGGGCAAACAACGCAAAGGGCTTTTCGCAACCGGAAGTGCCTCACCCCCAGGCCCCTCACCGTAAATCAGGAGAGGGGTGCACGGCGCCGCAACCGGCCAGTCTCCCGGCGGGGTGAGGCTATTGGCGCGTTATGTGAAGGGTGGGCCACCGGGGCAAGAGGGATAATCCGTGCGGCCCCTGGTCCGCCACCGGATCTACACAGACCGGTTCATGCGGAGCAGGTCCAGAAGCTCCTCGCGGGTGGCGCGATCCTGCCGGAAGTGCCCGCGCATTTCGCTGGTGGTTACGAGGCTGTTCTGCTTCTCGACGCCGCGGGCCATCATGCAGAAGTGCCGCGCCTCCACCACCACGGCAACCCCCCGCGGATGCAGCGCTTGCTCCAGGGCGGTCGCGATCTGCACGGTCATCCGCTCCTGCACTTGCAGCCTGCGCGCGAAGACATCCACCAGGCGCGCCAACTTGCTGATACCCACGATCTTGCCGTGGGGGAGATAGGCGACGTGAGCCTTGCCGAAAAACGGCAAGATGTGATGCTCGCAGAGGCTGAAGAACTCGATATCGCGCACGATGACCATGTCCTCATATGGCTCCTCGAAGATGGCCCCGTTGAGCACCTCCTCCACGGATTGGGAGTATCCGCGGGTGAGGTAGGACATCGCCTTGGCGGCGCGCTCCGGAGTCTTGCGAAGCCCTTCGCGCTCCGTATCCTCGCCCAGTTCGCAGAGTATCTGCCTGTAGAGGTCTTCCAACATAATCTTATGTCCTACTCCGCCTTTCCAAAGTCTGGCAATTCACCTTGTGGCCAGCCGTCGCCTGGCGGATGTACGTTTGACGGCACCCTATTCGCTCCGGCCCGAGGCCAATACCTCTATCTTCTTGTTCGATACCGCAGGTAGATCTCATCGCCATCCCTGTATATCGAGACAAGCGCCAACGCGGCATGCTCCGAGCCAGGAAAGCCAGGGCCATCCACAACAGTGGGCAGGTGAGCGCCTCCCTTCACCTTGGGAGCGAGCGTAAGGAAGTACTCGTCTACGAGGCCGGCCTCCACGAACATCCAGTTTAGGTCCGCGCCGCCCTCGAGAACGCACCGCTTCACGCCATACGTGCGCCGGAGGATGCCGAGGATTTCGGCGGGTGCCGCGCCGTCTTCCGGCAAAATCTCCACCCTGGCCGCGCGCTCCAGGCGGATCCGTTGCTCCGCCGGCAAGGCGGACGGCGCGAAGACGATGCACTTCTCCGGCGCGTCCGTGAAGAATCTGTTCTCCAGGGGAAGATTGCCCGTGCGTGTAACCGTGGCACGAAGCAGGCGCGGTCCGTATACGATGTTTCCGGCCCGAACCGTGCCGGCGCCGATGAGGGCGCCCTCCACATTCGCCTGGATCCTGCGCATGAGCAGCTGATCGGTGGGTCCTCCAAGCCCATGCGCGCTGCCTCCCCGCGGTCCCAGCAGCGTCTTGCCATCCATGGTGGCGACCATGTTCATCACGACATACGGCCTCTCGGGCCCGCCATCC
>CAZGLN010000359.1:0-3445 GCA_964526545.1 uncultured Chthonomonadales bacterium
GATGGAAAGGAGATCGGCGCGCAGACGGCAGAGTGCGTGCGCTCGGATGAGAACGACTCCGAATGGAAGTACACCTTGAACCTGGACGCGGGCGGCCAGAAGGTGCGAGCGGATGGATCCTTCACCCTGAACCGCGACGGGATACCCAGGCGCTTTCTCCTGAAGGCGGATGCCGGCGGCATGGCGCAGCAGGTGGAGGCATCCTTCGGACCACGCAAGGTGGGGCTGCGCATCAAGGTGGGCGATTCGCCGGTGAGCCGGGAGGTGGATTGGTCGGGCAAGGCGCTGCTGCTGCCCAATAACAACATGACCTGCATATCGCTCATCACGCGGCTGCTGCGCCCAGAGCCGGGCAAGAGCACCACGGCACCGGTCTTCTCGCCTGAGGCCATGCAGAGCATCAACCTCTCGCTCGCGTCGGAGCCGCGCACCGAGACCATCGCTTACCAGGGTGTGGAGACGGAGTGCGTGGTGGTCAATCTCTCGCCCGTGCCTGGACGCCTGCACGTCAGGCGCTCCGATGGCGCCCTGCTCCGCTTCGAAATCCAGCAAGCCCGCCTCCTCATCGAGCGCCGGCAGTAGGGGGAAGGCGGGTGCGCTGCACGTGGCTCCCTCCCCCGTGGCAGAGCCCTCTGCATCGTAAGACCCAATCAAGCAATTGGCACAAATCATGCACTGGGCGTAGTATCACCGCTCCATGGCGGGTGGGACGCCTCTCACCAGGGAGCGGAATCCAGGGAGGAGGGGTGAAATGCCGCGATCTGCAGCCTCATTCATTCATCGCGTACCAGCACTCGTGGTCGCCCTTCTCGTCTTCGTGGCGTTGGCCGGAGTTCGGGGCAACGCCCAGATCGCCAACTCGCCGTTCCGCATCTTCTGCGGCGACATCCACATCGGAGACGTTACGTTCGATCTCTACCAGGACGACTCCGACGCGGACGTGTTCTCGGTGCTGATCCAGGGAGGCTTCGCCCCGAACGGCAACTGCCAGCTCGAGCCGAACCATGGCTACAGGTGGCTGCAGACCGTCAACACGACCGCCCCAATCTATGCCTGGCAGAATGCCAACACGACCTACATGGATCGGACGCGCGTGCAGCAGGACCCGCGGCAGCTTGTCGCGGATGAGTCGCCGTTCTATGTGAACCTGCGGGGACCGGGCTATGGCCACGGCCTCGGCTTCCAGGATGCGCCCGCCAGACTGCGGACAGTGGACCAGCCCTTCACCGGCACCTGGGTCCTCTACCTGGTCTGCGCGGACTTGACCAATGGAGATATCAGCAACGCGAATCAGAACCCGGCCATCCAGGGAACGCGGGAGATTGACGTAATCGCGGCGTTCACCTGGGGCTTCACGGTGAGGAACAACATGGTCACGCCTACCATGCCCATCACCATGCAGACCGGGGCGGCATTTACGGCCGCCTTCAACGCCCTCAACATGGCGTTCATGAACGACCCGGATGCCGATACCTTCCGCAACTCCTGGACGCTCTCACAGGATTGCTGCTGCGTGCCCGAGCCGGGCGCGATTCCGCTGCTCGCGGCTGCCGGTGTGCCGGCAGCGCTGATCGTGGTACAACGCATGCGGAAGCGGAGGAGGGCCGTGTGACGTCCGCGCCATCCGCTCACTTTCGGCATGGAGGCAGGGTTGCTGCCGTTCCGCTCATGTTCTGGATGTGCCTAGTCTGCTCGGCTTCCCTTGCGGAAGGAAATCAGCGCGAGAAGCCGCCGCGGCTGGAATGGCTCGTGCTCGAGCGCATCGGCGCGCGCGACGAGACGGGCCCACCGCTCCTGCTGTGCGTCTCGGATGCGGCGCGACGGGCTGCTCAGCGCAGACTGGGACGCGATGTAGCGCGGTCTGGCCGCCTGGCGCCCGCGGAGATGAGCCGCCTGCAGGCCGACCTGGCGGAACGCGGCTTCTGGCCGCCGAAGGCGAATCCGCCGCGCGGTGTTGGCAAGGACTTCCGGCTGATTCTTGGCGGGCGCAACGCCGCCGCAGTTCACACTCTGCCGGCTGATCAGGCTCGCGATGTGGCTGCCGCAATGCGCGGCCGCCTCGGCGGCAACGAGCAGGCCTCTCGGGTGATCGCGGACTTTCTCGCCCTCTACGGCTGGAAGTAGCCGGCCGTCGCGGGCTCGCGGATTGCCGGCTCTTGCTCTCCGAAGAAGAGGCGAAGCTCGACGCCTCACCTAAAGCGAACACGGCCGGCCCTGGAGAGACTTCAGGGCCGGCCGTGCACCTTAAGGGAGCACGATCACTTCCCTATGCAGTAGAGACGCGTATTGGTGCGGAGGAAGAGATTGCCGTGGGCCGCGGCGATGGTGGAGCGAATCTCCTGCTCGTCCGTGGCCATGGGCACCTGGTGTATCACCTTGCCGGTCTCCGCGTCCACCACGATGGCCAGGCCGTCCAGGTTCAGCAGGTAGATGCGGCCATCCGCACCGGTGGGAGAGGCCCAGCACATGGCCGTGCCCGGAAGCGTGGTGGTCCAGAGGGTGTTGCCTGTCTTCGGGTCCACGCAGGAGAGGGCACGCCGCACATCGCTCAGCACATAGAAGCGGCCCTTGTAGAAAAGCGGCGTAGGCACGTCGCTGGTGATAGGGCTCCGCTCCTCGCTGGTCCAGGCAGCCTGCGTGAGGGTGCCGCTCGCGCCGAGGCTGACGGCGTAGACCGGCGCGCGCTTGGGAGCGCACACCAGCACCACGCCCTCGCCCACTACGGCCGAAGGCACCAGGCGCCACCACTGCTCACGATGATCCGGGTTGTAGGTGGACCAGCGCCAAAGCTCCTTGCCAGTCGCGGGATCGTGGCCGGTCAGCACGTCGCCGCCGACCAGCAGAATCTCCTTGCGTCCATTGTGTACCACGGGGATCGGCGTGGTATAGGCCTCCTGCGACTCCATGCGCGCGTTGGTGGGCCGCTCCACGCGCCAGAGCTCCTTGCCGGTCGCGGGCTCAAGGGCCAGCAGCCAGGAAGGCCCGCCTGCGCGGTCCGGGCGGCCGCCATTCTTCGGATCGCTATGCAGCACCTGCACATAGAGTCGGTTCTCGAAGATGGTCGGGCTGCTGCTGTAGGTCCAGAGCACGGCGAAATCGCCCAGATCCTGCTGGAGATTGCGTGACCAGAGCCGCTTGCCCTCCAGGTCGAAGCAGACCATATCGCCATTGCCGTAGGAGAAGACCACCACCTTGCCATCCGTAACCGGCGAGGGCGAGGCGAAGTTGCTGCGGTTATCCTTGAACAGGCGCCGTGCCCCGCTGGGCGTGTAGCCGCTGTGCACATGGTGCTTCCAGCGCACCGCGCCGGTCCGCCTATCCAGGCAGATCGCCGCGAAGTCCTCCTTCTCGAGGTCCAGGCTGGAGACGAAGACGAGGTCCTTCCAGATGATGGGCGTTGAGGCCGAGGGGCCTGGCAGCTCCACCGACCACTTCACGTTCTCCG
>CAZGLN010000360.1:0-3439 GCA_964526545.1 uncultured Chthonomonadales bacterium
CCAAGGTGATCAATGACGCCGTCGCCTATATCCGCTCGCTCGCCGAAGAGCGCGCCCTCTCCCACCATCCGCAGCTTGCCCGTAATCCAGGGCGCCGCCGGCTGGAGCCCTCCCACGGCACGCCGCTCCGCATAGAAGAGCACTCCCTCCGTATTCGCGATGTCCACATCGTGGAAGCACGATCCCACGAACGATCCAGAAATGGGCGCGGGGGGACCTGGGGAGCGGAACTCAACTCTCTGCTGCCTGGTGCCTTCAAAGACAACGCGGGTGCCGGTCGAGGTGAAACCCTGCCATTGGTCCACGCTCTCGTTGGCGTTGTGCGCAGTGGTTCGCTGCGAAAAGTCACCATACAGCCGCAGCACTCCGGCAGTCAGACACCCCACACTGGAGCCGCGTTCGTAGGCTACCACCCGGAACGTACAATCGCCTCGGACAGACACTTCATCCGCGGCGTTGTTCATCCGCAATCCGCCGCCAGTACCCAGGTAGCTCACCTCCAGGTTGCCGTTCACAACCAGTCTGTGGCCATTGACAACCAGAGTTCCGCCATCAATGGTGAGCGATGTGCAGGCCACGTTCGAGGTGAGGATCGGGTAGTTCTGCAGGCCCGCAGGAATGACGATGTGATCCATTCCAGGCTCACCGGGCGGGTCCCAGTTGCTCGGGGCGCTCCAGCTCGTCGGCTGGGATGCATCCGCTCCGGTCCAGGTCCTTGTCACAGGACCATCCCAGCCGAGAGCGCAAGAGGAGGAGAACAGGCCGGCTGCAGCTAGCAACCCAGCGCAGAGCAAGCGACACTGAAACCGAAAGCGCATCGTGGCCTCCTTCGGCTAGGGCGGCGTTTCGAGGCCAACAAAGGCGGCCGGTCTGGCGCCGCCCCGCTGCGAGTAATGCATGCCAACGATACGACAGTCAATACAGAATATCCTTCTGGTAATGCTAATGAATGTGTGTTGAATGCAGGAAATTGTATGTCCTGACAAGAAGGGCAAAAGCGGAGGGTAGAACCCATGAGACTAGGGAAAGGCACACTCTGTCTTATGGTGGCCGCGCTCGTGGCATGCCAGGCGGGATGCGGCAGCAGTGCCCCGAAGGGCGATAGGACGCCTCCTCGCCTCAGCGAGGTGAGGATCACCCGCGATGCCGCGACGATCATCGTGGATGCCGTGGTAACGGATGCCGAGACCGGCGTGGCCTCCGTGAAGGCAGTCTGCTTCGATGCGGCCGACAGCCGGGTGGAAGTACCGCTTGCGCCTACCGTGCCGCCGAACTACGCCGGCAGAGTGCCGGATGTCACGGTACGGCTGTGGGTGGAAGCCGCGGATGGCGCGGGAGGCACAAGTCGCTCGGCCGAAGTGCGCGTGCCGCCTCCTCCGCCCTAGCACGAAACCGGGGCGTCAGCCGAAGAGCGGCAGGGCGATTGGAGCCGGATTCGGGCCTAGCGGAATCGTGGTCGCCAGCGCGCCCAGAGTCGGCGCAGACCCAGTCCGGGCTTGGCCTCAATCTGCGCCATGATGGAAGGCACCATGTCGCGGATGGGCTCGGCGAAGGGGAGGGTCTCGATGAGTTGAACCACCCGCCGCATCTCGTCATACTCCGCCGCGCAGAGGTAGCAGACGGCCAGGTGCGCGCGCACGGCCTCGGCCGTCATGGCGTCCAGATAGCCCTCCATCAGGTCCGGCAGCCGTTCACGCACGCGCTGGCAGAGCGAAAACTCACCGTGCTGTTCAGAGAGACTGTGCTCTTCCACCGTCTTCCATGTCCAAGAGAGGTGCGATGCGGCCCCTAAGCATGTCACGCGCCCTGAAGAGGTGCGTCTTCACCGTGCCGTTTGGTATACGCAGAGCCTCGGCGATTTCGTCAATGCTCAATCCCTGCAAATGCCGCATTACAACCACTACGCGATATCGCTCGGGAAGGTTCATCACTTCGTGCTGAACAATCTCCGCAAGGGCGCCTCGCATCGCCGCATCCTCCGGATGGACCGTGCGATCGCTCGCGGCCGGCTCCCTTCCCTCCTCGAACTCCTCCTCCAGGGAAGAAGCGCCCTTACTTCGGCGTGACCGCAGAAGGTCTATCGAGAGGTTCGAGGCGATCTTATAGAGCCAGGTGAGGAAGCTTGCGTCCTGCCGAAAGGTTGCCAGCGCCCCATACGCACGCAGGAAAGTCTCCTGCACCAGGTCACAGGCATCCTCGGCATTGCCCACCATCCTGTAGCAGAGATTGTAGACCTGCCGCTGGTAGCGCTTGACGAGGAGGTTGAACCCCTCCGAGTCGCCCGCAAGGGTCTGCCGCACCAGGGCGGCATCCGTGGGTTGCATGACGCTGGTAACCGTCCCCATGTTGCCCTTGCCCGATATACGCTGCCGGCTCCTCGCCGGTTTCAGGCACCAACCGCCGGCCCATCTCCACTCTCCGCCCTCAGCGCCACGGCAAGGCCCACCAGCAGTTCGCCCCGCCGCCACCATTGTCCTGCGAGCCGCCCACCACCCAGCGCCGCCAACCGCACGACTGCCTCCCCTGAGGCGAACATTCGCACGGAAGGCGAGACACTCACCGCACCCACGCTGCGAGGCGGCAAGCCGAACGCCTGGCCGAGGCCCGCCCCCATCCGCAGCCCCGTGCCGAGCGCCTTGGAGGCCGCCTCCATCAGCGCAAAGTGCGCGGCAACTCGCTCCCGAAGGCTCTCGAGGTCGCTGCACTCCTCCTCTCCGCCGAGACTTGCCAGGGCTTCCGCAGGCAATATCCTTCGGGCAAGGCGAAGCAGGTACCGCGCATCCTTCCCATTGCGCTGCAGGCGCGGCATGTGCACCAGGTCCACCCCAAGCCCCGCGAGCGCGGAGCCCCGCGCCGCCGCGCACACGTGCAGGCCGCCATCATGCGCGAAGCTGAGGCCCCAACCGGGCGGTTGGTCGCCGCCCTCATCCACCAGGTAGGGCTGCCCAAGCGGCGTATGGGCAACGCGCAACGTGGTATGCGCTGCCGCTCCGGACCCGGCCGAGCCGAGCGCCCGGGCCATGCTTGCCGGCTGCCCGGCTTCCAACGGCGCCCAACCCAGCGCGCCAAGAAGCCCCTGTGCAAGCAGCCACGGCCGCGCTTCCCGTGCGATGTGCTCGGCGGCATCCTGTGCTGGCAGTGCTCGCTCAATCGCGGAGGCGCTCATGTACCCATTATGGCCGAAGCGAACCACGCGGCGAGGAGAGCCGCCCGTGGGCCTAGACCGATCGCTCCACGAGGGCCTTACGCAGCGCGTCAATCGCGCGCAGGCTGCCGTCGCTGGCGCGATAGAACCAGTGCTCCCAGCCGTTGCACGGCCGGCCGCCGGTGTACTGGCGCGCGGCCATGTGAATGGAGCCAATGAATGCCCCCACGCGCACGGCGCCATCCGTGGTGATTTCGCCGCGGGCCTCAGGGCGCTTCTGAAAGTAGAGCACCT
>CAZGLN010000361.1:0-3435 GCA_964526545.1 uncultured Chthonomonadales bacterium
AACCGACCGAGCCGGAGCTGCTGGCCGCATCGCGATTCGTGCGCGAAGTGCGGCGCATCGCTGGAGTTACGCTGCCCATCCTGAGCAGCGGCGAGCCGAAGCGGCCGGCCCTTCTGCTGGGCAACCGCGCCTCATTGGCGCGCCTGCTGGCAGGAATCGGCTACGACCTTCCTCAACCCGAGCCCGATGCCGAGAGGGAGCGGCAGTCCTATCGGGTTGATCTGGCACCGGGCGGAGCGCGTAGACCGCTTCTGATCGCCATCGGCCTGGGCGGCGAGCGCTCCGCCCAGGGTCATCTGGGCACCGGCTACGCAGTTGGGGAACTCCTCCGCCGTCTGAATATCCGCAATGGCAAGTGGGGCTTTGAGCTGCCGGGCAAGCCCATCGCCGCGGCGCCTGCCGTACTGAACCGAACGCTCTACATCATGAACAGCAGCCTGCGCAACCCAGGCCTCTCGGTTGAGCACTTCTCGGCGGAGGAGATTGAGGACTACGTGGATCGGCTGGTGGAGGCGCGCTACTCGCGGGTCTGCTTCTGGCAGTGGTCGGACTACTACCTCTATCCGGGCAACACGCCATCGGCCCTTGCAGACAGGCAGATGATTCACCAGAAGATGCGCGCGGTCTTCGCGCGCGCCCGCCAGCGAGGCATGACGGTTTACCACATGCTCACGCCGGCCCATGCGAATGTGGACCTGCTGCCGAACGATCCCCGCTTTGTCGCCACGGGCTACTATGGCCGCACCTCGGTCTGCTGGAGCCAGCCGGAGGCGCGCGAACTGGCGAAACGCATGGCGCAGCTCGAGATGGAGTACTACGGTCCCGTGGATGGCTACGCCGTCTGGTTCTACGACCCTGGCGGGTGTTTCTGTGCCGAGTGCGCCGCGCACCAGTCCGAGCGCATCTTCGACCAGCTTGACGTCGTGGTGCAGATGGCGCGGACCATCAGCCCCGGAGCCCGGTTTCAGGCGGGTCTGTGGCCCACCTGGGCGTTCGCCCGCGAGCCCAGGGTGGGACACCCCGGAAGAGGCTACACGGAGGCCGAAGTTACCGCCATGGTCGCCGACTTCCTGCGCAGGTGCCTGGCGAGGTTCGGCCCGCGCGGCCTGACCATCCTCGACAGCTGCGAGGGCGACGAGACCAATATCTATAACGGCAACGTGAAGCCCGAGCAGTTCAAACGGAGCGGCTTCATGTATACCGTGCTCGGCTTTGCGAGCGAGCAGGTCTATCCCTTTGCGGCCTTCCGGCTCGGCTACCTCTCCGACAAGCTCGGACTGCTGCGCCAGCGCGGGCTGGAGGAGGCGCAGCTCTTCATCCAGTACTCCGCGACCAATTATCCGAGCGTCTTCGCCTTCGCCGATACCCTCTATGAACCGCGTGCGGCATGGCAGGAGACCGCTGAGCGCCTGGCCTCCACCCTGGCCAAGGGCGCTTCCCGCAAACCATTCCTCGACCTGATTGGAGCAATGGAGGAGCTTGTTCGTGCCGAAAAGCGCTCGGAGGCGGACGAGGCCATTCGCCGATTGACAGAGGCCTGGCGCAGCCTGGAGAAGGAGCCGCACTTCGTGGGCGACCGCGAATGGCTGAAGGGATACGTCCTGGCCCAACAGGGCTATCACGCGCTCGCGCAGGCCGCTGACGATGCGGCATTCACCGAGGCCCTTGCCAGGCTGCGCGCGGACCTCGCCAGGATACCCATGTACCGCGATTTCGCGGAGCGCACGCTGAGTGAGCACATCGCACGAGCCCACGTGAAGACCTTTTGGGCGGCATCAAGCAAGCCTTAGGGCGCAGTATTCGGCTCCGGCTAAGGCTGCCGAGCGGCGGCACGGCTCCGACGCTGCGGGCGTGCATCGCCCGCCGTCGGTTCCACTCTCCGCTAGGGGTAGACTGAACCATCACCCCTAAGCATGGAGCCGCCCGAGCGCGGCCCGAGGAAGATCGCAGCCATGGCTACCGTCGTGCTTGTCTATTCCGGAGGTCTGGACACCTCCGTATGCATACCCCTCATGCGGGAGGAGTACGGATTCGATCGCGTGGTTACCGTAACCGTGGATGTGGGCCAGGAACGCCAGGACATCGCGGAGGCCGAGCAGCGCGCCAGATCGCTTGGCACGGAGCACTACACGGTAGACGCCCGCGAGGAGTTCATCACGGAGTACTGCTGGCCCGCGGTCAAGGCGAATGGAGACTACCAGGGGTACCCCATCTCCACCTCCATCGCCCGCCCGCTGATCGCCCTCAAAGCCGTGGAAGTGGCCAGGCGGATTGGCGCGGATGCCTACTCCCACGGCTGCACGGGCAAGGGCAACGACCAGTTCCGCATCGAGTACGTCATGCGCACCCTTACGCCGAACCTCCGCATCATCGCCCCCATGCGCGAGGGCAGAAGATTGCCTGACGGTTCCCGCGTTCCCTGGACACGCAGCGACGAGCTGGACTACGCGGAGGCCCATGGACTGAATGTGGCGCAGTCTCGCGAGAAGATCTGGAGCATAGATGAGAACCTCTGGGGGCGCTCTATCGAGGGCGGCCGCCTGGAGGACCCGAACTACGCTCCGCCCGAGGAGATCTTCCGCTGGACTCGCGGTGTGGAGGCCGCCCCCGCCGAGCCGCGGCTGCTTCGCATCGGTTTCGAGGGAGGCGTGCCCGTCTCCCTGGACGGTGAGTCCGTTGCCCCGCTCGCCCTGGTGGAGCGCGTGCATGCGCTGGCCGGCGAACATGGCGTGGGCCGCGTGGATGTGATGGAAGACCGCATGCTCGGCCTGAAAGTGCGCGAGAACTACGAGTGCCCTGCCGCGGTCGTGCTGCTTACGGCACACCGCGCGCTCGAGGCGCTGGTATGCACCCAGCAGGAGCTCAAGTTCAAGGCAATGGTGGATCGCGAGTGGGGCGAGCTGGCCTATAAGGGGCTCTGGTTCGACCCCCTGAAGGAGGACCTCGAAGCCTTCATCAATCGCATCCAGGAGCGCGTTACCGGCGAGGTAACGCTCCGCCTATGGAAGGGGAGCTGCGTGGTTACGGGCCGCACAAGCCCGTGGGCGCTCTACAGCGAGGACCTGGCCTCCTTCGAGAGCAAGACCTTCGACCAGTCCGAGACCACGGGCATGGTAAAGACCCACGGAATGCAGGGCCGAATGTACTGGGCGCTGCGCCACCCGGATGCCTGAGAGGCGAGGAGCCGGCGCATGACCAAAGAGGGCAAGCTCTGGGGCGGAGCGTTCGCGGCTGATACCGACGCCCTGGTGGAGCAGCTCAACAACTCGCTGCGGTTCGACCGGCGCCTGTGGCGGCACGACATCCGGGCGAGCATCGCGCACGCCACGATGCTGGGAGAGACCGGCATCCTGCCCGCCGAGGAAGCAGAGCGTATCGTGTCGGGCCTTCACGCCGTCGAATACCACGCGAACAGGCAGATCAAGCGCTGCCGCG
>CAZGLN010000362.1:0-265 GCA_964526545.1 uncultured Chthonomonadales bacterium
CGAGAGACCGGCGGGGAATCGGGGCGCCGTGCCCATCCGCGTGGTGGCGTGCGGCTGAATCTGCCCATCCACAAGCGGGGGCGCCTGCCGGTTGCCCACCAGGTCCGTTGCCACCGTGTAAAAGGAATAGGTGTGGCCGTAGGTGCCCGGGAACTGATAGGTAGTGTTGCTTGGGAGCTGTGAAGCCACGGCGATATACGGCCCGCCGTCCTCGGAGGCATAGAGGTCCACTGTGCCCACGCCGGAACCGTTCGCCGCGTCGGAA
>CAZGLN010000362.1:304-3410 GCA_964526545.1 uncultured Chthonomonadales bacterium
CGCATCCACGCGGCTCGTCGGCGCCTCGGTATCCAGTGTGTTCGTCCAGACCGGGGTAATAACGGGATCGTTCAGGTCGAAGACGATACTGGCTGTGTTCTGGATGCGCGTGCCGCTCGGCAGGCCTGGTTTGATGCGCACCGAGAACGAGACCATCCCCTGGCCCGCGGGCGGCAGGAAGCCCTCGATGGCCTCAACGGGAAGCTGGCCCGTGACGGGGTCGAGGGAGGTGAGGCGCCAGGTGGCAGTGCCCGTGCTTTCGTCGAGGCTTGCCTGTACGCGTACCAACAGATCCTTCATCGGGCGCATGTCCACCAGCGTATCCACGGCACGCGCACCGGGGGGCGGAGCGACCACGTGCGTGCCGAAACCGATGACGCCGAACTCCAGCGTGCTCAGGTCCAGTTGGTCCACGTGCAGCCTGTCCGTAATCACTACTTCCTGCGCGGGCCCGCTGGCATCCGGCTTGTTTTCGAAGTTGATAGTGTAAGTCAGCGGGCTGGCGCCGTCTATAAAGCCTTCCGGTCCCGCCCCTTCACTGGTGGACTTGTCGTTCGGATCCACGCTCTGAAGAACGCGTAGAGCCATCTCCTCCGTTGAGAGCGAGGGGAACTTCGGCGTCTCGCCCCACTCCGGATTGCCATTCACGTAGGGCTTCCACTCGTTGCTAATGACTTGCTGCATGATCGCGATGGGGTTGAGGAACTGCTGGGCGACTGTTGTTTCATAAGGGTCTGTGGCGTAGACCTTTTTGCCCTCGAAATCAATCCATGGCCGCACGGGCAGGAAGCAAGGCGCCACGTAGTTGTCAATGATGTAGCTTTTGGCAGTGTAAGGGGAGGTGATCAGCGTAGTGCTGTGACCTCCGAGGCCGCTAGCGTCCAACCGCTGTATCTGCCATCCGCCCATCTCAGGCATCGCCGCCAGCCGTTGAGCCATGTTCTGCTGTACGCCTACGCAGGCATCGTTCCAGTAGCGGTTCTTGAACTGACTCTCCGGGTAGGCTTCCTTCATCGTCTCCATTGCGGCCTTGATGAAGGGTCTGTCCTCATCCGGCACGCCGTTCCAGGGCTCATAGATGGTCGGCTCGTACGGGTCGCCATTGCGGGTTGGCGCGAGACGCATGGCCGCCGCTCGCCCGGGGGGCTGCAGTTGTGGCAGGTACGCGGCCGAGCCCACGGTAATCACCTTGAGGGACCATTCGCCGATGTCCGTGTCCGCGCTCTGTACGACAATGCGCTTAAACGCGTGCTCCCCCGGCTTGAGGCCCGGCAGGATGAGAGGAACAACGTGGCCATCGGCAAGGGTCGTGTAGGTGCTGTTGCGGACCAACTCGGCTCCGTCCACCGTGACGCGGCTATCTTTCGGGAAGCCGCTGATCATGGCGAGTGTTGCCGTGCTCTCAATAGCGCTCACGTTCTTGTAGGAGAGAAGGTAGAGAGCCTCGCGGCGTGCCCGGACAGTTCCGGGACCAGAAAGGACAACCTTCACCTCCGGCGGCGCGTGCGGCCCGAGTGTGAAGGCGCCCAGAGCCTCGGCAAGAGAGCCATCTGGGTTGCGCACAATCACGTCATAGGTGCCGGTGGCCAAACTATCGAGCGGGAAGACAGCCCGCAGGTGCTGATGGGAGAGCCGCTCCACTCTGGCTGACGCAAGGAGGCCCTCGCCCATCCGCAGAGTCACCGTTGCTCCCTCTGCAAACGCGCGCCCATGCACCTCCAGCCTCGCCTCCGCGCCAGCCTTCCTGGCCAGCCGGCCAGGCGATACGCTTCTTATGGCAGTCGGCGTGCACAGAGTGAATTGGCTCGTTGCGCTCCAGGGTCCCGCTCCGAACAGGTTCACGGCGCGTGCGCGCCACTCATAGTCCCCGTTTTCCAGCGCCTCCGGCAACGTAAGCCTAGCGCGTGCGTCGCTGGCGTAGGCGAACGGGTTGTCCCAGCCTTGCATGCTCGCGCGCTGATCGAACGTGGCAACCACTAGTCCGCCCTTGAGGAGCTCCACCACGTAGCGCAGCACGCGCCCCCCGGCATCTGTCGCGCTCATCTCCAGACTCACGGGCACCTGGTCCAGGCTGGCGCCGTTCGCCGGAGCCAGGAGCTGGGTCATCCCTGGAAGCTGGCCGCCGGGCTCCCGATTCCAATGGATAACGGCACCGTTCTCCGCCCGGGCGTTGGTTCCCGGATCCGCCGGTGCAGGGTTCACCACGTAGATATCGAGCGGATTCCCGTTGCCAACCTTCTCGGCATACAAGAAGAGATCGTCGGGCGCCGGCTGATTGGTGAGGAACTGCAGATTGCGCAAGATGACAGGCAGCACCTGCCCCGAGCGACGCATCACCATATACACCGTGCCCGGCAGGCCGGGGTAGTTAGGGGTGCCCTTTGGGAAGTTGGTGAACTTGACATCGTCGAACCTGTCGAGGGTGTCGCCGTCGAGGCACTCCAGCACCACGTTGTCCACGGTCAGCCCCGAGACATCCAGCCCGCCGCAGGTTATCTTGCCGGCTGGCCCAAAGCTGGATAAGCCCACCTTGGCGCGCGTGCCGGCGAGCGTAACCAGCTTGCCCCGCACCGTTAGCTCCTGCCAGCCGTGCACGCCGCCCGGCGCGGCAACCTCCAGACTCTGCACGCGAAACTTGCCCACCAGGAACTGCGCGCTGGTCCCGCCAAGGACCACATGCGTGTTTCCCGTCTCAAGGATGTTCGGGTAGTCCTGGTTTGCGAATACCTTGACTCCCAGCCGAAAGACCAGCGTGCCGTTCTGAATGTCTCCGGGCTGGCTTCCGCCGAAGAACTCGCACTCCTCGTCCACAATGAGCCGGTCCGCGGGATGGCGCATCAAGAGGCCGGTTCCGGGCCCGGCATAGTTGAATGTCGCAAATCCTCTGATATGAAGGGTATGGCCATTCAGATCGAGGGAGGGGTTGACGACCAGGCCGTCTCTCTCAATCGGCTCGACCTCCAGATGGCCGCGAAGGGTATAGTCCTTGTCGAGCCGGACTCCTGCTACCGCTGTTGTGCGTACGGCGTACTTCTCCGTAACGTCAGGCAGCGTATTGAGGAAGAACGCTCGCTCGCCGAAGAGCGTCGTGTAGGGAAAGAGTGTA
>CAZGLN010000363.1:0-2849 GCA_964526545.1 uncultured Chthonomonadales bacterium
CCGGAGGGAGGGATGAGCCCTGCTCCTCGCACCTATCCTGGCCAGGGTCAATTGGCTGGAGCATTTGGCTGCCGAGGCATGGGGATGGAATGGACAGGATGGACAGGATTGACAGGATTGCAGGAGAGGCTGGCCTGGGCTTGGAGGCGATCCAAGCGTGTGCCGAATGGCTGGAGCATATGGCCGCCGAGGCATGGGGCTGGGATGGACAGGATTGACAGGATTGACAGGATTGCAGGAAGGGCCTGGCCTGGTGATCGTCGGCAGCCCGGCCGTCGGCACGCCAAACTCGCGACGGCGCCTAGCCGCGCCAGTCGAAGACCACGCCGAGAAGGTCGCCCGGCCGATCCCGAAGGGTGTTGTAGACCTCCGGTGCCTGCTCCACGGGCGCCACGTGGGTGATGAGCGGCTCGGTGCGGATGACTCCCTGCTCCATGAAGTAGAGAAGCACCCGCAGGTCGTCCGCACCGAAGTGGCATGAGACCTCGATGGACGCCTCCGTGCCGTGCAGCATGCTCCAGGGAAAAGTGGTTTCGGAGCGCACGGCCAGCAGCGCAATGCGCCCGCCATGCGCCAGCAGACGATCCTGGTGAATCTGCCGCAGGATGGAATCGGCGCCGGAGCAATCCACAATGGCGTTGTAGGGTCCGCCCTTGCGCAGCCGTTCCACGGCATCCGGATCCGTAGATGTGATGGCGACATGCGCACCCAGCTCCTGCGCGATGAGCACCCGTTCCGGTCGTGGATCGGTGACGGTAACATGCGCACCGAAGGCGCGCGCC
Organism: uncultured Chthonomonadales bacterium; assembly: GCA_964526545.1. GTDB lineage: Bacteria > Armatimonadota > Chthonomonadetes > Chthonomonadales > CAJBBX01 > CAZGLN01. The sequence goes on from CAZGLN010000363.1 coordinate 783, forward strand.
GCTTGCGCCGCGAACTGACCAATGACGCCCAGCCCCGCCACCCACACGCGCTCCGCCGGAGCAATGCGGATGCGCCGCGCACAGCGTACCGAGACTCCCGCCACACCCATCAGCGCGTGCCGAACGGGGTCCGAGTCGGAGGGGAGTCTTATATAGAGACTGAGGGACCCGGGAGCACAATCGAGCGAGGTATCTACCAAGTTCCACGCACGGTGCCCGACGTATTGGCCAAGAAACAGAACGTCTCCCTCCTGCAGATGGCGCGTTTCGGGGCCGACGCCGACAACCCTCGCCACATGCTGGTAGCCGTGACGGCCGGGAAACTGATTCCAGCCATGCTCGCCCAGGAGAGCGTGCCGCTCCGTGCCGTTGGTAACGCCCGAGCAGAGGGTCTGCAGCAGCGCATGCCCGCGCGGCAGGGACGACGGGGGTACGCCGATCTCCACCAGCTCCATTCTGCCGGGTCCGGTGAACTCAAAGCCCAGGTTGCTCGTGGCCATGGTCGTGGTACGCCCTTGTCGGAGGATCGAGTGATTGCGAGATAGCCGCTGAGCCTCCCTTCGCCTCAGGAGGCGGGGAGTCCTGCCGATCGGCCCCAGGGGGTCGCCGGCCTTAGCCACTGGCGGCGCAGACGGACCACGCAGGAGGCAGTCGGCTTCGCGGAGAAGTTAGCCGCGAAAGAGGCTAACCGACAGATTCACTCGGAGGATTTGAACCATGCACGAAGCCAGCATTGAGCTGCTGAACAAGGCCGTAGCCGATGAGATGGCGGCCGTTCATCAGTACATGTATTTCCATTTCCACTGCAACGACCAGGGCTACGACCTCCTGGCCCAGCTCTTCAAGCGGACCGCCATAGACGAGATGATCCACGTGGAGAGGCTGGCCGAGCGGATTCTCTTCCTGAAGGGCGACGTGATCATGCGGGCGGCGCAGGAGGTGGAGCAGGTTACCGACGTGGCGAAGATGCTGGAGATGGGCCGCTCCATGGAAGAGGGCAGCGCCAAGGAGTACAACGTCTGGGCCAACCAGTGTGCTGCCAACGCGGATGCCATCTCCAAGCAGCTCTTTGAATCGCTGGTTGCGGACGAGGAGCGCCACTACGACCAGTTCGACATCGAGCTGGAGAGCCTGAGCAAGTTCGGCGGCAACTACCTCGCGCTGCAATCCATCGAGCGCTCCAAAGCCCGGGCATCGGGCGCTCCGCCTGCGGAATAGCCGCACGCCGGCACCAACAAGCGAAGAAACGCGCCCTGCGCCGGATTGGCGCGGGGCGCGGCGTTGCTGAGTGCCAACCAGTCTATCGGCTCACCGTTACTCCGCGAACGAATTCGTTCTTCTTGATGTCCTGCTCCCGCAGCGGGCGGCCGTTCACCCTCACGTTGCGGAACTCCACGTCCTGAACCAGGTGCTCCGCATCGTAGCCCTTCAGCTCCACCACCAACGGGCTGCAGGTCGCCGTGATGTTGCGGAACGTAACTCCCTGGATGTGGCCGCGCTCCTCGTCGCGGCTCCAAAACGCCTTGTCTATCCAGAGGGAGATGAGGCGGGGCGACTCCTCGATGCGCAGATTCTCGAAACGGATGTTGCTCACGCGGGCCGAATCGCAGTGGTATACGCGCAGGGTCCACTCCCGCCCCTTGTCGCGTATGATGTCGCAGTCGCGGAAAGTGACACCATCCACATCCTCGCGCAGCTCGGCGCCAACACTTAGCGCATGCGCCACCTCGTTCCAGAGCACGCATCCACGCACCAGCACGTTGCGCACCGGCCCCTGCCCTTTGTCGGTCTTTATCACTACGAGGTCATCCAGCGTACGCAGGAAGCAGCCCTCAACCAGCACGTCCTGGCTGTTGCAGATGTCAATGCCGTCGGAATTCGCGCGGTAGCCGAGGACCTTGAGGTTGCGCACAACCACGTTACGCGATTGGCGTACCGGCACGTTCCACGTGCTGGAATCGCGCAGGATGACGCCCTCCAGCGTGATGTTGCTGCCACGCACAAAGAGGAGGTTGCGCGCGTGCGTGGTGGATCGGCCGCCATCCAGAATGCCCCTGCCGCGGAACC
>CAZGLN010000363.1:2859-3349 GCA_964526545.1 uncultured Chthonomonadales bacterium
ATTGTCGCCAGCCAGCTCGAAGGTCGGCGCATAGGTCTTCAGGCCGCTGTAGCCGCTGATGCTGAACGGCTCCCCGGGACCTATGACGCCGCGAACAACGGCGCCGCCTGCAATGTAGACCGTCTGGCCGCTACGCACGCGCACATGCGTTACCTCATGGATACCCGGACCGAAATAGATCACATTGGGATCGTTCGGGCTGGGAGCGTCCGTCTCGGGAGGATTCGCAAAGAGGTGGAGCGATCCCACCCAATCGCCGTTGATCTCCACGGTGAGATGCCTGGGCTGGCGCAGCCGGAAGCTGAGCCGATTGCCCTCCAGGCGCGGGCGGATGCCTGCCGAACTCGGCAGAACCTTCGCCTCGCGTATGGGTTGCGGACACGTGATCTCCACGTCTACCGGGGAGCGCATATCGAAGTAGGCGAAGGCGGCCTTCTCGAAGTAGAGCGCGGAGTTGGCCTTGTCGGCCATGGCCTTCCACCGGCGTTCG
>CAZGLN010000364.1:0-3336 GCA_964526545.1 uncultured Chthonomonadales bacterium
AAACGGCACGAATCGGTATCCGCTCGTGTCGTGCACCACTACCCCGCTCGGCACCACGGCCTGGCCCTTCCGCTCACCCTTCACAAAGCGCCCGGCAGCCAGGAGCGGCTGCTCCAGCTCCAGGTCCACCGACCATAGCCGATCGAACTTACCCTGGTACCAGGAGTGGATGGCCAGCCTCCACTGCTGCTGCCCGCGAAATGTGAGGGTAACCACCTGGTCCCGCCCCATGCCGGCAAGGTCCGCCAGCGCAAGGCGGGCGCCCTCCGCGGGGAATGGTTCGGTCCAGGCAGGCTTTGGGTCCGGCCTGGGGGCCGCAGCAGGAACGGGCTGGGAGGGCGTGATGGTGATGGTGGGAGCTGCCGTTGGGCTCTTACCCGCCGGGCGCGCCGGAGGCTTCTTGCCGGCTTGCGCCAGAGCGGGGAGCGTGCCTGCCGAAAGAAGGAGGATGCCGACCGCCGCGCGAAGGAGCCCGCCGGCGCGCTTGATTGCGCGGGGCAGTGTATGCTCAGTCATCCGCTCTGCCAACCTGCACCTCATCTACCTTCACCCCGAGATGGGCTGCGATGATCTTTCGGGCGATGGGCGCGGCGGCCTCGCCCCCATGGCCGCCCGTCTCGATGAAGACGCACACCGCGATGCGCGGATTCTCAACCGGCGCGAAGCCGATAAACCAGGCGTTATCCACCTTCCTCCCTTTGCGCGCCACTTCCGCCGTGCCCGTCTTGCCGGCCATGCGCAGGCCCGGAATGGCGCTGCGCGCCCCGGTTCCCCGAGTCATCACGGCCTCCATGCTCTCAACGAGCATGCGCATGGTCGCCGGCGATACCTCCACCTTCCGCGCAATCTCGGGCACAAGGCCGCGAACCACTTGGCTGCCGCTCCGCCCATCCCAGCGGGTGATGGCGCGTACCAGTTGCGGCCGATAGAGCGTTCCTCCATTTGCTATAGCGGCACAAACCGATGCCATCTGGAGGGGAGTGGTCGCCAGGCTGGACTGGCCGATCGCGAAATCCACCGTATCGCCGCCCACCCAGGGCCCCAGCTTGCGCTGCCGCTTCCACTCCGGATCGGGCACGATGCCCTTCGCCTCCACGCCAGGCAGATCAATGCCGAGGCGCTGGCCCAGCCCGAATCGCCGCGCATAGGCCGCCAGACGCTCGGGCCCCAGACGCTGGCCGAGCCGATAGAAGTAGACATCACACGATTGGGCGATGGCCTCCTTCAGGTTCAGGCTGCCGTGGCCGGAGCGCTTGTGGCACCTCTTCGGCCACTTTCCCAGGTAGATGACTCCCGTGCACGTTGTGCGCGAGTGTACCGAGACCAGCCCCAGTTCCAGGCCCGCGGCCGCCGTAATCATCTTGAAGGTGGAGCCGGGCGCCGTTGCGCTGCCCACGGCGCGATTGATGAGCGGCTTCAAGGGGTTTCCGCGCAGAGAATCCCAATCCGCCTTCGAGATGCCCGCGGCATAGGCATTCGGATCGTAGGAGGGCACGCTGGCCAGCGCGAGCACCGCCCCTGTCGCCGGATCGAGCGCCACGGCGGCCCCGGGCTTGCCCCGCCTCGCCCAGCTATTGAGCGCTTCATAGGCCACACGCTGCAGTTGCGTATCAATGGTGAGGTGGACGGTATCGCCGGGCACCGGATCCGATGAAGCCAGCACGCCGCGAATGCGTCCGCGGGCATCTACATCCATGCGGTCGCCGCCGGCATGTCCGCGCAGTGCGGAATCGTATGCCTTCTCTATCCCAAGTTTCCCGCAGTAGTCCCCCGGCCGGTACCCCTCGTTCTCGGGCTTCTCCAGCTCCTCCTTGCTTATTTCACCCATCTGGCCGAGCACATGCCCCAGCAGCGGACCCGAGGGGTACTCCCGCACGGGCTCCTCCATCACAAAGACACCCGGCATGCCCATCCGCTGCTCCTCCACTTGCGTCGCCGTCTCCATGGAGATGCGAGCGGCCACGCGCACGGGCTCATAAGGGGTAAGCAGGTTGCGCTCGATGGTCCGTTTCAGCTCCTCCTCGGTCGTGTTCAGCAGAGGCGCGAGGCGGCCCAGCGAGCCGGGGTCCTCCATTCGCCGGGTCTGCGGGTTCTTGCGGGGCATGGCTTCGTAGGGCACAACGAAGACCGAGAGAAGGGGCCGATTGGTGGCGAGGACGCGCCCGCGGGCATCCACAATCTGCCCGCGCGGGGGCACCCGGCGCACCAGCCGCGTGCGGTTGCCCTCCGCCTGCGCCAGCAGCTCGGGCCCGTGCGCTACCTGCAGATACCAGAGCCGCGCCACGATGGCGAAGAGGCCCAGGGCGATGACCGCCGTCATCGCCCGTACGCGGCGCAGCTCGGGCCGATAGTCAGGATCGTGGTCTATGACCATGAGTCCGTTGCGATTCAGCAGTCAGCATCTATCAGGCCATGCCTGGCCATGGTGTCCAGTATGCGGCGCAGCGACTGCTCCGGCGTCTCGCTATCGGTGCGCACTTCAATCTCGGGCCGTTCGGGCGCCTCGTACGGATCCGAAACACCGGTGAAGTTGGCAATCTCGCCTGCAAGCGCCTTCTTGTACAGGCCTTTCACGTCTCGCGCCACCAGCGCTTCCAGGCTGGCATTGGCGTAGACCTCCACCATGGGCACGTCGTCCTCGGCGGCCAGCGCGCGCACTTCGTCGCGTATCTCACGGTAGGGCGAAATGGCCGCCGTAATGGCTATTACGCCGTTGCGGGCCAACAGCCGCGCCACATAGCCGATGCGGCGGATATTCGTGTCTCTATCCTCCTTGGAGAATCCCAGCCCCTTGGAGAGATTAGTGCGCACCTCGTCGCCATCCAGCAGCTCCGCGCGGTAGCCGCGCGCGCGAAAAGTCTCCAGCAGGCCCCGCGCTAGCGTGGATTTCCCCGCCCCCGAGAGCCCCGTGAACCAGACGATGCAGCCTTTGTGCATGTATTTCATCCAACCATGGAATGGAAACGGCACCCTGAGTTTACCGGACCGCGCGCGGCGGCCGAGAGTGCTAACTGCATGCCACAATGCAGAGGTGCGCGACACTCGGAAGGGAGGCCCAGCCCCGCATGACCCTGGCCATCCTGGCATGCCTACTCGCATCGCAACCCGTGATGGAGTGGATGGAGGGGGAGACCATCGTCTTCCAGGCACCCCCCGGCAAGGGAGTATGGTATCCGCGGCTGCTCACGTTGCCGGGCGGCCGTATGCTCTGCTCCTACGATACCAATCTCCAGGGTCCTACGGCCGTGCACCTCAGCCTGAGCGAAGACGGCGGCCGCACTTGGCGGCATCTGGCGCGCGTCTCGGATAGGCCGGGCGCCTGCGCCAATGGACACC
>CAZGLN010000365.1:0-3326 GCA_964526545.1 uncultured Chthonomonadales bacterium
CCCACAAGGTGGAGCGTTTGCGTGCCCACCGCGTAGCCGCGCAGAGGAGCGAAGCTCTCGATGCGGAGCTGGGGCGCGGGAGCGGATGGCTGCGGCCAGGCAGTGCTTGCGCCGGTCGCCAGCAATGCGAAAAGAAGAAGCCGTGCGGCGCCGGCGTGGAGCCGGTTACATATCGAGGCCATTGATACTCAGGCGGAATGCGCAGCCGAGGCGTTGAGCGGCTTTGCGGCACATTACCATGCGGTCCACGAAGATTTCGAAGTATTCCATCACGCCCGCGGAGCCCCCGTCAATGCGCAGCTCGAGGGTTATGGTGCGCTCTTCGAGGTTGGTGTGCAGATGCGAGTGCTGCACGGCGTGGTTCACGCGGTCGTGGATATCGAAGTTGGCCGGATCCGGGTTCTGCACGCGGGAGAAGTGGACGTCGGACTTATCCGCGAGGATGACCGCGGCGGTTACCTCGTTGATGGGCTCACCCTCTGGCTCCTCGTGGTTGCCGATGGCGCCGACGATGAGGGCGATCTCATTTGCCTCGAAGCCCATCTCGTTAAGCAGCACGAAGGCCATGGTGGCGCCGATCTGCGGATGCGTAAATCGGCTGACCACATTGCCGATATCGTGCAGGTAGCCCGCAATGGAGGCGAGTTCGCAGAGGCGCGCCTCGTGTCCCAGCGCGTTCAGCACGTTTCGCGCGATGGCCGCCACCAGGGCCGCATGCCGCAGTCCGTGCTCCGTATAGCCGATGGCCGCCATCTGTTCGTTGGCCTTCTCGATGTAGGCGCGCACCTTGGCATTGGCGCGCACCTGCCGCAGGCCCTGTACCACTCCTTCGTGCCGGGTCTGCTCGCTCACTCCCACCATTCATCTCTCCCTCTGCTTCTCGGGCAGCGTGGACTCTATTGTGCACTACGTTCCGCGCCGAACGGTCGTTCACACGCGGATTATCGGTTCGTCGGCCGCACCGCCATCCTCCGCGGGACCGCCGACTTCGCCTGAGCGCACGCTCCAGGCGGCGGCTTGCTCGCGAAGCGCGCCGAGACTCTCATCGCGGATGGCCGCGCGGATTCGGCGCATGAGCGCCTGGTAGAAGGCGAGGTTGTGGTGGGTTGCCAGACACGGACCCAGCATTTCGCCTGCCTGGAAGAGGTGACGCAGGTAGGCTCGGGAGTGCCTCCGGCAAGTCTCGCATTCGCAGGCCGGATCAATAGGCCCAAAATCGGAGGCGAAGCGGGCATTCCGCAGGTTCAGCACGCCCTCGCTGGTGAAGACCTGCGCGTTGCGGGCGTTGCGCGTGGGCAGAACACAGTCGAACATATCCACCCCGCGCAGCACCGCCTCCACGATGTCCAGCGGGGTGCCCACGCCCATCAGGTAGCGCGGGCGATTTTGCGGCAGCAGCGCCGTGCATGTCTCCACGCTGCGATTACGGTCGGCCGCGCTCTCGCCCACGGCGAGGCCGCCGATGGCGTATCCCGGCAGATCGAGACCTGCCAGGAACCGCGCGCTCTCCTCACGAAGGGCCGGATAGATGGCTCCCTGCACGATGCCGAAGAGGGCTTGCGGCCATCCGCCGGCTGCCAGGCCGGAGTGCGCCTCTCGGCAGGCCAGGGCCCAGCGATGGGTGCGCTCCATGGCGGCGCGGGCGTACTCCTCGTCGCAGGGATAGGGGGCGCACTCGTCAAAGGCCATCGCGATATCGGGTCCAAGCAGGCGCTGAATCTCCATGACGCGCGCGGGAGTGAAGAGGTGGGCCGAGCCGTCCAGGTGAGAGCGAAACTCCACGCCCTCCTCGTTGATGCGCCGCAGACCCGAGAGACTGAAGACCTGAAATCCGCCGCTATCGGTTAGGATGGCTCCCTCCCAGCCCATGAAGCGGTGCAGCCCGCCCGCCGAAGCCACCAGATCGGCGCCGGGCCGCAGATGGAGGTGGTAGGTATTGGCCAGAATCAGCCGAAAGCCGAGCGCCTCGAGATCGGCGGGCTTCATGCCCTTTACCGTGGCCTGCGTTCCCACGGGCATGAAGACCGGAGTCTCCAGTTCGGCATGCGGCAGTGTGAGCAGACCCGTGCGGGCGGCGGAGGCTGCATCGCGATGGGTGATGGAGAAGCGCATGGGGTACTCTGGCGAACTTCGTGCGTGCATTGCGTCTGGGCCGTGGGCTTGCCGCGCCCCTACTCTACCGTAACGCTCTTGGCAAGGTTCCGGGGCTGATCTATGGGGCAGCCGCGGCGCCGCGCCACGTGATAGGCCAGCAACTGGAGCGGGACGATGGAGAGGATGGGCATAAGGTCATCCGGAGCGTCCGGCACGAGCAGAACGTGGTCCGCGCAGTCCGGCGCCTTCAGTCCTTCGCGCAGCGCCGTGACGACCGTGCCCTCGCGCGCCCTGGCCTCCTGCAGGTTGCTCAGCATCTTCTCGTGGGTCTTGGGCTGCGTGCAGAGACCTACTATCACCACCCCCGGCTCCACCAGCGCCAGCGGGCCGTGCTTCATCTCGCCTGCGGGATAGGCTTCCGCGTGCAGATAGGAGATCTCCTTGAGTTTGAGAGCCGCCTCGGCCGCGGTAGCGAAGTCGTACCCTCTCCCCAGGTAGAAGAAGCAGTGATGGTCCGCCAGGCGCTCGGCCAGCCGCGCGATCTCCTCCTCGCGCCGCAGGCATGCGGCGGCAAGATCCGGCAGGCTGGCGAGGCCGCCGTAGAGCGCGGCATGCTCACGCAGCGCGGTGGGACGCCCGGCCTCCTCGCTCTCCTGCGCCAGATGGAGGGAGAGGAGGGCGAGGGCCGTGAGCTGGGCAAGGTAGGCCTTGGTGGAGGCCACTCCGATCTCCGGTCCCGCCTGTGTGTAGAGCACGGCGTCCGATTCACGCGCAAGGGTGCTGCCAACCACATTGATGATGGAGAGCGTGGCGGAGCCTCTCCTGCGCGCCTCGCGCAGGGCGGCCAAGGTGTCCGCGGTTTCACCGCTCTGGCTTATCAGCAGGGTCAGCGTACCGGAATTGACCAGCGGATCACTGTACCGAAACTCGGAGGCGGGTGTGGCCTCCACGGGCATGCGGAGCAGCCGCTCCATCATGCGCTTGCCCACAAGGCCGGCGTGGAAGGCCGTTCCGCAGGCCACGATGTGCACACGCTGGATACGTGACCACTGCCCGGCGGAGAAGGCCACATCGGGCAGCGCCACTCTGCCGCCGGCGGTCAAGCGGCCGCGAAGTGTCTCGCGGATGGTGCGCGGCCCCTCCAGTATCTCCTTGAGCATGAAGTGCTCGTGTCCGCCCTTTTCCGCGGCTTCAACCGATTTTCTTATCGCTTCGGCTGTTGCGGAAATATC
>CAZGLN010000366.1:0-496 GCA_964526545.1 uncultured Chthonomonadales bacterium
CTGATCACGGGTAGCCCTGGTAAGGGCAACGATGCGGCGGCCATGCTGAAGCACGAGCGGCGCAGGTGCCTCGAAGTTGCCGATGTGGCCCGTGATCGCGAGCAGACCGATTTCGCTTGGGATGGCACGCATCATGGCGGTCATCTCGTCTTCGTCCCATTCAATGCGCCGGAGAAGCTGGCTAGGCGGCATCTGGGGCAGCTTCAGGCCCTCCATGACAAGCATTCCAAAGCTGCGGAACGATTCGCGGGCAATCCTGCGTCTCTCCGCCTCCGTCAGCGCGTCTCCATAGGCGATACGCAGATTCTCCAGTGCTACCCTGTAGCGGCGGCCCTGCAGCAGGCGCACGAGGTCGCCAAGACGCCTGCCCAACCACTGGCAGACACCGAGCGGCAAGAGTCGCGCAGTTCGCTTGAGCGTGCGCAGCAGAGCCGCGACCAGCCAGCGCAACAGTGCCTTGCTCATGTCGTGCCGTCCCGCAGCGAATAGATGGAGG
>CAZGLN010000366.1:535-3291 GCA_964526545.1 uncultured Chthonomonadales bacterium
GCATCCGAACGCGGAGCGCAAACATCGGAAGCGGCTTCTGAATGACCGGAAGCTTCACGGCATCCTTCTCGGAGACGATCACCGCCGTCGCGCCGGCCCTGGTCGCGCCATCCATGAGGTCCACCAGGTCGGTCATCTCCGGCTTTGAGTGATCCGGCAGGCGGCACGAATGAACCGGCACCATTCCGGCCTCCCGCACCTGGTCCTCGAAGGATTCCGGGCTTCCCAGCGCGCAGAAGGTGGCCACATTCCTGCCGCGCAGTTGGTCAACCGGTTCGCACTCAGCGCTGCCCAATCGAACGAGCCCCACGGGCTGATAGTCAGCCGTGGTGATTTGCGCCTTCGGCGCAATCCGAGCGAGCGTCTGTTTCAATACCTCTAGATTCCGCGCATCCAGGCGCCTGGCCTGCGAAATGACAATCCAGTGAGCCCTCGCAAGATGCCCCGGCGGCTCCCGCAGAAGTCCGCGGGGGACGGTCCAACCGTTCTCAAATGGTTTCAGGGCATTCACAACCACGATGTCCAGGTCGCGATGAAGCTGGTAGTACTGCATGCCGTCATCCAGCAGAACCAGCTCCGGGCCGAATCGCTCCAGGGCCATTCTGCCGGTGCGGCGACGGTCCTTTCCGACAATCACGGGCACTCCGGGGAGCGCGCTTGCCAGCAGATACGGCTCATCGCCCGCCTCCGCAGGCGAGAGGAGCACCCGCCTACCGTCCGAGACAACGGCTGCATCGTGCTCGTGGGCGCCGAGGTAGCCGCGGCTAAGAACGCACACGCGGACGCCCATGCGGTTGGCGGCTTCCGCCGTGAAGAGGGTCATCCCTGTCTTCCCGGTGCCGCCGGAGGCGATGTTGCCGATGCTGACGACCGGCACGCCAAGTCGGGCCTTCTTGCGGATGCCCAGACGGTACGGGAGCAGGTAGAGCTTGAGTCCGGCGCAATACGCCAAGCTTAGCATCGCGAGGAGACCTCGCAGCAGCGCGGGGAGCGGCCCTCGGCGCCTTCCGGAGAGAACTTCCAGCACGGCCACCTCGAGCCGCGTGGCGCGAGCGCTCTCAGCCATGGTCCTCTATTGCCTGGGCAATGCGCTCCGCATAGCGTTGCGCCGCGCCGCGGTTCTCCCTTATCAGCTGAATTGCAGCCTTCTCGATTCTGCTACGGCTGTCCGCATCGTCCAGTAGATGCGTAATTGCTGACATCTCTTTCTCAGGATCATCCGCAAGCTGGACGGCCACGCCCGCCTCCACCGCCATCTCCGTCAGGTCTCGGAAGTTCTGCATGTAGGGACCGCATACGACAGGCTTGCCCTGTGCCAGCGGCTGAAGAAGATTCTGGCCGCCCCCGGGGGGGAATAGCGAGTTGCCGATCCAGACGACATCCGCCAATGCGCATACCTGCGCGAGTTCCCCGAAGGTATCCAGGACGAGGTGGCGCACATCGGTATCACCCGGCTGCAGGAGACTTCTGCGTATCGGATTGAGGCCTGCATCGCGCATCGCCTGGCATATTTCGTCCGCACGGTCAATGTGCCTCGGCGCATGGATGAGGCAGAGATTTCGGCCGTACGCGCAGAGATGCTTGTAAAGGGCCCATAGGACTTCTTCTTCCTTTATGTTGCGTGTGCTGGCTACGAGCAGAACGCGGGCTCCGCGTGGCAGCCGCAGCTCTGACCGCAGTACCTCCACTTCCTCGGGGCTGAGCGGTTCGGGAGCCTGGTCGAACTTGCTATTGCCTCCAACCTGGACCCTCTCGGCCGGAGCGCCCAGAGCGACGAAACGTTCAGCGTCACGCGCTGTCTGGACAAGTATCGCGTCAAGCTGGGCCAGGCACCAACGCATGATTGGTCGGATGAGTCTATAGCGCGGGAAGCTGCGGTCCGAGATGCGCCCATTCAGCAGGAGTGTCTTCGCGCCGGTGCGCCGCGCAAGATGGATGAGATTGGGCCAGATTTCGGTCTCCATGAGCACAAGCACGTCGGGACGGATGTGGCGCAGGGCCCGGCGCACTGCGTGCGGCACGTCAAACGGAGCATAGAGGGCGGCATCAACGCCCTTCCCAACAAGGGCGGAGGCCGTCTCGTAGCCGCCGGGTGTTATGACGCTCAGCACCACGCAGTCATCTGGGCGGAGGGTGCGGTATGCGCGCAGGATGGGTGCCGCAGCCATCACCTCCCCGACCGATGCGGCATGCACCCATATCCGCCGGCCGTCGGATGGCAGCGGCGGAAGGTCCCTTCCCCAGCGCTGGCGCCATCCGGCTCGCGACTTGCCGCGCAGCAGCCGAAACACCAGGCCGGCCAGGAGAACGGGCGAAGCGCAGAGCAGCGCAAAGTTGTAGAGCAGGTACGTGGCTGCACTCCTTGGGGGGCGACGTGGAGGTTGCCCTACATTTCCGAAGTGTACCCTAGCAGCTGCTCCGCCCGCTGCTCGCACTGGCTGATGGCATCGCCCACCTGCCGCGCATAGGCAGCCGAGCCGGAGTCGTCAAGGTCGGCGGGCACATGGATCGGCTCTCCGACGACCATCACGGCGCGGGCGAACGGGGCGGGAATCAGGTACCGGTCCCATGTGCCGAGCAGCTTGCGGGGGCGGGCGCTCAGGCCCAGCGGGATGATGGGGCGGCCGGAACGTTGGGCGAGGAAGATGGTACCTGCCTGCACCTGATGCGATGGACCGCGCGGCTGAACACTTCGCGACCTCGGCCATCAACGGAAAATCAGTGGAATCCGCCGCGCAGGACATGCTGCGCCGGTC
>CAZGLN010000367.1:0-3264 GCA_964526545.1 uncultured Chthonomonadales bacterium
CGGAAGAATCGAGTCTGTGCCTCTGCTACGCGACGGCAGACCTCCACAAGCCTAGCCCTGTCAATGTGATCGTAGGAGCCGGTGAGCACGATGCGATGGGGCACCCCGCCCACCTCGAACGTATCCTCCGCGAAGTTGCCCGCCTCAATCGGCGCGTCGGCGAGAACGTCATAGTTTGGCGCCACGTAGTGGTTGGGCTCCTTGCCTGGATCCAGGCTCACGGCAACCTTCCAGCCCGCGGGCACCTCCACGCAGAGGTCAACCGGCTCGCGCTGGCGCCCAACCACGTAGAGGTAACTGCTCGGGCCACTCAGCGCCGCCCGTGACTCGCTCACCGCGCCGCCACGACCCAGCATTCCGCCTCCCGCGCCGCCAAGTGAGTAGCGCACAACCACGGTACGCGCTCGCCCGGCCGCCACGCGCCACGTAGAGGCATCTGGACGCGTGACTTCCAACGGAGTCCCGTCGGGCGCGGCGGCCGCAAGATCCTGCACTCGCTGTGCGTAGTTTCCCATGATGTACGCGCCCGGCGACCAGGACGGCATCTGAAGATCCACGGTGCCACCCTGAATCCGCGGCACGGTGATCGAAACACGCCACCTTCCCGCCGTTGGATCGGCGCTTACGGTGTAACTGATGCGCTGCGCGGCGGCGGCCGCTTGAGCGGCAAGAACAGTCGCGGCCAGCAGAACGGCCCAACGGTAGGCCCGCATACACTCACTCCTCGCGATGATGGATGAGGCATTGTACCGGCTGGCGGTGCCTCCTGGTACGCTCTCGGCAGGCGGTGCCTAGGCCGCAGTCCTGAATCGCTGATGCGCTGGCGGAGGCGCGTCCCGCCCTGCCTCAGCGCTGAGGTGCTTTCCTCCTCAGAACCACATGGGGAAGCCACCGGAGGGCTGGCTGACCGTGCGCACAATTTCGTGAAAAATCTCTGAAGAACCCGTTGACAGTCCACATGTATGGATATACTATTAGGCGCGCCCCAATATATAGGGGTCCGATGTACAAACCGCGCCATGCGCTGTCCCTTCTGTGGATCACGCGAAGACCGAGTCCTGGACTCCCGAGAGTCTCAGGAGGGCGATGCGATTCGGCGGAGGCGCGAGTGCAAGAACTGCGGACGGCGGTTCACCACACTGGAGCAGACCGTCGAGCAGCACCTGTTCGTGGTGAAGCGCGACGGCAGGCGAGAGCCGTTTGCCCGCTCCAAGGTGCTCGACGGTATGCGCGTGGCGTGCAAGGGAAGACCGGTCAGCGCAGAGACCCTGGAGGCGATGGCGGCGGATGTCGAGCGTATGCTCTATAACCGCCTGGATCGGGAAGTGCCGTCCACGGTAATCGGCGAGATGGTGATGGAGAAACTGCAGGCGCTGGACCATGTAGCCTACGTTCGATTCGCCTCTGTCTACCGCCAGTTTGAAGACGCGTCGCAGTTTCGAGACATCGTACGCAGGCTGCAGCGCAAGGCGCGCTAGCCTGCCGACTGCTCCGGGATAGGCCATCAGCAGGTAAGCCCGAAGATCCGCCGCGTCGTCACGTTCCACAAGTACAGGCCCGGCCAGTCCAGGGACATGTGTACATTATTATACTATAGTATGACTGAGAGGCTGCGGCCGAGTGCCTGGCCGGCCCAAAGAGGCTTCACGGCGGGTGCAGGCTTAGAGTGTTTTGCGTTGGGTGCTCCATAGACCGCTCTGGTGCCCGGGAATTCTTTTTGAGCAATAGACACGCGCATTGATAAGGGGGAGGAGAGAATGCAGGACCCAGACATCAGCCCGCAGACCGATGCCGCCGAGGAGGAAGAGGTGCTTCCGCCCGGCGGTGCTCAAGCGACGGAGCCGAAAACACCGGTTCCGGGCCTGAAGGTGGCACGCCACTTTACCGAACCCGGCGAGGATGTCTGGTCTAGCGTGGACTGGGAAACCCGCTCGGCTCAGATCACGGATGAGCAGGGCAAGGTCGTCTTCGAACAGACCGATATCGAGGCTCCCAGCAGCTGGTCGCAGCTCGCCGTGAAGGTCGTTGCCAGCAAGTACTTCCGCGGTCATCTCGGCACATCGAGCCGCGAGCGAAGCGTAAAGCAGCTCATTCGGCGCGTCGCATACACCATCGCCGACTGGGGCAAGGCCGGCGGCTACTTCGCGACCGATGCGGACTACCTGGCCTTCCGGGATGAGCTCACCCACCTTCTGCTGCACCAGAAGGCAGCCTTCAACTCTCCGGTCTGGTTCAACGTAGGCCTGCCCGACCAGCCGCGTCCGCAGTGCTCCGCCTGTTTCATCAACTCGGTCCAGGACACCATGGACAGCATCCTGACGCTGGCACGCACGGAGGGCATGCTGTTCAAGTACGGCTCGGGCACCGGGACCAATCTCTCCACCCTGCGCAGCTCGCGCGAACACCTGCAAGGGGGCGGCACGGCCTCGGGTCCGGTCTCCTTCATGCGCGGCTACGATGCCTTCGCCGGCGTCATCAAGTCAGGCGGCAAGACACGCCGCGCAGCCAAGATGGTCATTCTCAATGTAGACCACCCGGATATTCTCTCCTTCATAAACTGCAAGGCAGAGGAGGAGAAGAAGGCCTGGGCGCTGATAGACGCGGGCTACAACGGCAACTTCAATGTGCCGGGGGGCGCCTACGACAGCGTGAGCTACCAGAATGCGAACCACAGCGTCCGCGTAACCGATGCCTTCATGCGCGCCTACCTGGACGATGATGCCTGGCAGACGCGCTACGTGCTGGATGGCTCCGTGGCGGAGATACATCGCGCCCGCGACATCATGCGAGCCATAGGCGAGAGCGCCTGGGTGTGCGGCGACCCGGGCATTCAGTACGACGACACCATCAACCGGTGGCACACCTGCAAGGCGACCGACCGCATCCACGCGAGCAATCCCTGCTCCGAGTACATGTTCTTGAACGACTCCGCCTGCAACCTCGCCTCGCTGAACCTCATGAAGTTCCGCCGGCCGGACGGCGAGTTTGACGTGGAGGGCTTCAAGCACGCCTGCCGCATTGTCATCACCGCGCAGGAGATTATCGTTGACAATGCCGGATATCCCACCGAGGCCATCGAGCGCAACAGCCATGACTACCGACCTCTGGGACTGGGCTACGCCAACCTCGGCGCACTGCTCATGGCGCGGGGCGTTCCGTACGATAGCGAGACGGGGCGGGCTCTCGCGGCCGCCATCACCGCCATCATGACGGGCGAGGCCTACCATCAGTCGGCGATTATCGCGCGTGACCACGGAGGACCTT
>CAZGLN010000368.1:0-2255 GCA_964526545.1 uncultured Chthonomonadales bacterium
TGTCCTCAGCGGTATTGATCCCGCGAAGATCTGCGTGGCCTACCGTGCCGGCGACACCGAGTTGCGCGACCTTCCGTGCGATCTGGCCAACCGAACGGATATTGAACCCATCTACGAGGAGCTGCCCGGCTGGACCGAGGATGTAACCGGCGTTGCTTCCTTCGCCGACCTGCCCGCCAACTGCCGCAACTACGTGGCTCGCGTTCAGGAGCTCTCTGGAGTTCCGGTGCAGAGTGTCTCCGTCGGCCCCGGGCGCGAGGAGATTCTGCAGGTCTAGCTGGAGCGACGCTTACTCAACAACGGCGCCGAAACGCCGCGTCCGCTTCTGGTAGTCGGCGATGGCCGCGGCCAGCAGCTCGGGCGTGAAGTCCGGCCAGAAGGTGGGAGTCACCCATATCTCGCTGTAGGCGGTCTCCCAGAGCAGGAAGTTGGAGAGGCGCATCTCGCCCGCGGTGCGGATGAGCAGGTCCGGATCGGGCATGTCCGGCGCGTAGAGGTGGGCGGCCAGGTCCTCCTCGGTTATTTGGCGAGGCTCCAGCTTCCCATCGCGCACGCATTCGGCCAGGCGCCGCACGGCGTCCACAATCTCGGCGCGGCCGCCGTAGTTGATGGCGAGGTTGAAGGTCATGCGGCCGTTGGCGCATGTTCGATGCATGGCCTGCTCGAACTCCCTCCGAAGATCCTCCGGAAGCCCCTCCATGCGGCCGGAGACGCGCACACGGATCCCTGCCTCCACGAGCTCCGCTATCTCCGCGCGCATGGCTTCCAACATCAGCGCCATGAGGCCCCCGACTTCGGCGCCAGGCCGACGCCAGTTCTCCGAGGAGAAGCCATACACGGTCAGATACCGAACGCCGAGATCCTCCGCCGCGTAGACAATCCGCTTCAGCGTGCGGTAGCCCTCCCAGTGACCATTGATGCGCTCCAACCCGCGCGAGCGCGCCCAGCGGCCGTTGCCGTCCATGATGATCGCGACATGCTGGGGTATCCGTTCAGGATCCAGCTCGGGTTGGGGGCGCGGCAAGGAAGACATATGCAGTCGGGTGAGAGACCGATGGCGGCGTCCCGGCGAGCACGCGGGCGCAACACGGTCTGGGGAATCCTAGACTTCGAGCAGCTCCTGCTCCTTCTGCTTGCACGCCTTGTCTATCTCGGCAATATACTGATCCGTCAACTTCTGCACCTTCTCGTGCGCGCGCTTCTCTTCGTCCTCGCTGCACTCCTTGTTCTTCGTGAGCGCCTTCAGATGGTTGTTGCAGTCGTGACGAATGTTGCGGATGGCCGCGTGGCCGAGCTCGGCCTTCTTGTGCAGCTGCTTTATGAACTCCTTGCGCCGCTCTTCCGTGAGCGGCGGGATGTTCAGACGAATAGCGGAGCCGTCGTTGTTGGGGGTTAGATTGATATCCGACTTCTGGATGCCCTTCTCTATAGCGCTCAGAGCGCCCTTGTCGAAGGGTGTGATGAGCAGCTGGCGCGGGTCCGGCACGGTGACCGTGGCGACCTGATTCAGCGGCAAATCGCTGCCGTAGTAGTTCACCACAACGTGCTCCAGCATGGCCGGATTGGCCCGGCCGGTTCGAATCAGGGTGAATTCGTGGCGGGTGGCCTCCACGCTCTTCTTCATCTTCTCTTCGGCTTCTTGGAGCAGACTGTCAATGCTCATTTTTCACTCCCTACCACGGTCCCAATCGGTTCACCGCTTACCACCCGGCGCAAGGCATCCTCCTCCCGCAGACGGAAGACCACGATCGGCAGGTTGTTCTCCTCACACAGGGTGAATGCGGTGGCATCCATCACGCCCAGGCGGTTCTCGATGCAGTATCGGTACGAAAGCGATTCCAAGCGCTGCGCATCTGCGTACTTGTTGGGATCCTTATCGTAGATACCATCCACATTGGTCGCCTTCAGCACGGCCTCCGCCTTGAGTTCAAGAGCCCGCAGCACGGCCGCGGTATCCGTTGAAAAGAAGGGGTTGCCCGTGCCCGCAGCCAGTATCACGATGCGGCCAAGTTCCAGATGCCGTATCGCCCTGCGGCGGATGAAGGGCTCCGCCAGCTCCGACATATTGATGGCCGTCTGCACACGCGTGTCCGCTCCCAGCTTCTCCGCGGCATCCTGCAGAGCCAGCGCGTTCTGCACGGTGGCCAACATGCCGATCTGGTCCGCCGTCACCCGCTCCATGCCCGCGGCGGCCGCGTGGGCGCCGCGCAGGATGTTGCCGCCGCCCACCACAACGGCCAGCTCCACCTGCGCCT
>CAZGLN010000368.1:2294-3240 GCA_964526545.1 uncultured Chthonomonadales bacterium
TCACGGTTGCCGGGTCGAATCCGAACTCGGCATCACCCGCGAAGGCCTCGCCCGAAAGCTTCACCAGCACGCGGCGCCAGCGCGGCACCGGCATCTCAGGACTGCCCCACGACAAAGAGGGCGAAACGCACCGGCTCCGTGCCGGCCTCCTTCAGCAGCTCTCCCACGCGCTTGCTGGGATCGCGCACATAGGGCTGCTCCAGCAGGCAGATGCGCTCGTAGAACTTGCCGAGCCTCCCCTCCACAATCTTCGGAATGGCGGCCTCGGGCTTGCCCTCGTTGCGGGTGAGTTCCGTAAGCACCTGTTTCTCGTGCTCAACGGCCGTCTCGGGCACATCGCCGCGCGAGAGATACTCCGGCTTGGAGGCAGCCACGTGCATCGCCACGTTGCGTGCCAGAGTTGCCGCCTTCTCGTCACCCGGATCGCCCTCGAGCTCGAGCAGCACACCAATCTTGTTGGTAACGGTGTGGACGTAACTGGCCACCACGCTGGCATCGGCTGGATAGCAGACCGCTCGGCGGAGCACGATGTTTTCACGCAGTTTGGCCACTACGTCATCGAACACCTGTTTGAGAGGCTGTCCATCATCCGTAACGCTTGCCAGCAGCTTGTCTGGCTCCGTGATGCCGGTATCCGCGGCAACCTGGGCTATCTTGGCACCCAGCGCCCTGAAGTCTTCGTTGCGAGCCACGAAGTCGGTCTCGCTGTTTAGCTCGATCATGGCCACGCCGGCCTTGCCCGTGGCGACCGCGACGATGCCATCCGCCGCGGCGCGGCCTTCGCGTTTGGCAGCGCCGGCCTGACCGCGCAGACGCAGCAAGTCGCGCGCCTTCTCGAGGTCGCCCTCCGCCTCCACCAGGGCCTTCTTGCACTCCATCATGCCCGCGCCCGTCTGCTCGCGCAGCTGGCTCACCATCTGGGCCGTTATCTGCATCACTAACTCCT
>CAZGLN010000369.1:0-3235 GCA_964526545.1 uncultured Chthonomonadales bacterium
TCAAGGTCAACCAGCAGGCCCTCACCCCTCCACCACCCTCCGCGCCCGCATCTCGGACCTCACTCTCGTCCAGGTCCAATTGGGGTGCATTGCGATGCGCAACCTCCCGCACCGGCGCGAAGGACCGCCGATGGGCTGGGCACGGGCCCAGTGCCGCGAGCTGATCCAGATGCGCTGGCGTGGGATATCCTTTGTGGTCGCCAAATCCATATCCAGGGTAGATGCCGTCGAGCTCCCGCATCATCTCGTCGCGGCGGACTTTGGCCAGGATGGAGGCAGACGCTACGGAGACACTTAGCGCATCGCCTTTCAGCAGGGCCTGATGCGGCACTGGAAACGCAGGAACCGGGAGCCCATCTACCAGAGCAAACTCCAACCGTGGGCAGCACTGCCGCGCGGCTTCGCGCATGGCCTCCTGCGCGGCGCGCAGTATGTTCATCTGGTCAATGCGCTCTACAGACACTGCGGCGATCCCGACCGCCTCGGCACATGCGCGAATGGAGAGGGCTGCGGCTTCCCGCTGCGAAGGGCTGAGCTGCTTAGAATCACGGACGGAGGGAAGCTCCGCGCCGAACGGCAGAATGACGCAAGCCGCCACCACCGGGCCTGCAATCGGACCCCGTCCTGCCTCATCCACGCCTCCGATAGCAGTGAAGCCGCGCTGCCGCGCGGCCTCCTCGAATCGCCAACTCGGCGCAGGCTTCATTTCACCAGGCCGACTCGATTAAGCGGCCAGAACCGGAGGAAGGCTTTGCCGATAACGCGATTGCGAGGGAGTGTGCCCCAGAATCGGCTGTCGTTGCTGTTGTTGCGGTTATCGCCCATGACATAGAGCTCACCCGGCTTTAGCGTAATCTCCTTGCCCACACCGAAGTTGCCGCCCTCCTTGGCATACATGGGCTCCTTGATGTATGGCTCGTTCAGCTTCTCGCCGTTGAGCCATACGGAGAGCGTGGAATCCGGGTTTGGCAGAACTGCTATGCGATCGCCTGGCACGGCGATGAGGCGCTTGATGAGCACGTTTTCGGTCTGGAAGCCGCCAGCGGAATCGGCGCGTTTTTCGGCCCGGAAGACGATGATATCGCCGCGCTTGGGCTCGCCGATGCGGTAGGCCAGCTTGTTTACAAAGATATGGTCATGGATGGTCTCTTGATGCACCTCGCCGCTCATCGAGAGACCCTTCGTGTGGCCCATGAGCGTCGGTTCCATTGATTCCGATGGAATGAAGAACGCCTGCACAAAGAAGGGGCGGATGATTAGGAAGACGAGTACACCCGCGATGATGAAGGACTCAACGAGCTCGGCCGCTGACCGCGCTATCGCCGCCTGGCTGGGCACCAGCAGCAGGCGCACGATGGTCAAAACAAAGGCGGCCAAAACAATGGAGCCGACACTCAGGTTGGCCAGGAACTCGGTTGCGCCCTGTTCGTGCAAGACTCTCTCCAGATTGACGTCTTGGGCAGGCTAGGCCTGCCCTCGGCTTGTCCCTACGCGGTGGTCGTCTCGTTGTCGGCTTCAGCCGCCGCACTCTCGCCAGCGCTTTCAGATGACGCCGGCAAAGATTCCTGCGCCGCCTCCTCGACAGCCTCCGGCACATCCTCCCGGTGGACTATCTCGCCGCCGAGCGTGGCAAAGCGATCCTCACGGATGCGCGCCTTGCGGCCAACCACGTTGCGCAGATAGTAGAGCTTGGCTCGGCGCACGCGGCCGCGGCGCACCACGTCAATGCGCTCCACACGCGGCGAGTGCAGCAGGAACGTGCGCTCCACTCCGATCTGATGCGAGACCTTGCGAACCGTAAATGACTTGCGGCCAAGCGTCCCCTTGACAGCAATGACGGCGCCCTCGAACACCTGGATGCGCTCTCGGTTCCCCTCAACAACTTTCACGTGCACGCGCACTGTATCGCCCGGACCGAATATCGGTACCCGGCTCTTCAACTGCTGCCGCTCAATCTCGGCGATGATCTGGTTCATTTCCGCTCCTTCCATGCCCTGGTTCACTCTGCATACCAGGTTCTCCGTGCTCTAGCAGCTGCCGATCCTGCTGCGTCAACTCGTGCCGGGCCCACAGGTCGGGCCTCCGCTCGCGGGTAAGCGTCAGCTGATGCCATCTCCTCCACTGCTGTATCAGGGCATGGTTGCCGCTGAACAGGACGTCGGGCACTCTCCAACCCCGAAACTCGCGCGGGCGAGTGTACTGCGGGTACTCCAGAAGGTTCTCGGAGAAGCTGTCCTTCTGGCTCGCCTCCTTGTCGCCGAGGGCGCCGGGCTGCAGCCGGATGAGGGCGTCGGCCACCGCGAGGGCTGGAATCTCTCCGCCTGTAAGGATGAAGTCACCGAGGGAGATCTCTTCATCCACCAGGTGCTGGCGTATTCGGTCGTCAACTCCTTCGTATCTGCCGCATATCAGGACCACCCACTGGAGGCTGGCCAGTTCCCGCGCGCGCTGCTGGCGAAATGGCGTCCCCCGTGGATCCATCAGGATCACCCGGTCCGGCGTACCCTCCTGACGCAGCGCGTCAAGCGCATGGGCCACCGGCTCAACCTTCAAAATCATCCCGCCGCCGCCGCCGCAGGGCGTATCGTCCGTGATTCGGTGCTTGCCGCTGGCATGCTCCCTTATGTCCACCACGCGGATGGTCGCGATGCCTGCCTCGCACGCTCGCAGCAGGATGCTGTGCGCCGCAGCGTGCCGCACCATCTCGGGCAGCAGCGTGAGGATATCAATCCTCATCGTCCGCGTCGTCGCCCAAGAGCCCCTTCGGCGGACTGATGACCACACGCCTCGCCTCCAGGTCCACCGACACCACAATCGCCTTGACGGCCGGTATGAGTGCCTCGCCCACCTTCCACAGATCTTGCGCCGGATACCGCAGCACGTCGTCTATAGTGCCAACGCGCTGGCCATCTTGCAGAAAGACCTCACAGCCCAGCAGGTCGCTGACGTAGTAACTGTCTGGGCCCAGCGTCGGCCGAGCATCTCGCAGGATCTGCACGAGAGCATCGCGCCACGGCTCCAGATCGTTACGGCTGTCAATGCCTTTGAACTTTATAAGGGCACGGCCCTTGTGGTACCGAATACTCTCGACGGCAAATCGCTGCGTTCGCCCGCCCGGCGCCCGAAGGCTCACCATCTCGAGCCCGGAGAAGCTCTCCAGCTGGTCCTGCTCCATCACCACGCTAGCCTCGCCGCGCACCCCGAAGGCGGCAACGACGCGGCCGATGGTCCAATC
>CAZGLN010000370.1:0-3228 GCA_964526545.1 uncultured Chthonomonadales bacterium
CTGGCGGCATGTGAGCCCCTCCGAAGTACGCGCGCACGCAGGGACTATCCTGCGAAGGTACGGGAGGCTCTAGCCAATGTCGAACAGGCTGTTATCTGCGCCCATCCATTTACGAAGCTGCCTCTTGCGCCAATCGCTCCGGGCTCCAGATGCGTTCCGCGAGCTGCAGGTAAAGCGTTTGGCGTGCGTCAAGGTCAGCCTTCCTAAACTCGGCATGCGGACGGAACGGAAGTCCGCTCCTATCGATGAACCGCATGAAGCCTGGATTGTGATTATAGGCGCTCTCGTGAAGACTCTTGGCGAGCAGATTCTGCCCGGCGTAGTGCACGCGTTTATCGGCGTAAGGCAGGTCGCCGAGACTCGCATTGAAGCTCTTGGGAAGTAGGAGCAGTCCGCCAATTCGGTTGCGGTACCCCTGAAATTCGCTCGCATGGTCGAACTCATCCAGGTGGCGCTCCGGATGGTCCGCCCAGATGTGCTCAATCTCGTAGCCGTTCCTGCCGTGCTGGGCATACTCCATATAGCGCGAGGGCTGCCCAGATTCGGTCTCAACGTAGTCAGTCATCCGCGCCAGCAACCGGTGTATCATCCCGTGGTTTCTGCCGTGAAGCCCGAAGGCAAAGTGCTCCGAAAAGGGAGGCGCGATATCGGATTCGAGCCGGTTCTTCAGCCCAATGACAAGATCGTCCGCGCTCTTGCTGCGCACATCGCGCATCACAAGGAACATCGCATATTGCATGGTCTTGTAGTCGATCGCTCGCCAGTTCCAGATACGGCGGTGGATCAAGATATCGAGGAATGCGGCTACGATCCGGATCTTACGTAGTGCTGCCAAATCATCGTCATCTATGCGCAGCGGCGCCAGAAGCACCGGGTACTGTAACGTAAAGGAGTGCTGGGCATTGAAGTAGACGCACTTAAGCTCGGGAGTAAGCTCGTCGGCCGCACGGCGCAAGCGCTCGTACCAGCGGGCGTAGAAGGCAAAGTCTCGCTCGATGAAGCGCGCGAACTCAGCGCTCGCGTTAAGGCCGAGAGCCTTCTCATGGTCTCGGACCCAGCGGTGAAACTCGGTGCCGATCAGGTCGAAATCCTGCGGTGCCGCGCCGCGCCTGTGCTCGCGAATGGTCTCCGCATGTTGGCTGCGCAACCAGCACTTGATTGCATCCGCGTCCTCATCCTTGCCGAGGTCCACTAGGCGTTGCATCCGGTCCCTCCAGACCTGGCTCGCCCGAGTGCGCTTATCAGGGTCCTTGATGTTTGCCAACAGATAGCCCTTCAGCATGTCCGCCGGGGTAAGAGAGAGCCCGCGGTCGTTCATGGTCTCGAAAATCGTGTATGCGTCCTCGTCCGAGTAGGCGGTGATCTCGACTAGCTGGACGTTTTCGACGAGCCAATCCACGAAGTATGGCAGCGCAGGACCCATAATATCTTCCGGGACAAGATCCTCGAAATCTGCGTATCGTGCCAGGATGTTGTCGATAGATTCAGGCAGATTCGGCTCGGTGAACTCTACGCCCTTGTACAGGGCATCCATACAGGCTGCCCGCTCCGGGATGTCAAGGTTAAACGAGCGCTTGCCGTACTTCTGGGAGAAGATCATGTCTGCAACCTGAGCCCTTTGTTCCGCGTCGTCGAGGCGATGGTGCAGGAAGATCAGGAGAAGCGTCAGCGTGGTAAGTCGCTGCTGGCCATCAATGATCAACTTCTGGCCCTCTCTGTCGCTCACGATGATCGAGCCAAGAAAGTAATGCTTGTACTCCGCGACGGCACTGCGCTCGTTCCCTGCCTCATGACCCGCCAGGGACTTGGCTGCGAGGGCTTCGGTTAGTTCGGCAACCTGCTTCCGCTGCCACTTGTACTCACGTTGGTAGTAATCAATTGAGTACTTGCGGCCGGCAAGAAGCTCGCGTACTGTACGAGCCTTCCCGTCAATATCGCGAGAGGCCCGGAAGGAGCCTGTCATAGCGATCTCCTCGCGTGCTCCGGACACATCAATCCGTCCAGAGGTCTCACTGGGGTTGAATGTTCGGCGTCAGCGGAGTTACCTCAGGGGCAAAACGTAGTCTCACTCGACCCCGAGCGTGTCTGTGTTCCAAGCGCTGACTCTCAGCAACCGCCAGGCTGGCAACCCAAATAAGCACGGACATCTGCAGAGACGCGCCGGTAACTATACGGTGCACTGGATTGCTCTTCCTTCGTCCGTCGGTCTTGCAGAGTGATGGCAGGGCTTTAAACTCGCATGTTGCCGTCGAGCCGTCCAGACCTACCTGAGGGCTCGCGGGCGGCGCTACACGCAGGAGGGCTCGCCGGATGGCGAGCCCTCTCGATTGTTCGGCACACCCCTATTGCGTGAGCTTGCGGAACTTCATCACCCCGGTGTCCAGCGGAAGCTGCAAGTAGAGCATGCCATCGCGCAGAAGGTAGCTCGTGGCGGTGCCCAGCTCGCGCAGATAGGTATCGGCGATGGAGCCCTCGGGCACTGCTGCCCGCGTGGAGGCAATGGGACCAAACCGGAGCGACCGATCCGCGCCGATGGTGCAGCCGCCCGTGAAGCGATTGATGGCGGCCCGGCCTCCAACCCTCCCCTCCGCCAGGAACTCCAGAGTCATTACATCGTTCTCGGAGGGTTTCACGACCTTGTCGTCGCTGTAGGCGATCTCGACAAGCTGCCAGCGGGTGCCCTGCAGCCCGGCGCGCGGCTTTTCCGTGCCCGGCGCGGCCTCGCACACCCATTGCACGACGTAACGCTCCCGACGCGGGGCATCGTAGCGTGTCGAGGTAAACCGGAGCGCATTGCCCGTCCTGCGTATCCGGCTGAGCCGGATAGTTACGGCGCCCTCCTCCGCCTTGCGCGTCAGCACATAACCGGTGCCGGACTTCCGCATGGCGTACGTGGTCCTTTTTCCGCTCTCTTCCACGACGTAGGAGCGCGGCCCGAAGGTGAGATACATCTCCGCAGGAGCCTCGGCGAAGGGCCCTTTCAGCTTCTCCTTGCCGTCCAGGGAATAGGTTGTGCTGGTGATCGAGCGAACCTTCCACCGCCCCTGAATACCGCCCGATTGTGCCTGTGCGGCGCCCATCGCCAGCATGCCCACCATGACAATCGCGCCGCAATGAAGGATGTTATTCAATGGTCTCCTCTTCCGGTGATCAAGATAGATTGATTGCCCATAGGTCCGCCAATCTACCAGGGGCCCTGCCGCCGCTCCGGAACAGGGCCGGGCTGCC
>CAZGLN010000371.1:0-3208 GCA_964526545.1 uncultured Chthonomonadales bacterium
GCGCTCAGGCCTTCCTGCAGCCGAGCCCGCTCGTCCGGCAGGCGGCCGTGGCACTCATGGCGGTCGTCGCCTCCGTCGGCGCACCAGGGATTCCAGAAGCAGGTCTGGTGACGATGGTGCTCGTATTTCAGTCTGTAGGGCTGCCCGTTGAGTACGTGGCCTTTCTCCTGCCGGTTGATTGGTTTCTGGACCGTTGCCGTACGGCCATCAACCTGATGGGTGACATGGCGGTGGCCTGCATTCTGGATGGCAAGGTGCCAGAGACCGCCGGGGAGGTCAAGTAGCGGTACCGTCCGAGGTCGCGCGTCGTATTATGTTGTAAGGAAGAACGATTTTGCCGCGGCTTCGCAGAGGGAGGACGGTCGATGCGCTCCAAGAACCGGTTCATTTTGCGCTCGCTGGGGCTGGCCTGTCTGCTCGCGGCACTGGTCGTGTTCGCGGCGCAGGCACAGCGCGAAAAGACGAGACCGCTCGTCGTGCTCGCGCGGGTTGAAGGCGCGATAATGCCCCCCACCAAGGACTTCCTGGCACGGTCCATTGCGTTGGCGGAGCGTGAGAACGCCTCGGCCGTGCTGATAGAGATGGACACCCCCGGCGGCCGAGCCGATGCCATGAGGGAGATAGTCCAGCTCTTCATGGCTTCGCGGGTGCCCATCATCGTCTACGTGTACCCGCCCGGCTCCCGGGCTGCCTCCGCGGGAGCCATCATCGGTTTCGCCGCGCACATCCTCGCAATGGCTCCAGGGACAACCATCGGTGCAGCGGCGCCGGTCATGGCAGGGGGCGCCGGCCAAGCGCAGGACATTCCCGAGGACATGAAGTCCAAGGTGGTCAATGATATGACCGCCCTGATGCGCACGGTCGCTGCAAAGCGCGGACGGAACGCCACGTGGGCCGAAGAGATTGTGACCAAGGCAACCGCGAGCTCCGAAGTAGAGGCGGTCAAGCTGAAGGTGGCGGACATCATTGCCAAGGATCGGGCCGACCTGTTTCGCCAGCTGGAGGGCCGCGTAGTTCAGACGGACAAGGGCGAGGCGCGGCTGTCGCTCGTGGGCGCGGATGTGAAGCCCACGGAGATGACCTGGATCGAGAAGTTCCTTATGTTCCTCTTCGATCCAAACGTAGCGGTCTTGCTCTTCGCGATAGCGGGCTACGGACTGATCACCGAAATAAGCAATCCGGGCTCCGTGATACCTGGCGTCTTCGGCGGGATCTGCTTGATTCTTGCGCTCTACTCCATGTCAGTTCTCTCGGTGAACGCGGCCGGCCTTCTGCTGCTTGTGCTCTCGTTTGTGCTCTTTGCGGTGGATATCTACGCTTCCTCGCATGGCGTGCTCACCGTCGGCGGGGTTGTGGCTTTTATCGCCGGAGCGCTGCTGCTCTTCAGTGATACCGGCACCGGGCTGCGGGTTTCGCTGGGGGTTGTGTTTGGCCTTGCACTTGTTACCGCCGGGTTCTTCGCTTTCATCGTGTCCGCGGTGGTGAAGAGCAGAAAGAGCGCGCCGGGCAGCGGCCCCGAGCAGCTGATTGGCCAGAAGGCGGTGGCGCGGTCCGACGTCAACCCGACGGGCACCGTATTCTTTGACGGCACACTCTGGTCCGCCGTCAATGCAGGTGTAGATCCCATCATGGCGGGCGATGAAGTGACGGTAGAGGGAAGAGAGGGACTCACCGTGAAGGTTAAGAGGGTGGGTCCATCCCCGGCGCAGCCCATCTATCGTTCGGGCGGTTCGGAGAGCTAGCCGGTTCGGGTCGAGACTTTCGTCAAGAAAGGGAGTGGAACATACAATGGAACTCATCCAGGCCATCGTCAGTTTTCTGGGACCCACGGCCGTGGTGATCATTGCGCTGGCAATAATCATCCTCCCGGCCGCGCTCAAGGTGCTGCCTGACTGGGAGCGCGCTGTGGTACTCCGCCTCGGCAAGTTCCAGCGGACCACCGGACCGGGAATCATCTTCCTCATTCCGTACGTGGATCGGGCGCTGCGAGTGGATACGCGCATCGTCACGATGGACGTGCCGCGCCAGGAGATGATGAGCCGCGATAACGTGCCTATTACCGTGGATGCCATCGTCCTCTTTAAGGTGATAGACCCTCGGAAATCCATCCTTAACATAGAGAACTTCGTGCGCACGACCTCCCTCATAGCCCAGACCACCCTGCGAAGCACGATAGGTCAAGCCGAGCTGGATGAGCTGCTGTCTCAGCGCGACCAGATCAACCAGAAGCTGCAGTCCGTGATTGACGAGCAGACGGAGCCGTTCGGCGTAAAGGTTACCGCGGTCGAGGTGCGCGACGTGGTGCTTCCGGAGACGATGAAGCGCGCCATGGCAGCCCAGGCGGAGAGCGAACGCGAGCGGCGCGCCAAGATCATTAACGCCGTGGGCGAATACCAGGCCGCTGAGCGACTAGCGCAGGCCGCCAACGTGATCTCCCGGGAACCCGCCGCGCTCCAGTTGCGGTACTTGCAGAGCATGCGCGAAATTGCCTCTGAGCGCAGCAGCATCACCATCCTGCCGCTTCCGCTGGAGATTTTCACACCGTTCCTGGAGAGCATGCGGCGCAAAACAGATAATTGACGTGTGTGCCAGGCACACTCCGAAGCAGATCCATGCGCTGCCCGCACTGCGATAGCCCGAACCCAGACGAAGCTTCGTCTTGCGCACAGTGCGGGCAGGCGCTCAGCACCTATGCACCCGAAACCAGCGCGAATGCCTCCGCTCGCGCCGAACGGATCTATCACGTTTCCATTCAGCCTCCCGTCGTGCCGATTGTCGCGGTCTTGTGTGTTTTCACTGCGCTGTTGGGCCCGTTTCGCACGGCAGCTGCCGCGTTGGTCCGACGAACGCCCCTGCCGGACGAGGCGGGTGGCTACCTGGTAAACGCGCTCGGCGCGGCCAGCGGCGCGTTGATTGCCGCCGTGATGATGCCTATTGGTCTCTTCTTGTTGGTCACCGCATTCGCGGTCTGGAGCCAGCGTCCGTGGGCATGGTCGGCCGTTGCCGTTCTCCTTTGCGTGGCGGGACTGGCCGCTGCAGTCACTTTTCCGTCGGATCCCCTCTCGGCCGTGCTTCGCATTGCCACTGCAGGTGCCGTCGCCTTCTTCTGGTGTCAACCGCACACGCGGAAGTGGTATGGCCTTGAATAGGACCGGTGCCCTCGCCGGTCCTATGCAAGGGCATACCACTTCCGCGTGTGTGGTTGCAA
>CAZGLN010000372.1:0-1591 GCA_964526545.1 uncultured Chthonomonadales bacterium
CATCACCTCCCCGCCGCTCGTCGCCGCGCCGGCGCCTCCGCCGGCCGCCGAGGCGCCGAAGCGAAGGGGACGCACCCTGAAGCATGTGCGGCCCGCCGAGACCATGGAGCCGATGGACCCCGCGAGGCTCTGGAGCCTGGTGCCCCGGCACATCCAGACCCTGCTAGCCATGGATCCGGCCGATGAGGAGGTCGCGCAGAACTCCTACAAGCGGCCCTTCCGCGAATCGCGGCTGGAACTCATCCAGCGTCTCCTGGATCCCACGCTCTCGCTCGAGGATACGGCGCGCCTGCTGAATGTCTGCCCCACCACGGTGCGGCGCTACACGAATAAGGGGCTCCTCCGCCACCAGCGAACCCAGGGCGATCAGCGCCGTTTCAAGCTCTCGGATGTGCTGGCCTTCCTGGAGGCGCAATCCAGGCAGAACGGCAGTTAGTTACCGGCCATGCGCGTCGCCATCTTCTCCGAGTGCTACGAGCCCGTCCAGAACGGCGTAACCACCTCGGTGCGCACCCTCGTTGACGAGCTGCGCGCGCGCGGTCACCATGTGCTCATCACCGCACCGCACTACAGCGCCTTCAAGGATTCGGACCCGTTTGTCCTGCGGGTCCCCTCCATCCAGACCTGGCTGAATGCGGACTATCCGCTGGCCTATCCGCTCTTCCCGAGGCTTCGGCGCAAGTTCCGGAAGGTGGCCCCGGACGTGCTCCACTCGCACAATCCCTTCTTCGTGGGGCTGCTCGCGGCGCGGCTGGCCCGCTCGGAGAACCTGCCGCTGGTCTCCACCTACCACACGCTCTACAACCACTATGCGCACTACCTCTTCTTCGTGCCCGATCCCGCGGTTCAATCCATCCTTCGCTGGTGGATCCCGGAATACTACAACCGGTGCGACCAGGTGATTGTGCCTTCCCATGTGGCGGAGGAATCGCTGCTGCACTATGGGGTGAAGACGCCCATCACGGTGATACCCACGGCCGTGCCCCTGCCGCCGCCCGAGCGGACCAGCGCCGAGGCCAGACTAGCGGCGCGGGAGAGATGGGGCATACCGCCGGAGGCGCCGCTGCTGCTCTATGTCGGCCGGATTGCGGAGGAGAAGAACCTGGAGCTTGTGATAGACTCGTTTCTTCAGGTTGCGCCGGAGTTCGCCGAGGCGCGGCTGCTGGTGGTGGGGGGCGGACCGCATCTCGAGGCCTGCCAGCGGCGGGCCGCGGGCGCGCCCGACGGAGAGAGGGTTCTATTCGCCGGTCCCACGCCGCACGATGAGCTTGTGCCCATCTATGCGGCGGCGGACCTCTTTGTGTTCGGCTCCGGAACCGAAACTCAAGGATTGGTGATAGCCGAAGCCCGCGCGGCGGGCACGCCGTGCGTGGTGGTGCGGGAAGGAGGCGCCAGCGAGACCGTGCACTCGGGAGAGGATGGCCTGGTGGTCGATTCAAGCCTTGAGGCGTTCACGAGCGCCGTACGGACGCTGCTGGGCAACTCCGACTTGCGCTGCCGCATGGGCGAGGCTTGCCTGCGCAGGGCCAGGGAATTTACGCCGGAGGCGATGACCGAGCGCAACTTCTTCGATTTCCTGCCGCCGGAACTG
>CAZGLN010000372.1:1601-1907 GCA_964526545.1 uncultured Chthonomonadales bacterium
GAGCGCGTGCTGCGGGTCTACGCCGCCGCTATCGAGGCAAAGCGCGCCGGACAAGAAGCCGCATCCGCCGCGCACTGATATCCGCTGCTGCTGCCGGGGAGGTTCCATGGAGCTGTTCCAGTTTGTGCGCAATCTTGACCAGAGCCTGAACGCGTTTCTGCAGGATTACGGCACGCTCACCTATCTGCTGCTCTTCACCATACTCTTCTGCGAGACCGGCCTGGTGGTAACGCCCTTCCTGCCGGGGGATTCCTTGCTCTTTACGGCGGGCGCGCTGGCGGCGCGGCCGGGCTCACCATTGAGCAT
>CAZGLN010000372.1:1971-2786 GCA_964526545.1 uncultured Chthonomonadales bacterium
TGGATCGGCAGAACGCTCGGCCCGCGCATTTTCCGCAGCGAGACCTCCCGCCTGTTAAACAAAAAGCATCTGGACCGCACCCACGCCTTCTTCGAGCGCTACGGCGGAAAGGCGATCCTGCTGGCGCGCTTTGTCCCGATCGTGAGGACCTACATCCCCTTCGTGGCGGGCCTCGGCGCCATGCCCTACATGCGCTTTCTCACGCGGTCCATCTTCGCGGCTTTCGTCTGGGTGCTCTTGTGCTGCGGCGGGGGCTATGTGTTCGGCAACATCCCCTGGGTTCGGCGCAACTTCGAGGCGGTGATTATCGGGATTATTCTGGTATCGCTGCTGCCGGCGGTCATCGAAGTGGTGCGCCACAAGCGCTCCGCGGCGCGGCAGGAGCCCGCCGTTACGCCCGCGGACGTCTAGCGCACCCTGCCGCGCCGCAGCACGATGGCAGCACCCTCCCGCGGCTTCTGCACGCTGGCCACGCAGAGCGGATGGCCCTGGCGGTCCACGCCGAGTCCGGCCCAGAGCGCCGTGCCGCCCTCCGCGGAGAAGACGGTGTGCGGCGCGGACCACGTGCGCCCGAAATCCGCGCTCCAGACCACCTTCACCACGCAGTGTGAAAGGCCGTTCTCGGGCCGGTCTTCATCGGTCTGAAACGAGACGAGCAAGACTCCCCTGGTAAAGAGCGCATAGGGGGCACCGGCATACTTGGACGGGCTGGCGGGTCGGTAGACCTGCTGGCGCGAGTGCGCATCCGGTGGGGCCGTATCGAGATGCACGGCACGGATGTGGAAGGGATTCGGCGCGCCGTCTTGCGCTTCGAA
>CAZGLN010000372.1:2838-3181 GCA_964526545.1 uncultured Chthonomonadales bacterium
AGGGATGCGACGCGATGACTCGCTCCGCCGACCAGGTTCGGCCGCCGTCGCGCGAGGTGCGCGCGGCAATAAACTGGGGTGGGCGGTCCTCGGACGCATAGTAGATGTCGAGGCTCCCATCGCGGTTCGGCTGCAGAAAGGGCTCCCAGACTCCCGCGGGACTGGCGGCAACCGTCGCGCGATGTTCCCACGTCTTGCCGTCATCCGCGCTGGCCGCCAGCTCGATGGTCTTGCGCACGGGCGTAACCGTACGGTATGCGCAGAGCAGCTCGCGGCGGTGAATGGCCAGGTGTCCATTGGCGCAGGCGCCCGGCCTATCCGAGACGCGCGCCAGATGCCGCCA
>CAZGLN010000373.1:0-3164 GCA_964526545.1 uncultured Chthonomonadales bacterium
AGGTGTTCCGCGAGCTGCCCATGGAGTTCACCGTGGAGGCGCAGAAACTACTGAGCATTAGTCTGGACGGAAGCGTTGGATAGGCCCGCACCGCGCGGCATCCACTGGGAGAGAAATCGCATGCTGACCATTCGCAATCTACATGCTTCGGTTGACGGCAACGAAATACTGCACGGCGTGGACCTGCAGGTGAATCCGGGAGAGGTCCACGCGATCATGGGTCCGAACGGCTCCGGCAAGAGCACCCTCGCGCGCGTGCTCGCCAGCCACGAGGACTATGAGATAACCGATGGCGAGATTATCTATTGCGGCAAGGACCTGCTGGAGCTCGAGGCGGAGGAGCGCGCCTGCGAAGGCATCTTCATGGCGTTCCAGTATCCGGTGGAGATTCCAGGAGTCAACAACTCCTACTTTCTAAAGGCGGCGTTGAACGCTCAGCGCAAGTATCGCGGGGAGCCCGAGCTGGACGCCATGGAGTTCATGTCGCTCATTCGCGAGCAGACGAAGCTGCTGGACGTGGATCAGAGCCTGCTTCAGAGGCCGGTGAACGAAGGCTTCTCCGGCGGAGAGAAGAAGCGCAACGAGATTCTCCAGATGGCCGTACTGAAGCCCAAGCTCGGCATCCTGGATGAGACGGACTCCGGTCTGGACATTGACGCGTTGAAGATCGTGGCAAACGGCGTCAATGCGCTCCGCTCGCCCGATCGCTCCTTTATCGTTGTTACGCACTATCAGCGCCTGCTCAACTACATCGAGCCTGACTATGTGCATGTGCTCTCTGGCGGGCGTATTGTGCGTTCCGGAGGCAAGGAGCTCGCCCTCGAGCTGGAGGAGAAGGGTTACGGTTGGATAGAGAGCGCGCCCGCGATGGTGGGAGCGTAGCCATGCCCGCAATTGCAATGGAGACGTACCAGGACCACTTCGACCGGCTGCTGCAGGAGCGAAGCAGTCTGGAGCCCGCATGGCTTCTAGAGCATCGGAAGCAGGCAATGACTCGCTTCACCACTCTCGGCATTCCGACAACCCGCAACGAGGAGTGGCGATTCACGCCGATTGGCCCGATTGCCGAGGCGCCGTTCGCTCCCGCGGTCTCAGTGGCGCAGTCCGTTGACCAGACGGTCGTGAGCCAGGTCGGCTTTGCGGATATGGAGTGCATCCGGCTCACCTTTGTGGATGGGCGCTTCGTGGAGGATCTCTCCTGCCTGCGCCCGCTCCATGCAGGCGTCATCACCGGCTCCCTCGGGCAAGCGCTTGCCGCCCATCCGGAGCTGCTGGAGCAGCACCTGCTGGCATCCGACTGGTGGCATGCACATCCCTTCGCCAATCTCAGCGCCGCCATGTCCGTGGATGGCGCCTTCGTCTACGTGCCGGACGGCGTTACGATGGATGTGCCCATCGTGCTGCTGAACGTGGCCACGGCTCCCGGCGCGCGCGTTGCAAACT
Source organism: uncultured Chthonomonadales bacterium (assembly GCA_964526545.1). Lineage (GTDB taxonomy): Bacteria > Armatimonadota > Chthonomonadetes > Chthonomonadales > CAJBBX01 > CAZGLN01. The sequence goes on from CAZGLN010000373.1 coordinate 1,444, forward strand.
ATCCACGTTCGCTGCTGGTTCTCGGTCGTAGCGCGGCTGCAAGCGTGGTGGAGTGCTATGTGGGCACTTCGTACGGAGCGGACCTCACCTGCGCGCTTACCGATATACACCTGGGCCCCAACGCGCAGATGGATCACTACCTTGTTCAGCGCCAGAGCCCGACCTCGTTCCACGTCGGTGCCTTGGGCGCATCCATCAGCAGGGACGGCGTCTTCTCGTCTCTCTCCGTGCAGATCGGCGCCGCCATCGCCCGGAACGATATCTATGCGCACATGGGCGGCGAGAACGTCGAATGCACTCTGAACGGCTTCTACCTGGTAGATGGCAACCGCCTGATAGACAGCCACACGATGCTGGACCACGCCTACCCGCACTGCAACAGCCACCAGGTGTACAAGGGTATCCTAAGCGAGCATGGCCGCGGGGTCTTCAACGGCAAGATCATGGTGCGCCAGGATGCCCAGAAGACCGATGCCAAGCAGACCAACCAGGTGCTCTTGCTGAGCGACGACGCAAAGATCAACACAAAGCCGCAGCTTGAGATATTCGCGGATGACGTAAAGTGCACGCATGGCGCCACCGTCGGCCAGCTGGATAGCGACGCGCTCTTCTATCTCCGCGCGCGAGGAATCCCGCTGGAGGATGCCGAGAGTCTGCTCGTGCACGCGTTTGCCGCGGATGTTACGGATCGTATTCGTATTCCCATCGTGCGCCAGCAGATAGACGAGACTCTGCTAGCGCGCCTGCCGTCGCCGCAGCACTAGGGACGATGGCGCCAATCTGTTACGCGAAGGAGAGCTCCGCCGCAATGGCTACAGCTCTATCGAACGTGAAGACGAAACCGGAAGCCATCGAGAGGGCCCGCGAGGACTTCCCAATACTCTCCACGCGGGTGCATGGCAAACGGCTGGTCTATCTGGACAGCGCGGCGACCACGCAGAAACCGCGCTGCGTGATCGAGGCACTGGAGAACTACTACACACACTACAACGCCAACATCCATCGCGGGGTGCATGCGCTTAGCCAGCGGGCCACGGATGCCTACGAGAAGGCCCGGCACACGGTAGCGCGGTTCCTGGGCGCCGCCGATGCCAGAGAGTGCATCTTCGTGCGCGGCGCCACGGAGGCCATTAATCTCGTGGCGCACTCCTATGGCCGCGCCATGGTTCGTGCCGGCGATGAGGTGCTCATCTCATGGATGGAGCACCATTCGAATATCGTCCCCTGGCAGATGCTCTGCGAGCAGGTCGGCGCGCACCTCCGGGTGGTCCCCATAACGGATACCGGTGAGCTGGACATGGCGGCCTTCAGGCAGTTGCTGAGTCCCCGTACCAGGCTCGTCGCTCTTGTCCACGTATCCAACGCACTGGGCACCATCAATCCCGTGCGTGAGGTGATCCGCCTGGCGCACGAAGCCGGCGCGCGCGTGCTGCTTGACGGCGCGCAGGCCGTGAGCCACCTGCCCGTGGATGTTCGGGAACTCGATTGCGACTTCTACGCCTTCTCCGGCCACAAGCTGTACGGGCCCACTGGCATCGGTGTACTCTACGGCAAGGCGGAGCTGCTGGATGCCATGCCGCCCTTCATGGGGGGTGGCGACATGATCGCCTCCGTCACGTTTGAGAAGACTACCTACAACACGCTGCCCGCCAAGTTCGAGGCAGGAACCCCCCACATCAGCGGTGCGATCGGCTTGGCCGCCGCCATCGAGTATGTCGAGC
>CAZGLN010000374.1:0-3143 GCA_964526545.1 uncultured Chthonomonadales bacterium
ACGGTCCTGAACGTGATCTTCCGCGGATGCCGGACCACGGTGTAGACTCCCGGGTCGCCGCCCACCCAGCCTGCCGTCGGGCCGTTGAAGTAGACCGAGCCCGTGATGTTGGGTGTGCCGTTGAAATCGAGCGATCCGTTGCTGCCCACGTCTCCCACGATGTCCATGGAGGAGCCGTTCCACACACTGACGCTCTCCATGGTGTAGATGGCGAAACGGCCCTCCCAATCGAAGCCGCGCGCCCGAATGCGCACGCGGCGCGTTACGCCGTCGCGGGTGCCCTGCCCGTGGACAAGCAGGTTCTGCGGATCGGTCCAAGTCGTTCCATCGAGATTGGTGCAGTAGGCGTAGAAGCCGCCCTGACCGAGGGCTGCCTCCGTGCCCGGCTCCAGATTGGCATCCGCGGGATCGCGCGAGATGGTAGCGAGCTGGTGGTTGATGGCCGCCTCCGCGAGATCCAGCGCGCCCGCGTAGACGGCGTCGCGATGTGTTCGGTTCTGCGTGGAGGTGGCAAGCGTGACCGTACCGATGAGCAGGATGGAGGTGAGGGTGATGACGAACAGCGTTCCCACGAGCGCGGCTCCCCGCTCGCTCTGGATGCCTTGCTTGCTCATGATGGCGCCTCCTGCCAGCCCAGACGGCCCGCTCGCTTCCAACACAATGCGAGGCGGCCAACGCGTGGGCTTCTGTATCCCTTTGTCATTCCATGTTATCGGCGGATTGGCGCCAGGCACCATAACGGGTTGCATGGCTTCGCGGAGCTGCTGCGGGCATGGTGCGGGCTTGATACGAGTAGGCCGAGAGCGGCTCACCAAAGAGAATCGAGGATCTGGACCATGGACCTGAAGGAACTAACGCTCTGGCCCGCTTCCGTTTCCGGCACAGCGGAAACCACACAGGACAGCGAGCCTTCCCTGACGATTCATTTCGCCCGCCCGGAGGCAGCCACCGGCGCGGCAATGGTGGTGTGCCCGGGAGGCGGCTATCGGGCCCTGATGCTGACCTATGAGGGCCACGACGTGGCGGAGTGGCTCGCCCGCCACGGCGTGACGGCGGCAGTCCTGCGCTACCGCATCCATCCGTTTGGACCCGAGGCCGCCATCGCGGACGGCAGACGGGCGATGCGCCTCCTCCGGAGTGTGGCGCCGGAACGGGGTATCCGGCCCGACCGCGTGGGGATGCTCGGCTTCTCGGCGGGTGGGCACCTGGCCTCCAGCGTCGCCACAGATTGGGACCGCGGCCGGCCGGATTCGGAGGACACGGTAGAGCGGCTGAGCTGCCGTCCGGATTTCCTGGCCCTTATCTACCCTTCCACCACCATCGGCGGCGGCCGCCCCACCGAGCAGTGCGTTACCGCCGAAACTCCTCCGACATTCCTGGCGCACTCCGTGACGGATGAGATTGTGCCGGTGGAGGAGAGCCGGCGGTTTGCGGCGGCGCTGCGGGCACACGGCGTGGACGTGGAGTACCTGGAGCTGCCTAATGGCCCTCACGGGTTGGGCTGCGGCGCGGGTCCTCTGTGGGAGGCATGGCAGACCGCCTTGCTGCAGTGGCTGCACCGGCGCGGCCTGGCCAGGCTCTAGTTGCGCACCCAGGCGCGTGAGGAGCGTGATGTCCCACTGCATGCCACTGTCGTGAAATCAGACCACGGCCATTGCGGCGTGCGCTTTATTCGCACAGCGAGCATAGCCACGCCAGCCTATGCTGTGCAGCCAACATCATGTACAATAGGTCACGCGCCTCGACTAGCATGCGCACTTGTCGAGCGGAGGCCTCCTGATGACAATCGAGAAGCCAATAGACGATCTAACTGCTGAAGACATCCTCTTACTTATCAACAACAAAGTACCTGAAGGTCCAAACCTAGACTACAAGATGGACCTGCGACTTGACGATAATGAGCAGCGCGATGAGCTTCGACGAGATGTCTCCGCCTTCGCCAACTCCGCGGGAGGTCACCTCGTCATCGGCATAGAAGAGGTTCATGGTTGCGCAGCCCGACTCACCAACTTCCAACTTGGCAACTCAGACGCGTTTCTCCGCAGGGTTGACGAGATTATCCAGACCAGAATCTCTCCCAGATTGCCTGGCGTCCGTTGCCGGAGTGTATCCGTGACTGCTAACCAGACCGTAGCGGTCGTTCATATTCCACGCAGCTTTGCAAAGCCACACCAGGTTACAACGCATAAGGGAGACGTTCAGTTCTGGGCTCGTAACTCATCAGGCAAGTACCGTCTGGACGTTTCGGAACTGCGATCGATAATAATCCAGTCCGAGTCACTTCGAGACAGAGTCCGCCGGTTTCGGCTTGATCGCCTCGTGACCATCGCGGCAGGAGATACCCCAGTTAGGTTAGACGGCACTGCACGATGCGTCCTCCACCTGCTGCCACGCAATCTCCCGGCGCTACCGCAGCCGCCGGGGAGAGGTTGGCGACGGCCTGCGAAGCACATCCTCCACTGGTGCATTGGAAGCCAGAGCCGGTCGAAACGGATATCCAGTTCAATCTGGATGGGGTCTTAATGACCTGTCCATTTCCCGATGGATCTTCTGCGTGCTACACCCAGGTTTTCCGAGATGGAACCATCGAGGCAGTTGACGGGTTTTACATTAGCCGGACTCACAATACATCTTCAGAACAGATCCGCGCATGGAAAAAGTTTCACGAAGAGACGCTTCTGTACGCTCTGCAAGAGGCATCGTCTGTATATCGTGTGCTCGGAATAAATGCACCGATTGTTGTTCTCACGAGCCTGCTCAACGTGAGTGGTTACCGGATTATTACTGAAACTGGAAACTACAGCCAACGCCAGCAACGTGTCTTTGGTCGCAGGGACTTGCTGCTGCCGGATGTCCGAATAGATGATCTAGCAGTCGCGCCTCACCAAACGTTGCAGCCGGTATTTGACGCAATATGGAACGAGGGAGGATATCCTCGGTGCCTGCATTACGTAGACGGTGAATACAAACACTCTTAGTTCTACCGCCTTTAATCACTGTACTTACCGTCGAATATAGAGGCGCCAAAGAACACTACCACGAGCAGGCAGGGTTGCTGGTTCTGACTTGCTGGCGCGTGGTTACGTCTGGCGCGCAGAGCGCCTCCGACTACCGTGCCTCGCCGGGGCGCTGAAACTCAATCT
>CAZGLN010000375.1:0-3131 GCA_964526545.1 uncultured Chthonomonadales bacterium
CAGCGGGCCGGTGGGCGGCTGCGGGATGGGCCAGAAGATCTTCACCCATGCCGCCGCGATACTCCACCAGACGACGGCGACAAGCAGCCCGACGTGGTTGCAAGCCAGTGAGCGGACGTGGAGGGCGGCGGCAGCAAGGCCCGCCGCGAGGATGGGCAGAGAGGCAGGCACGCTCATGAGCGCCTTCTGGCCCACCCAGTGGAGCTGGATATCCATCAGTGTAACCCCGATGGTGGCCGCCGCACCGATGACTAGACCGAGCTGCGGCGTGCGCGCGCATGCAAGGAAGAGCGTGGACGCGATGAAGAGGAACGGCGCCTTGCCGATCCAGCCGCCGAATCCATCGAGGAAATCCGCCACCCAGAAGAAGAGCACCAGGTCCGCCAGAAGGACAAGGTAGAGCCAGACAGGCCAGATCCTCGGCGGCTCATCCGGTTCGGGAGCGGGCAGGGCGATGCGGGCCCAACCAATTGCGAGGAAGAACCCGCCGATGAGCCCAAAGCCGCACTCCATCCCCTTCCACCAGTCCAGATACGCGCCGAAGCCTTGAGTGAACCAGCGATCACCCAGGGCGTTGATGAGCTGACCGCCTGGAAAGCCCAGACCTCCTCCCACAATGCCCCATAGCGAAAGCCGCGCCGCCTCCCGTTCGCGTGCCTTCGCCGCAAGAAGAAGCAGCCCGACGAGCGCGCCCCAGAGACCTGCCCAGCCTTCCATCCTCGGCTTGCCGGAGCCGCCGCTGAAGTAGATGAGCTTCGGCTCGTTGATGAGCCAGAACCCCAGGAACGAGACAGCCAGGGCGATATTGAGCGCCAGCAGCAGTTCACCCGTGGAGCGCCTGCGGCCCGCCGCCGCCCAGCCGATAAAGAGGCCGCCGAGGCCGAACCAGACGGCGCCCTTGAGCGCAAGTCCGAGGTAGCCCCACGCCACATCGGAGTTCCAGTAGGGGATGGTGAGATCCCTGTTCTTGGTCCAGCCGATGGTCTGGCCGTAGGTCTCCTCGCCGCCGATTGCGAAGCCCAGCGTGCCCGCCGCCAGAATGAGCCAAGTCTGACGCACGCTGAAGCGGCCGCGCGCCACGAGGAGAAGGACAAGTGCCATGATGGCACCGGGAATCATGGCGCCGCGCGGCCCGCCGAACTGGCCGCGAATGCCCCATCCTAACGACATTGCCACGGCAGGCACGAGATAGCGCATCATCTGGGCAGGCTCCTGGTTGTGCCGGCAATCAGCATCGCCGGGCTTGCCTCGGCGATGCTCACTGCACAGAGCCGTCGGCGAGCCGTACCCATGTCTCGAACGACCGGCTTCCTTCTAGCAGACGTATCCCGCGAACTCCCCGCTGGAAGCCCTCCTTGCCATAGGTGCCGTACCCGCTGCCCCGGCCGTAGGCCAGGCGAATGCCGTAGAGATCGCCCTCAAAGTCGTTGATATGCTCATGCCCGCAGAAGACCCCGACCACGTCGCCCGCTTCGAGCATGGCCGCGAACAGGCCGGAGTTCAGTACTCCGCTGCACACCTCCTCGTGCTTCTCGCCGCGGCACGCGCCCATGCTCCACACCAGCTCAAACTCGGGCAGGGGAATGTGCAGGAAGGCCAGGGCGGGCAGCGGCATAGGGGCGCTTGCCGGGTGGACGGAGGGCGGATGCCGTGGGTTGTGAAGTACCGCCGGAAGCGGGCTGGGAGATGCGGAGGCGCTTCGCGCGGCGCGGCCGAAGGTGCGCGCGAGCAGGTCGGATGTCTCGCGGTACCAGGCAACCTGGCGCCAGGAGAGCCACGGCCAGTCGCCCATGCCGCTCGGCGCGGTATTGCCGCTGTAGAAGAACCAGAGGTGCGCCGCCGGGAGGCCATCCGAACCGAGCACGCTCAGGACATAGTTGCCCTGGCCGGGTACTTCGGGCGGGCCCGCCTGCGTCAGGCAGCCGGGAAGCGACTGCTGCACTTCCAGCAATTGCGCGCTGTCCAGCGAGCCTTCGTCATCATGGTTGCCGAAGACCATCGCCCAGGGGATGCCGCTGCCCGCGACGGGCGCAAGGCATTCGCGAAGGGCGCGCGCGGGGTCCGGGCAGTCCTTGCCGAAGATGATATCGCCGGTCAGCACCACCAGGTCCGGCGCCTCGCGATCCAGGGCCATCTCGATGAGCTGCCGCGTGCGCTGGTCCTCCTCCCCACCGGTGGTCCAGTGGGTATCCGTAATCTGCACGATCTTGAAAGCGCCCTCGCGGAAGCGCAACGCGCACGGCATCAGGCAGACTCCTCCTCGTCGGCGACGAGCACCACCAGATCGCCCACATTGGAGTGCGTGGGGCCGGTAAGCACAAGGCCCTCCGCCGCGGCGAGGTAGTGATACGTGTCGTTTTCACGCAGGGCGCGCTCCGCATCCTGGTCGCGCGCAGCCGCCAGGCCGAATGTCTCCCCGTCAACCAACCCGCCGGCCGCATTGGTTATGCCGTCCGTGCCGTCGGTTCCGGCCGCCAGCAGCGCGACGCTTGGCGTGGATGCCATCATCGTGGCCGCCGCGGTGGCGAGTTCCTGGCAGCGGCCGCCTGCGCCTTCGCCGCGCACGGTTACGGTGGTCTCGCCTCCCAGCAGCAGGCAGTCCACGCCATGGGCCGCCGCGTTCGTCGGAAGGTCGCGGGCCACCCCGCCCAGAAGCCTGCCCACTTCGCGGGCCTCTCCCTGCAGCCAACCCGTGAGGACGAGGGGCCGCAGACCGCGCTCGCGCGCACACTCCTCGGCCGCCCTCAGTGCTGACCAGATGTCCCCCACGATGTGGTGGGTTACTCGCGCAGGCCGGGTGGCCCTTCCCGCGGCCACGGGCTCCCCCGCGGCCATGGGCCGGTGCCCTGCCGTGCGCTCAAGATGCGCTATGCGCTCGCGCACGGCCTCGGGTACCACGTTCCAGAGGTCGCGGGCTTCCAGCACCGCGCGCGCACGGTCCGGGCGCATCTCGGCATCCACACAGGGGCCGGAACCGATGACATCGAGGGGGTTCCCCAGCACATCCGAAAGGGCGAGCACCACCACGCGGGCAGGAGCGGCCGCGCGCGCCAGACCTCCTGCCTTCAGTTGCGAGAGGCACGAGCGCACCGTGTTCAGCTCTTCGATGGGGGCGCCCGCCCGCAGAAGCA
>CAZGLN010000376.1:0-3122 GCA_964526545.1 uncultured Chthonomonadales bacterium
TGGGAGACGGCCCGCTGAAAACACCTATCGAGTTTCCACCCAACTCGAAGCTGGTCGCGGTGACCATCTCCCGCCACGATCACTTCTTGACTGGCGTTGACCAGTGCACTATCTTCTTTGACTTCATCACCGACGCACCCCTCCGTGCTGTTGAGGATTTCTACCGCAAGTTTGTCGAGAAGCACTATCGCGGTTACTTTGTTAAGTGGACTAGCCGGCTGAGGCCCGGAACGCCAGCGGAGGGGAGATCTGTCCTTGTCTTTCGCGACAGGAGCGTGCAGGACAGCCTATTCTATGTAAGGATGGAAGCCACTGCACGAGAAATGGACATCCGTTTCCTTGGCCTCAGTCCACCGGAGGCACGCAAGACCCAGTTTCATGTTGGGCTGTCCGCCGACAATCTGCTCACGGAGGAGTTTCGTAATAAGGACTTTGTCATCCCGATCCCGCGGTAATGCCGGTTGAAGGAAGGCCTGCTCGCCGCCTGCGGCGGAGCGTACCAACTGCCCGCCCGCGCCCTGCCGCTGCAGCGCAAGAGGCGGCCTCCGCGCAAGTTCAATTGCGAGACGGAATGGCGGAACCTTATTCAACAACTAGTCGGCATTAACAGCAGCCCAAAAGGCGACAGCCAGCGCAAACGCGAAGCGTGCGCGATTATACAGATATTCCTCTTAGGCACGTGTGCAATGCACGGGTTCATGTCGCACAACCGCACTTTCTGCCAAATCTTTCGTTGGTTTAGAGAGCACTGTCTGCTGAGCAGCGAATTGGTTACTGACTTAGAGAAGCGCTACGGTAACGGGTGCAAATTCACCAATCCCGTGCTCCCTGGCACCATAGCACCCGTGGAGACCACGCAGGTAGTTCAGCAGGCAGGTCTCGGCCAGGTTCGATTGCAGAGGATATACCGCGGGCGGCAGCTCGCACGTCCGCCGGCCGTCGTCAGGAGGAGCTCCGATGAGTTGTGAAGATCCCTTACGTTCACACATCAACCCGAGGCAGACTGAATTGCGTGCCATTACATTTTGGCGTTTCCTGGCCTTGATGGCGTTGTCCGGGCTGTCTGCCACACTGTTCCGGTTTGTGCCGGCGCATGCCGGACAGTCCGAGGGCTCCACATTGAAGGCGCCGTTTCGCGTGGTGGACGAAAAGGGCAGGACCATCCTCAGCGTGGAGGCGACCGATCGAGTAGTTCACCACAGCCACCCGTTCACGGAGAAGGTGATGCGCGCAGAGGTCTTTACCGGCTACCGTCTGCGGCTCTTCAACCCGGCCGGCGGCAACGTGGTGGAGATGGCCGCCGAAGTGGACGCGAACCGCCGGCCGCTCACCTCGCTGACCGTTCGCGCCGTGGATGGCAAGCCGTTTGCCCGTCTCACCGTCGGCGGAACCCAGGCGGACCTTTCGGTATACCATCCTCGGGGCAGAGGCACGCAGGTGGCCACGCTGGGCGGCGGGGATAGCGGTTACCTAAACCTGGACGGCCTAGGCGGGCCGGGAGGATTATCCGCAAGGGCCTATGCGGCGGGCGGCGGCTTACTGCGGATCACCGATGGCGCGGGAGGATGCGGGGTTGAGCTGGGCGCGGGGCGCCCGACGAGCGGTGCCAGCATTCCAGGCACCTTTGTGCTCTGCGATGATAAGAGCCCCGCAGAAGTAATGCTGCAGGGCCGTCCTGAGCGCGCACTGACACTGCTCGACAGGCGCTCTAAGAAGTCGCTCACGCTTCAGGCGCTGCCGGCCGGCGGGCGGGTAACCGTCTACGACCGGGCAGGCAAATCCAGGTCTTTCCAACGTTAAGCCATGCGGCCGCCCATTCTCCGCATCCAAGGGCCGCGTACCTGCGCTAAGCGGGATTTTGGGCAGTGCAGCCCGCACGGCATCTTGGGAGTCGCCGGAGCGAGTCAGACGCTCGGCATCGGTTCAAAGAGACCTGACAATGTTTAGTCGAAATGCGCTCAAGGCCGGCAGCGCGGATAAGGCCGCCAGGGAGGCATCACAATGAGAGCTCGGAGGCTGGTAGGCCTCGCATTCTGTCTTTCGGTCCTTTTGCTTGCACTTGTCATTTCCTGTGCCGCACAAGAAAGTGCGGCCGGAAACCCACGGGCACATCCTGACGCGAAGGCACCGCCGCCCCGCCCGCCCTTCCCCTTCCCTGTCTGGTTTCCTCCAGGTAGCCGGGTGCTCGGGCTGGAGATTGACCCATGGCTCGATCCAGAATCCAGGGAACAATGGTGGCACGTCACATACGCGGCCACAGTCCCAGGAACAATAGAGAAGATTGCAGCCTTCTACAAGGCCAAGTACAAGCAGCACCGACCCAAAGTAGATTCGATACCAGGTCCAAAGGTGCTCGAACCTACCAGAAACCGCCTCATCCAGGTGGGCTTGCTCCAGAGACCGGACGATTTGATCGCCCGTCTCGTGGTGAACGTACGCCAGTACCCCTATCCTCACGAAGTCAAGCTCTACGGCTTGAATCGTCGTGAGGCCAAACAGCCGTTCGTAAAGATATGGATGTTTCCACCTCTCATGGAAGCGCTGGCCGCCGAGGACAGAGACATCCTGCTGCCACTGCCAAACCTACCGCCCTTGAAGGATGCCTCCGTTGTGAGACCGCGCGTCTTCAAGTAGCCAGCGTGCCGGCCAAATGGTGCGGTGAAACGGCGTCTGCCTCTTATACGTAGCCCATTTGACGAATGCTTGCCGATGGGCGGCTCGTCAACATGTGCCTGCAGCGGGAGGTTGCGAGTGTTGGGACCGTTCAGGAGGTGGCATGATGCAGTGGAATAAGTGCTTTGTGCTAATTATCGTTGGTGCCCTAGGTCTGGTATTGTCGAAAGGCAAGCCTGCAGCAGGGACCTCCTCACGCAGTAAGCCGCTTCCGCGAATAACGCATCTCGGTGGCCAACGGCTATATAGTCCGATAGAGCTCCCGCCCTCGTCATGGGTTGCGGCTGTAAGTGTTTCACGTACCAACCACTTCTTGACAGGCTCTGAGCAATGCCATGTGTTTTGGATCGTCCTGTCCGACCTCGATCGTCAGCGCGTTGAGGATTTCTATCGAACGTATATCAAGAAGCACTATCCCGGCTGCTTCGTACGGTGGGGACGGTTGCTTC
>CAZGLN010000377.1:0-3088 GCA_964526545.1 uncultured Chthonomonadales bacterium
GGTAGGTGCAGGCATGGGGCAAGTATATCAGAGCGGCTCGCGCCATACAAGAAGAAGGCTGCAGCCCGATGTCGTGCTCATTGTGGGCGCCTGGTTGGCTATAATAGCGCCCATGAGCATGCAGAAACCGCCCGCGCCGGGTTATCACATCCTGACGTGGGGCTGCCAGATGAATGACGAAGACAGCGAGCAGCTCGGCCTCTTTCTGGAGGAAATGGGCTATCGGCCGGTCTCACGCGTGGATGACGCGTCGGTGATTCTCCTTAACACCTGCTCCGTGCGACGCAAGCCCGAGGACAAGGTCTACAGCAAGCTCGGCGAGCTCAAGTCGCTGAAACTTGCGCGTCCGGAGACCATCCTGGGAGTATGCGGATGCATGGCGCAGGTGGAGAGCGCGGAGATACGGCGGCGCGCCCCTCATGTGGATTTCGTAATGGGCACCGGAAATCTGGGCGCCCTGCCCGAGGTGATTCGGCGGGTATTGCGTACGCGCGAGATCGCCGGGCCGGACTCGGACCAGGGCAGGGCGGCTGTTGAGGAGCTGCATTTGCCGGAGCGTCGCGGCGCCGTGGTGACGGATGTTCCGCTGCGCAATCTCGCCCGCCGACCGAAGCTAAAGGCGCATGTGCCCATCATGTACGGCTGTGACAAGTTCTGCAGTTTCTGTATTGTGCCCTTCACTCGGGGGCGTGAGCGCAGCCGTCCAACAGCGGAGATTCTGCGCGAGGTCGAGTGGCTTGCGCGCGGCGGCACGCGCGAGGTTACTCTCCTGGGGCAGACGGTCAACTCCTACGGCAAGAACCTCGCAGAGGGGAGGGTGCCGTTCGCCACGCTGCTCGAGCGGATAGAGGCAATACCCGGCATCCGGCGGATCCGCTTCACCTCGCCCTACCCGCGGGATTTCAGCGACGATCTGATTCAGGCGATTGGCAGGCTGCCGAAGGTGTGTGAGCACGTGCACTTGCCTCTGCAGGCAGGTGACGACGAGCTGCTTGGCCGCATGCGGAGAGGCTATACGGTCTCGGACTTCCTGCGGATTGTGGACAAGCTGCGGGAGCAGGTGCCCGGCATCGCCATCACCACGGATATCCTGGTGGGCTTTCCGGGCGAGACGGAGGCCCAGTTCCGCAACACGCTCCGCGTGGTTGAGCGTATACGGTTCGACGGCGCGTTCATGTTCGCCTATTCCGTGCGCCCGGGCACGCGTGCCGCAGAGATGCCGGACCAGGTGCCGCGCGAGGTGAAGGTGGCGCGGCTGAACGAGGTCATTGCGCTGCAGAACAGCATTACGCTGCAGATTAATCAGGCCCATGTGGGGAGCGAGGTCGAGGTGCTGGTGGAGGGGCGGAGCGAGCGAGACCGCACGCGTCTCGCGGGCTATACGCGAACCTTCAAGATGGTTCATCTGCCGGCGCCGGCAGGCAAGGATGCGGAGCGGCTAGTAGGGCGTCTCGTGAAGGTGCGGGTGCTCTCCGGCGCGCTGACGGGCTATCACGGTGAGCTCGTGACCCAGGACACCCCACGCGAGGGCGTTCGAGCCTCAGTTCACGGGGTTGGGGAGCGGGTCGCCTCGTAGCCCCGCGACAAGATTCTGTGCTGCGAGCACAGCCATCTTGGTGCGAGTCTCCACGCTCGCCGAGCCGATATGCGGCAGCAGCACCACGTTGTCCAGGGTGAGCAGCGGGTCGTCCATCGGCAGAGGCTCCACCTCGAACACGTCCAGACCCGCGGCGCGAATGGTGCCGTCGCGAAGCGCCTGGACCAGGGCGGCTTGATCCACTACGGGGCCGCGCGACGTGTTGATGAGGATAGCGGTGGGTTTCATCAGGGCGAACTCGCGTGCGCCGAGCAGATGGCGGGTCTCCGGCAGCAGAGGTGTGTGGACCGTTACGAAGTCCGACTGTTTCAGGACCTCATCGAGAGCGAGGCGCTCCGCTCCCAAGTCGCGTTCTGCGGGCTCGTGAGCGCGCAGGTCGGAGTAGAGCACACGCATATCGAAGCCCCTGGCGCGCTTGGCCACCTCGTAGCCTATTCTGCCCATACCCACGATGCCCAGCGTGGCGTGGTGCACATCCACACCGGTCAGCAGCATCGGCGACCAGGTGGTCCACTTGCCTGCCCGCAGAAACTGCTCGGCTTCCACCAGTCTGCGCGCTGTTGCCAGGAGCAAGCCGAAGGCGAGGTCGGCGGTGGTCTCGGTAAGCACTCCAGGGGTATTGCCTACCTTCACTCCCCGCGCCGTGCATGCCTGTACGTCTATGTTGTCGTAACCCACTGCCATCTGGCTCACCACGCGCAGGCGCGGGGCATGGTCCAGGAGCTCGGAATCGATGCGGTCGGTAAGGAGGCACAGTAAGCCCTCTGCATCGCCTACTTTTCGCATGAGTTCGTCACGCGGAGGCGGACCCTCGCCCGGCCAAACCTCCATCTCCGCGGCGGACTCAATGATGTCCAGGGCCTGCTTGGGTAGCTCGCGGGTTACGTATACGCGCATGCTTGGGTCCTCATTCTCGATCTGCCTTCTTGATAACCGCACGGTACCCGGGCGCCATGCGGAAAGATTCGGGCGGCCGGATCGCTACTTCCCACTGAGATTGGGCGATTCCGCGCTCTACTCCGTGTAGACGACCTCGGCATCGCCCGCAAAGGTGTTCTGGAGCTGCCGGCAGAGGCTGCGCAGGCCGGGCGCGACGGAGGCCTTGTAGCCCACATCCACGATGACAGTGGCGCTGCCCTCGGCCAGCATCATGTCATGGGGTGTGGCGCCTCCCATCACAATCGCTCCCGCGCCCGCGCGGCTTGCGGACCACACCAGGCCGTCCGCCCGTCCGCTCGCCACCGCCAGCGTTCCCACCAGCATCTCCGAGCGGTGGGAGCAGCGCAGCGACGTGATGCCGAGAGCATCCTGCACTTGCGCCAGAACGGTCTCTGGTGAGACCTTCAGCGGGAGTTCGCCGATGCGCCCGCGACCGTAGAACACGCCCGGGTTTCGGATGGGCGTTACATCGTAAGCCACTTCTTCGTAGGGATGCGCCTCGAGGACGGCGGCGATTACTCCCTGCAGCTCGCGCTGCGGCACAACCATCTC
>CAZGLN010000378.1:0-3086 GCA_964526545.1 uncultured Chthonomonadales bacterium
GGACCGCGCGGCCCATCCGGCGTGAAGGCGAGCACGCCGCCCTCCGCGATCTTGCGTGCCAACTGCAGGGCTGCCCGCACTCCTCCGCGGCCGGTGGAGCCTCGGATGGTCTGGTAGCCGAATCTGCGAAAGATGCGGTCCTGTATCTCGCCGTCGCGAGAGAGGGAGATGAGTGCCCAATAGCCGCGATTGCGGAAGAGATTCGCCGGGATAAGGGTGCGCCCATGCCACGTTACCAGGATGGCGCCGTGGTGCCGCGCGATGGTCTCTTCCAGCCTTTCTTCATGCTCGATGCGCGTGCGCAGCGTCATTCCGATAAGCCTGGCGATGGACCAGACAAGGAGAGCGAGAAGGTCCGAGCGGAGATCGCGGGCGGGCTTGGGCGGGGCATCGGACATGGAAGAAGGTTAACCGCCAAGCTCGCCGCGGAACTGATGCTGGTAGAGTGTGGCGTAGGCTCCGCCCGCGGAGAGGAGCTCCTGGTGGCTTCCAGATTCCACGATCCGGCCCTGCTCCAGGACGAGGATGCGATCGGCGCCCAGGACGGTTGAGAGCCGGTGCGCGATTATGAAGGTCGTACGGCCGTGCATGAGCTGCTCAAGCGCTTCCTGCACAAGCGCCTCGGAGGATGCGTCCAGCGAACTCGTGGCCTCATCGAGGATGAGGATGCGCGGATTCATCAGAATTGCCCGGGCGATGGCGATCCGCTGGCGTTCGCCGCCCGAGAGCCGAATACCGCGCTCGCCCACCAGCGTGTCGAACTTGTCCGGCATCCCGTCAATAAAGTAGGCGTTCGCGGCGTAGGCCGCGCTGCGGATCTCTTCCTCGGTGGCGTTGCGTTTGCCGTAGGCGATATTCTCGCGCAGGGTGCCGGCAAAGAGCCAGGATTCCTGAGGCACGATGCCGATCTGGCGCCGCAGCGACTCAATCTTCACGTCGCGGATGTCCATGCCGTCAATCGTGATGGTGCCGGAGGTAACGTCGTAAAATCGCGGTATCAGGTCCACGAGCGTGCTCTTGCCCGCGCCGGAGTGCCCGACCAGCGCCACAATCTCGCCGGGCTCCGCCTCAAACGAGATATCCTCCAGCACGGGCTGGCCGGCTTCATACTCAAAGCGGACATTCTGAAAACGCACGCGGCCCTGGATCGGCGGCATCTCGGGGGCGTCGGGCTTCTCCTTAAGTTCGCTGCGCTGATCCAGAACTTCCCGGAATATGCGGTCCGCGGCGGCGAGTGCGTGCTGATAGGTGGTGTTGATGCCACCGATTTCCCCCACGCATCGGGCGATCTGCTGGAGGAGCAGCACGAACATGGAGAGGTCGCCGACCGTGCGAAGGTTGCTGATAGGCGGCGCGCCGGCGGCCGCCAGGCGCGTATTCAGAGCGATTTCGTGTCCCCCCAGGAAGATGACCAGGGCGATGCCGAAGGCGCCGATGAACTCCACGATGGGCCGCAGCTGGGCCCGGCGGCGCTCACCCTTCATCACCGTCTGAAACGCCTGGTGGTTCTCGCGTGCGAACCTCTCCACCTCTTCCCGCTCAGCCGAGAAGCTCTTGATGATGCGCACGCCGGAGATGGTCTCCTCGGCGATGGTGGCGATGTCGCCCAGCTTAATCTGGACCATGGTTGAGATGCGGCGGATGCGCTTGCCAATCGCGCGGATGACCGCGCCCATCAGCGGCACCACGAACACGGCGGCCAGAGTAAGGCGCCAGGAGGTGTAGGAGAGTACCGCGAAGGCGCCGATGATTCCCAGGGGGGCGGCCACAATGTCGCGCACCATCAGGGTGGCTTGCTGGATCACAGGCACATCCGCGGTGAGCGTGGACATGATGGCGCCGGTTCGGCGTTTGTTGAAGAAGGAGAGCGAGAGAGAGTGCAGATGCGCGAAGATCTCGTCGCGGAGCCTTGCAGTTACGCGCTGCGCCACGAGCGAGAAGAGGTACATCTGGCCGTAGGTAAGAAGGCTCTTGATGACAAAGATGACAACCACCAGCGCACAGATGATGTTTAGCCGGCGGATGTCCTGGGTCATTGCGTCTATGGTGAGTTTGGCGGCCCAGGAGAGCAGCGTGGTGATTCCCGCGACACCCGCGGCGCAGAGCAGGCCCAGCACAATGGTGCCTGTGTGGGGGCGCAGGTAGCCAATCAGGCGCTTCGCCGTCTCGCGATCTGTAGCGGGCTTTCTAGTGGCCGAATTCTCGGATTGATCGCTCATTTGACCTGGTGTTGATCCTCACCCTCGGCGAGAGCGAGCACCATCCGCGCAGTGCGGGCGCTGGCCCCGGGTTCGCCCAGAGCGGCACGCACCTCGGCGAGATCTCTCTTCACGCGTGCGCGCTCGTCAGGGCGCGACAGCAGCGCTAGCACTTCTTCTGCCAACCTGGCCGGCGTGGCTTCGTTCTGAATGTACTCCGGCACTATTCTGCGTCCCGCCACGATGTTGGGCATCCCTATGTGTTCTGGTCGAATGCGCCGCACGGCCGCCTCGGCCTGCATCAGCCGCGAGCCTCGATAGAGGATGACCATCGGTGTGCCTATGATAGCCGCTTCCAGGGTGGCCGTGCCGGAGCAGACGAGAAGCGCATCAGAGTGCGCCATGATGTCGTACGTGAGATCCTGTGCCAGCACCACGGGCAGCGACGCGGCGTCAGGACTGGCTTGCGCCCGGCGTCTGCGCGAACCGAGCCACCGCGCATACTCCTGCGGAGTGAGGCTGAGCCCCTCCGGCGTGGCCAGGACCTGCTCACGCGAGCCGCGCCTTGCCGCCGGTTCCGATTCCTTGTCGGCCCGCTCACCGTGCGTCGTTTCTCTTTCGGCCGCAGCGAGCGCGGACTGAACTATGCGCTGCACGATGGGCAGGGCGGTTGGCGAGGCGATGCCGAAGACGAACTGCGCCTCTGGCGTCTCCCGAGCGATGCGCGCGCTCGCTTCCAGCATGACGCCGGTGTTGTGCTCAATTTCGAATCGGCGGCTTCCGGGCAGCAGGCCAATCAGCGGATGTTCCGGGTTGAGCCCGAGGCGGTCGGCGAACTCCTCGCGGGTGAGAGTGGGGCGCGCAATATCCAGCAGGGGATGACCCACG
>CAZGLN010000379.1:0-3077 GCA_964526545.1 uncultured Chthonomonadales bacterium
GCCCGGGCTGGCGGCACGCAGCCTCCAGCCCGGATGCAGCCGACGGAAGGCGGAGTGAGCCGTGGCAGCGAAAGAGACGCGCATTATAATCACGATGGCATGTACGGACTGCCGGTCGCGGAACTACACCACGACCAAGCATCGTCAACGACAGCAGGGACGCATGGAGCTGCGGAAGTACTGCCCCCCATGCCGGAAGCACACCCTGCATAGAGAGCAGAAGTAGGCCGGTAGCCGTTACCTTGCCTAGCAGTTCGAAGGGGTGTAGCTCAGCTGGTAGAGCACCCGCCTCCAAAGTGGGCGGTCGCGGGTTCGAATCCTGCCACCCCTGCCCTGCTTCTTGGGACGTATGCGCGTTGCCGGGCAGCCGCTCCGCCGCGGGTCTCCCGTAAGTCAGTTTGGCATTGGGCGACCAGGCGCGCATGCGAGGTCATCGGCAAGCCGCCGAGGTAGCTCGCAGTACAGGGGCGGCGCCGGCAGACTGGGGATATCGTAATGGCCGTTGAGCAACCGACCAAGGGAAAGAAGACTCCGACCGCGCCTGTTCAGGCCAGGAAGCCTTCCGTGCTGGTGCGCGGCAGGGGCTTCTTCCACGAGGTGTGGGTTGAGCTGCAAAAAACTACCTGGCCCACGCCTCGGGAAGCCTGGCGCCTAACTACCGTGGTGCTCACGGTCATTGTCATCGTGGCCCTCTATATTGGGGCCATTGATTTTCTGCTGACCTTCGTTACCCGGAAGTTCAGTCTGTTTAAGTAGGAACTCATGCCCACAAGTCAGCGACACTGGTATCCGGTCCACACCTACTCGGGCCACGAAAACAAGGTAATGACCAACATCCTCCGTCAGGCGGAGGCGCGCAACCTGCGCAACAAGATCTTCGACATCCGCATCCCCACCGAGGTGGAGGTGCGGACTCGTGGCGGTAAGCGGCAGGAAGTGAAGCGCAAGGTCTTTCCGGGCTATGTGCTTATTGACATGGTGCTGGACGAGGACACCTGGTACCTGGTGAAATCCACCACCGGAGTCATCGGATTCGTCAGCGCGGGCAACAAACCCGTTCCCCTTCAGGAGAAGGAAGTCGCCGCGCTGCTGCACCCGGACGAGGGCACCTCGCTTCGCCCCAAGGTTCAGTGGGCGAAGGGCGATCTCGTGCGCGTGACCGAGGGACCCTTCGCGGATTTCAAGGGCCGCGTGGAAGAAGTCAACGCCGAACGCGAGAAGCTCTGCGTCTCCATCAACATCTTCGGCCGCGATACGCCTGTGTGGCTTGAGTTCACCAAAGTGGAGAAGGCGTAGCAGCGCCGCATTCGCTGGGCGCCTGGAGGAAGAGAGTGGCAAAGAAGGTAACCGCCGTGGTCAAGCTGCAGATTCCCGCCGGCAAGGCAACCCCCGCGCCGCCGGTGGGATCCACGCTGGGCCCCTACGGCATCAACATGATGGAGTTCATCAAGAGCTACAACGAACGCACTGCCGCTCAGGTCGGCTCCATTGTGCCCGTTGAGATAACGATCTACGAGGATCGCTCGTTCACGTTCGTTACCAAAACTCCGCCGGCATGCGACCTCATCAAGAAGGCGCTCGGCATCTCCGCCGGCTCGGGCACTCCCAACAAGGTAAAGGTTGGCACGCTTACTCGCGACCAGATACGGGAGATCGCCGAGACCAAGATGGCCGACCTGAACGCAAACGATATCGAGGCGGCCATGCGGATTATCGCGGGCACCGCCCGATCAATGGGTGTGAACGTAGAGAAGTAGCATTCCTCGCGCCGAACGGTACGGCGCTATCAAGTGGGAGACGCGTGAGCGTCGCACGCACCACAGGAGACATCGAAGATGCCTGGAGCAAAGGTATCCACGCGGCAGCGCCGCGAGGCCAAGGTCGGCAAGCCCCGTCACAGCAAGCGTTTCACGCAGCTCCTCAAGAAGGTGGACCGGGAGGAGATCCTGGAGCCGGAGGCCGCGCTGGCGCGGGTAAAGGAGCTGGCCACTGCTAAGTTCGACGAAACCATTGAGGCGGCGGTGAATCTGGGGGTGGATCCGCGCCATGGCGACCAGATGGTGCGCGGCACGGTGAGCCTGCCCTACGGCACGGGCAAGTCCCGAAAGGTGGCTGTATTCGCCCGCGCTGACAAAGCCGATGATGCCAAAGCCGCCGGCGCCGACGAAGTGGGCGCGGAGGACCTGGTCGAGCGCATTCAGAAGGGTTGGGACGGCTGGACCCAGTTCGATCTTTTCGTGGCCTCGCCGGACATGATGCCCCTGGTCGGGCGGCTGGGCTCCATCCTTAAGCAGAAGATGCCTAACCCGAAAGCCGGCACGGTCACTCCCAACGTTGGCCAGGTCGTCAAGGAGATCAAGGGAGCCACGCGCGCCGAGTATCGCGTGGAGAAGGCCGGCATCATCCACTGCCCCATCGGCAAGGCCAGCTTCACCACGGAGCAGCTCACCACCAACCTCCTGACTCTGATCAATGCCCTCATCAAGGCGAAGCCCGCGGCCGCCAAGGGACGTTATCTGAAGAAGATCACCGTCTCCTCAACGATGGGCCCCGGTGTTGGCGTGGACACAGCCGCGGCTCAGAAGCTCGCTGAAAGGGTATAGCCTTGGGCTCGGCCCGCAAGCTTAGCCCCCCTTGGCGCCAAGGGGGGCTTGCCGCGTCTTTAGCCTCCCTTGTGGCCCTGCTGGGCGTGGCAGCGGTCGTCGCACTCGTATCCGGATGCACCCCTCCGCGGCTGAGCCCTGCTCTTCTGGGATCCGGCACGGCAGCCGAGGAAGAGAGGAAGGTCGCGGGATTCGACAGCCTCCGGTGCGGCTCGGTGCTTACCGTGGATGTACAGGTCGGCCCCGCGCAGCACGTGCATGTGGAGGGCGATGACAACCTGTTGCGCCATATCCGAACGGACGCCGCAGGCGGCACCCTGTACGTGCGCGCAGAGGGCTCCTTCGAGGCCAAACGACGGCTGCGCGTGGTAGTTGCGATGCCGCGCCTGCGCCGTTTGATTGCCGAGGGTGCCGCCCAATGCAACGTGGTGAGCCTGCGCGACCCCAACACCGCCGACCTGCACGAGCTGGCCT
>CAZGLN010000380.1:0-3073 GCA_964526545.1 uncultured Chthonomonadales bacterium
GGGCAGGTAGCTTTCGCGCAGGTCCCGCGCGGAGACCACCACATCAAATCCATGCCGCTCTGCTTCCGGGCCACTGTGCACCGCGTAATGCTTCGGTGTGGCCACGAGCTTGAGGTACCTGGGATCGTCGCCCTGCAACCCCTGAACAAAGGCGACGCCCAGCCGCCCTGAAAGGTAGGGATCCTCGCCGTAGGTCTCCTGGCCGCGACCCCAGCGCGGATCACGAAACAGATTGATGTTGGGCGACCAGAAGGTGAGGCCGAAGTACCAGGCCGAGGACCCTCCAGAGGCGCGCACATGGTCATGGTGCTTGGCGCGGGCCTCATCCGAGATGGCTGTGGCCACCTTGTGCAGGAACGGGGCATCGAACATGGCTGCCAGACCGATGGCCTGCGGGAAGACGGTGGCGATGCCGGCCCTGCCCACACCATGAAGGCACTCGTTCCACCAGTTGTAGGCGGGAATACCTAGCCGCGGTATTGCCGCGGCCTCGTGCACCATCTGGGAGACCTTCTCCTCGAGAGTCATGCGGGCAACGAGATCCGCCGCACGCTGGGCGAAGGGCAGGTCTGGGTTGAGGTAGTCGGGTGTGGTCATGCTCTCCATCCGTCTATCGCGTTCACGGGAGATCGTAATCCGGCAAGGGCAGGAGCTGCCGATCGCGGGGCGGCTGCGCCGCCCAGCGGATGGCCCTGCCCAGAATCTCAACGAAGTGCTGGTTCTTGTATGCGCTCTCGCCGTGGCCGAGCTGGATATAGGCCACCGGGGAGCGGTTGTACTGATGGACCCACGCAATATGGCGGGCGTTACGCGGCTCGTCCGTCTCCAGGAGCACCCGCACACCGGGTGCCAGTTGGCTGCCCGCATAGGTCTCGTCCACGACCTCGAAGTCGGAGAGCCCGCGCGTGATGGGGTGGTCGGCATCGGCCACCTTGATCCGCATCCGAACGTTGTACTCGGTGCCGGTGAGCCAGGAGGTTACGCCGACAATCCTGGCATACTCCGGCCACGGTCGGTAGCCGTAGATGGCATGGTGAACGATGACGAGGCCCGTGCCCTTGCGCGTAACCGCAAGGATGTTCCGCTGCTGCGCTGGAGTAGGGTTACGCATGTAGTTGTACAGAACAATGACATCGTAGTTGAAGGTGTTCAGATCCTCGAATGCCTCCGCCGTCTCTCGCTCCTCTACGAAGGTGCAGCGCATATCCTTATAGAAATCGAAGATCGCGCGGAAGGGCTGCACGGGATACGCATGTCCTCCAGCAACCACCAGGACCTTCAGCTGCTTGCGCTGCGGAGCGGCCCAGACACTGCCGGCAAGGATGGCTGCAAGCGCCGGCACCAGGAAGAGCATGATTATGGCGAGGCGGTTCATGGCAGGTCCTTCATCCATCAGGCGTACGCACCAGGCGCAGGATATCCCATTCGGCCAGATGCCGAGCCGCCGCGAGGTGGCGGCAGGTCTGCTAACGTTCGGCATGCCCGCGGTGATCCCCTCCGGCGTCCTTCGCAGGCCGGGGCCCAACGAACGCATAGGAGTTGCGGCCATCGGCGTCGGCAGACAGGGCAGCAGCGTGCTGAGAGGCGCCGTAATGACGGGCGAGGTGCGGGTGGTGAGCGTGTGCGATGTGTACGGGGCAAGGGCGGCTGCCGTGGCGGAGACTCTCGGCGCGGCGCACTGCACGGACTTTCGCCGAGTGCTGGAGCGCAAGGACGTGGATGCGATTATCACCGCCACTCCCGAGCACTGGCGCGCGCTCATCTGTATACTCGCCTGCCAGGCGGGCAAGGACCTCTACGTAGAGAAGCCGCTCACGCTTACGATCGGAGAGGGCAGACTGATGGTTGCCGCGGCGCGCAAGTACGGCCGCGTGGTGCAGACAGGCAGCCAGCAGCGCTCCATGCTGGTGAACCAGGTGGGCTGTGAACTGGTGCGTTCGGGGCGGATAGGGCGCATTCAGCGTGTGATTGCCAACAACTACCCGAGCCCTTGGGAGTGTGCGCTTCCCGCTCGGCCGATTCCCAGCGGGCTCGACTGGGAGATGTGGTGCGGCCCGAACCCCCTGGTGCCGTACCATCCCGAGCTCTACACTCCGCGGGGCAGGCCGGGGTGGATTAGTTTCCGACCATATTCCGGCGGCGAGATGACGGGCTGGGGCAGCCATGGGCTCGACCAGGTGCAATCCGCGCTCGGAATGGATCACACCGGCCCGGTGGAGATCTGGGTGGAGGGTGGGCCCTTCTCGCCGCCCACCTACCGAGAGCCCGAGGATCGCGCGCGCGGGGAGCGCATGTGCAGTACACCCGCGGTCTTCTTCCGCTATGCGAATGGAGTGGTGGTTGAGCTTGCCACGGGGCCGGCCGGCGGCGCCGTCTTCCTTGGGACGGAAGGCCGAATCACCATAGACCGCAACCAGTGCGTCTCGTACCCAACCGAGATCGCCTCCGATGCATTGAAGGCGGCAGGAGCCTCGAAGCCTCTGCCCGATACGCACATGCGCAACTGGCTCCAATGCGTGCGTGAGCGAAAGCAGCCGCTCGCCGACGTGGAGATAGGCCACCGCTCCGCGACGGTGTGCCATCTGGGCAACATTGCCCGCCAACTTGGGCGGCGCCTGGAGTGGGACCCGGCTGCAGAGCGTTTCCCAGGAGACGACGAAGCCAACAAGCTTCTGCACCGTCCGCGTCGAGCGCCCTACAAGCATCCGGAGCGGGTGTAGGAAATGGAGCAAAGATGCCGAGACCAGACGCGGCCCGACGCCGCCCACAGGTTGCCACCGCGATGCGGAATCTGCGGTCACTTTACGGTATCATCGCCATCCTTGGCGCCTTGGTTTCCGAGGCTTCGGCACAGCGCGTTACCGCCGAGAACGACAGCGCGCGAGGGCGCATCACGTTCCGCGTGGACGGCGCGGAGGTCGCCGTGTTCAACTATGGGCCGGCGGTGGATCTGCCGCATCTCTATCCGCTGCTAAGCCCTGGCGGGCTTCCCCTTACCGTGCAGAAGACGGAGCCTTATCCGCATCATCGTTCCGTTTGGTTCGCTGACACCGTGCAGCTTGATGGGCACCGC
>CAZGLN010000381.1:0-3064 GCA_964526545.1 uncultured Chthonomonadales bacterium
CCTTACATGAGGCAACGACCACCCTTCGGCAAGATCTTAGGTGAGGCAATTCGATCGGTTGTCAGAGCCGCCCCCATGTGATATAATACGCCGTCACAAGAGCCCATCTGGAGCGGCCTGTTGGCCCTCCTCGTCCTTTCGCGGCCGCCTCTCCGGGCGGCTTGTGTTTCGTATATGGAGGGGAACAATGAGCACAGACTTTCTCGATGCTCTGCAGCAGATAGCGCGGGAGAAGGAGATATCCGCGGAAGACCTGCTGGAGACCGTAGAGCAGGCGCTTGTCTCGGCCTATAAGAAGAACTTTGTGAATCGTGTTCCCCAGTACGGCGAGATAAAGGTGCGCATCAACCGGTCCGATGCCTCATTCCGCGTCTACTCAGTGCTTCACGTGGTGGACGATGACGCCGAGGATCCGGGACCGAACGATATCATCCACGAGGAAGCCGTAAGGCTGCGGCCAGGAGTAAAGGTCGGCGACGTCATCGAGGAGGATGTAACTCCCCACTCCTTCGGGCGCATCGCGGCGCAGGCTGCCAAGCAAGCCATGGTGCAGAAACTGCGCGAATCCGAGCGCACGAAGCTCTACGAGGAGCTGAGCCAGCGGGTGGGCGAGGTCGTTACGGGTGAGGTCCAGCGTCGCGACAAGAACAACTACTTGATCAATCTCGGGAAGGTGGAAGCCGTGCTGCCGGTTCAGGAGCAGGTTCCCACCGAGCCGTACCGGTTCCATGACCGCATTAAGGTCTACATTTTGGAAGTGCGCAACACGAACAAGGGCCCCTTGGTTACCGTGTCCCGCACCCACCCGGCGCTCATCCGGCGGCTCTTCGAACTGGAAGTACCCGAGATCAACGACGGAATCGTGACCATTAAGGCCGTGGCGCGCGAGCCAGGCGCTCGCTCGAAGATTGCCGTCTGTTCGCGCGATGAGCGTGTGGACCCCGTCGGGAGCTGCGTTGGGCATCGCGGAACGCGCGTGCAGGCCGTGGTCAACGAGCTCTACGACGAGAAGATTGACATCATCCGTTGGTCCGAGGACACTGCACAGTTCATTGCCGAGGCGCTCTCGCCGGCCAAAGTCGCGAAGGTTACCCTGGACGAAAGCAGCAAGTCCGCGCTGGTCGTCGTGCCCGATAACCTGCTCTCCTTGGCGATAGGCCGATCTGGGCAGAACGTGCGGCTGGCAGCCCGCCTCACAGGTTGGAGGATTGATATCCGCAGCGAATCGCAGATGAGCCGCGAGGCTCTCTTGGAGGCTACGGGCGGTGCTGCCGGTGAGTCGGCCTACCAGACGGGCATGCCCGATGAGGGTGAGCGGCAGGAGGCAGTCCACATGGAGCACGAAGTGGGCGGATCCAACGGTACGGGACCTGACGAGGACCTGCAGATTGTTGCCGACGCGGGTGTAGCGGAGTCTCTGCCCGGCGATGCTGCGGCGGAGTAGTCTCTGCTCCCGTTAACGCGCATCGGTATGAAGAGAGACTGAGGATGCGTGGTCGTCACGTGCCCGTCCGGACTTGTGTGGCGTGCCGGTCCGCCGGCGATAAGCGGTCCTTGCTCCGCGTGGTGCGGGCTCCGGACGGGTGCGTCTCCTACGACGTCTCCGGCAAGGCGAACGGGCGCGGCAGCTACGTCTGCGCGAGCGTGGAATGTATCGCGCTGGCGCGGAAGAAGGGCAGCTTTGCCAGGGCGCTCAGGTGTTCCGTGCCCGACAGCCTCTTTGATGCCCTTGTCCTTGCGGCACGCGCCATCGAGGACACTAAAACAGCGTCTTCATCCGACATCCACCCTGACCAGACCTAGCAGGCCGCCGAACGCTTCCGGCGGCCTGCTAGGAATTGCATGGGCTTCCCCGACGGAGCCTACGTGAGTACCACCTCGCGCCGCAGGGTACCGGCACGCTCGTGACGCACCGTGAGCGCGAGCGTGGAACCGGACGGTCCCCGCAGAGTCCACTCGAACTTGGCGCGTTCGTCGGTGTTATCCGCAGACCATGCAGAGGGAGCCGGCGCATCGTAAGCCCGACCCTCAAGCTGGCCCAGCTCCTCCCGCGTCTTCCCAGTGAGCAGTTCCGCTCCCTCGGGCAGTGTGATCTCCGCGATGACCCCCCGCGTGGTCTTGCGCTCCAGCGCCTTCTTGGTTACGTAGGTGGGCAGCCAGCCCGTGTTCTCCACGACCAGGCGCAACTTGTAGACCCCATTGCCCAACGGGAACAGATCCAGTGAGTGTATCTCCAGCTTCGGGGAGATGAGGGCATGCCATGTCAGCCATTTTGGGAATCTGGCGATCTCGTCGCGCAGCAGAGCGGGCGGCGGATTGCGAAACATGAGGAACGGGTTCCAGCCGCCGAGTTCAATGGGTCCAAGCTGCGGATGCTCGTATGGGTACCAGTTTACGTAGCCTTCGCCTGGCAGGTGCTCATCAGCCCACTTGAGCAGAGCGAGGTCGTCCTCCACCGGATGATCACGGTACCAATCAATGAACTTGTAACCGCCCTCGGGTTTCTCGGGACCGAAGGATTTGATGCCTGCCATGCGTTGTGCTGACCATATTTCGACGGTCCATCCGAAGATGCCGAGGTGATCGTAGAGCCAGTCATCGAAGACGCCGGTGATCACCTCCTTGGGGTGGTACTTGAAATCGTGGAACACCGAGATCGCGGGATACCCCGTGAGGGCGGTTCCCTTCTCGCCAATCTTCTGGTACGTCCAGAGGTCCTCGGCCGGGAAGTTTTCGTCGCTCTGCGTGCCGTAGGGCCGCAGCAGAACGCCGCTATACGTGTGAAATGTGATGCCCGCGGTGATGTTTGGATGGGATGCTATGAACTGCACGATGGCGCGCACCTCGGGCTCGCTGGTGGGGTAGGGGCCGGCGCCGTGCTGCTCGACTTCCTGCCGCCAGTGAGCAGGGAAGTTGCGGTTCAGGTCTAGCCCCTCCTTGTTAGGCCGCATGCGCAGCGTTACGCCGTCCCAATTCTCAATAAGACCCTCCGGCAGCAGCCGATAGTAGGTGCCGCCGGTCTCCGTGGGATCGCGTCGGATGAGCAGGCGCGGCTCATCCGGAT
>CAZGLN010000382.1:0-3055 GCA_964526545.1 uncultured Chthonomonadales bacterium
CAAGGACCAACGAGCCGCCCTTGCGCACCCATTCGGCCAGATGCTTGTGCGCATCGGGGCTTGGCGGCTTCTGCCCTTCGTAGGTGAGGAAGAGCACCTTGTAGGGCTTCAGGTAGTCCGGCAGGTGCAAGTTCTCAATCTGCACGGGCTGCACCGGTGCGCCGGACTTAAGAAGAGGCAGCGCGAGCCCATAGAAGGACCCGAGATGCGGATCGCCCGGCGCTGGCTCGCCGCGATGAAACATCATCGTGTCGGAGACCAGCACTCCCACTCCCCTCGTGCCGCAGCTCCACTCGATGCGCGTCTGCTTCATGTGGTTGAGTGCATTGAAAACCGTCAGCAGCTCCGTGGCGTATTCCGGCGAGATGCCCACGCGCTCAGCACTGCCCTCTTGCGGGTACTTGCCAATGAACGGCCGCTCCGGCCAGGGCGTTACCTCGAAGCGCCAGACATCGGGCCACAGCAGCGAGGCGACCAGAGTCGATTCCCAGTTGCGGCGATAGTCCTCCCAGGTGTGATCCGGATTGTCCTCGACGGGGTCGTTCAAGTAGTACATCCGCCGACCGGTTGACCGGACCAGGTTGTGGAGCACCCCATATTCGAGGAACGCCGTATCGAAGGTTCGCTCACGCAGTTCGCCGCGATACCGATTGGGCGTGCGGCTGGTGCCGGTCCAGACTTGCCCGATGTAGCCGTCGCACCCATTCAGCAGCACCAGGCTCTGTTCGGGACTTACGATGCGCCAGTGGGCATAGTTGATCATGCTGTGCGTGGGCACGTAGCAACGCACGTTTCGGCCCGTCCGTCGGTTCTCTTCCTGCACGAAGTCGAACACCTGCTGGAGCGCGCGGCGATAGAGGAAGTATTTCAGCTTGGAGGCGCGGTACTGGGCGTCGGGCGAGGAGTGCGGCGGTATCCACGGCTCGCCGTAATAGGCCTGCCACTCGCGCTTGAAGCTGCCGCTGTAGCCAGCGCGCACCCAGAACTCGGGCTCCTCCAGATGCACCGCCTCGGCGCCCGCATCCATCGCGCGCTTAACGCCCTCGCAGAGGTATCTGCCGAAATCGGCGCTCGGGGCCACGTAGGGCACCGTGGGTCCGTGGAGTATCTCGCGCCCGAAGCGGTCCATCTGGGCTTCGTCGGCGTGGCTCTTGCCATCCCACCTGCCGCTGAAGTAGTCCTGGTACTCGCCCCAGGATACTCCTGTCATCAGGTGGATGATGTAGCCCCGCTCCCTCCAGCCGCGCATCCGCTCCTGGAAGTTTCCGGTGATGCCGTAGACCATGGCGACATCGGAGCGGATGTCCACCCTTGGATCATAGGGACCGCCGGTCTGAAACGATGTGCGCTCGAGGTGCTGGTTTGGGTCGCGCAAGGTGGTGGGAGCCTGTTGGGCGCCGATTAGGAGAACAGCCGCCAGGAGAAATGGTCTCATGGCGGCCAGTTCGCTACGCGCCCGCGGCGTTCCTCTCAGGAGCGGCCGGCTGGTAAGCGACTACTCAGGGCAGTTCGGGTGCCACGGCGCGGCTCCCGGGATTGGGAACCTGCGCATCAGCTCAACCCCGCTGTAGGGCTCACCGCAGGGCGTGCGCAGAAGCGAGCCTATCCCAAGCCACTTGGCATGGCCATCAAAGAACATGTTGTTGCAGCCGTTGTGGTGCCGCCGCATGGCAAGCACGGGCTCGCCGAGGTCCACTCCGCCGCTAATCTTGTTGTAGAGGTTCTTCGGCGGCTCGTACCAGGAATCATCGGCCCACGGTGCGGAGGACTTCTCGGTAACCAGCACGATGTCCGCGGGCGTCTCGACGGCAGCGAGCGAGAGCGATTCCGCGGCGCGGTTGGCCACATAGGAGCGCGGCACGAAGGGCTTTCCGTCCTGACCATTCTCGAGCACGTGCGGGCGCCTGCCGCTGTCGCTCGGGCACACCAGCAGGTCTCCGGTGGTGCGGGTATAGGGCAGTATCTGGTTCCACCAGCGGTTTTCACGGGTTGCGCCCAGCGGTGCAATGGGATTCACCCGGCTGAGCTGGGAGTTATGCCCGAAGAAGAAGCAGGTCTCGTCGTAGTCGGAGATGTACATCTGCAGGCCAAGCCCAAGCTGCCGCATGTTGCTCAGACAGGTGATCTGTCGCGCCTTTTCGCGCGCCTGCGCAAACACGGGGAAGAGGATTGCGGCCAGAATTGCGATGATTGCGATGACCACGAGAAGTTCAATGAGCGTGAAACCATTCCTTTGGTGATACGGCATGGGGTTCTCCTTCTGCTCGGCGGCATACGGCATGGCGACGGTCTTTCCGCTGCGCAGCGCGACAATTTCTCTAGCCAGCCGGGTTGGCCGCTGGCCCGCTAAGAAGTTGGGAGGCATGATTGCCATCTGACAGCCCTATGTTATCAATGGATTATGTCGGCGGCAGTTCAACCCTTCTCACTCCTCTTCGTTAAGCATCTGCCGTTGGTCGTCGTCCTCAGAGCTTCGAGAAGGCCGCAGAAGCCTCTCATCATCCGTCGCGCCCGTGCCGGCCGGGCGCAGCAGAGTTTCGGGCTGCAAGGGCGCCGCGGAAGGCCGCAGCAGCGTCCTTGCCTCGTTTTCGCGGCGGAGACGCTCTTCCAGCACGGGCAGCACGCGCAGGGCGGTTTCGCGCAGATCGCCCGGCGGCAGACGTTCCAGCCTCTGGGCCACGGCCTTGGCTGCGCTGCCGTGTCCCACCGCGCCAAGAGCATGCAGCGCAGCCCCCGCCAGGGCATCCTCATACCCGAGCAATCCCACGAGTTTGGCCGTTACATCGGCGCCGAAGGTGCCGTAGTGTGCGGCGCTCAGCCGAGGCAGCAGCCGTAGCATCGCCTCTATGCTGGCCCGACGCACATAGCCAGAGGAGTTGGCGAACGCCTCCAGCACGGCGGGCAGTCCGCCTGGCGCGCCCCGCATGCCCAGCGCTCGAAGAGCCTCTACCCGCACGCGATCTACCCATCCGCCCTGAATCCAGAAATAACTCAGGATAAGTGGAGAGGCCGGAAGATAGGCGCAAGAGGCGCAGCACGCCCAGGCGGGCAGCCT
>CAZGLN010000383.1:0-3042 GCA_964526545.1 uncultured Chthonomonadales bacterium
TCCGCGCCGCTGCGCGCCGGATGGCTCGCCCTACTCCGCCAGCCCGGAGGGCGCAGTAGATCCCTTCTTTCTGGGCAGCGCGGACGGTCTCTACATCCCGTGGCTCGGTCTTGCGCTCAGGCAGCGCGGGATGGAGGCCTCGGAAGAGGCCGTGCGTGCCGCCTTGGACACTTTCGTCCGCCGAGGCGGCATCTATGGGAGCATTAATCACGACACATACGATGCCGATGAGAACGTGGCGCGCGCGGAGGCCTTTCGGCTGCTACTCGCGGCCTCGCATTGGTTTGAACAGGCCGAATACAGGACCTTCGCGTACGAGGATGCACTCGCTGGTCTAGAGCGCTTCAAGATGCGCGAGGACCGCAACGGCGTGGCCACGCGAGGCCTTCTCTTCATGGAGGATTCCTGGGACACTGCCTACATGTGGGAGAACGCGGAGGCGGCCCTTGCCTACCTCGATGCCTATGAGGAGACCGTGGAGGAGCGCTACCTCTGCCATGCGCTCACCATTCTGCGCGCCATTGCGAAGCACCACTACGGCCCGCACGGCTTCCTGACCGAAGGCGTGGACTGGAACAACCACGTGGGGGCGGAGCACCACATTGACGGCGCGGAGTTCGGCGCCATCCGCTACACCGAGCCGCTCCTCAACAACCTGCACCACACGGAGGCAGTCCTCCGCGTGCTGAGCATCCGCGGAACGGCCGACGCCGTGCCATGCCTCTAGGCACCGGCGCCTAGCGCAACGAGGAGACTTCGGCGAGGGGCCGGCGCGGCTGCTACCACCGAAAACCACAACCACTGAACGGAGACTCTGCGTCATGTTCTTGCCGGCCATACTCGCGCTCTCCGCCATGGGCGGCGGCGCGCCTCTCGGAGAGCGGACCTATACGAATCCCGTCTATGCCCGTGACTTTCCAGACCCGCACGTAGTCGAATACCGCGGGAAGTTCTATGCATACGCCACCGAGTCCGGTGCAAAGGGATTTCAGGTGATGGAATCCACGGATCTGGTGAACTGGACCCACCGCGGCACGGCGTTCACGGTGCCCTGGTCGCGCGTGCACTACTGGGCGCCGGAGGTCATCCGCTATCGCAATCGTTTCTATATGACCTATTCGGCTCTGAATCCGGAGACCGGCAAGCGGGACATCGGCATCGCCGTGAGCGATAACCCGCTTGGCCAGTTCGAGCACAAGGCGATCCTCGTGCGCGCCGAAGAGAACCGTCTGGGGGTGATAGACGCCACTATCTTCTTTGACAAGGACCGCAAGCCTTACCTTATCTATAGCGAGGAGGACCCGCGCGCCATCGTGATGCGCGCCATGGCGCCGGACCTCCTGAGCGTCTCCTCCGAGAAGACGCTGCTGATACGCCCGGACAGGCCCTGGGAGTACGGCGTAACCGAGGCACCCACGATGGTCTATCGAAACGGTATCTATCACCTCTTCTACTCGGCCTCGGGTTTCGAGGGCACCAAGGAGACCTGCCGTTATTCCGTGGCACACGCCTGGTCTCGTTCGCTGAAGGGCCCGTATACCAAGGACGATGGCCCGCTGCTCGCGGGAGATGGGAGCAGAGTGTATGGACCAGGGCACCAGTGCATTGTGCGCACACGGGCGGGCGAGGAGTGGATGCTCTATCACGCCTGGGACGAGCAGGGCGAACCGCGGTATGGCTCCAACCCGCTGGGCCGCACGCTGCGCATTGATCGGCTGGTGTGGGAGGGGGATAAGCCGAAGGTGCTGGGACCCAGCACAACGCCGCAGCGCGCGCCGCGGATACGCTGAGGCGGGCGCGATGGGACCGGCAATCGTGGCCCGACTAGACAGGTAGGAAACCGCCGCGCCGCGTCGAAGCGAGAGACGGTTCTCGACTGGAAAGGAGGGCCGATAGGATGGAACTTGACGCTTCTTCCAGCGTGGCGCGCACCTCTCGCAGGGGTTTTCTGGCGGGCGCATCCGCGGCGGCGCTCACCGGCATGGCGTCCAACGCGCAGGCGGCGCAGGCCCCCGCGCCGCTTCCCCGCATCACCATTGGCAACGTGAGTATTCCGCGCATGGTGGTGGGCTGCAACCCCATCGGCGGCTGGAGCCACCAGGTGCGCAGCCTCACGCGCGCCATGATGGAGTACTTCGACCTCCCCACCACCATCGCGTTCCTCAAGCGCTGCGAGCAGATGGGGCTGACCACCTGGCTGGCGTATTGGGACGAGAAGCCCCTGAAGGCGCTCAAGACGCTCTGGGCGCAGGGCTCGCGCCTGCGGCCCTACTTTCTGGGCACGCTGGAGTCCAGCGGCACCCTCAGCAAGGACGTGCTGGAGTATCGGCCGCTCTTCTACTGCCATCACGGCAACGTAACCGACAGCCTCTTTCGCGAGGGCAAGCAAGAGCGGGTGCACGACTTCGTGAAGCAGGTCCACGACATCCTGGGCATACCGGCGGGCATCTCCGCGCACAATCCGCACTGCATTGAATATGCCGCTGAAAAGGGCTGGGAAGCCGATTTCTACCAGTGCTGCCTCTACTACGTAACCCGCCCGAAGGAGGAGATCCGGGCGAAACTCGGCGCGGCTCCGCTGGGCGAGCCCTTCCTTGATGCCGACCGCGACGCCATGCTGCGGGTAATCCGCCAGGTGAACAAGCCGTGCCTGGCTTTCAAGATACTGGGCGCCGGATGGCACTGCGACACCGATGAGGCCGTGGAGGAGGCGTTTCGGCTGGCTCTAACCTCCATCAAGCCCACCGACGGCATCATCGTGGGCATGTGGCCGAAGTTCAAGGACGAGATAGCGCAGAACGTGGCACTGCTGCGCAAGTACGGCGCCGTACGGAAGGCCGCCTGATGAGGCTGGCGGGTCTCGCACTTCTCGTGGTGCCTGCGCTTGGGCTGGCCGCCCTGGCTGGGCAGCCGCAGTCCCCAGGCGTGGCGATTCTCTATCCTCCGAATGGCTGCCAGGTTGCCACGAGCCAGGTGCGCATCGTCTGTGTGGCGCCGCGCGCGCTCAAAGATCCCGGGGTGAGGCTGAACGGCCGGCCCGTG
>CAZGLN010000384.1:0-2987 GCA_964526545.1 uncultured Chthonomonadales bacterium
CCCTTCCGAGCGAACTCCGAGACGCGCGTGGCCCGCAACACGGTCCATCTTGGGGCGGGTGGAGTGAGCCGCATCTGGCTTCCGGTCATCCCCTGACGAACACCGACTGACGGAAGCAAGAACAGCGGCCCCTGCCCGTCGGGCAGGGGCCGTTGGTTTCGCTTGCCGCTCGGCCCTACATGATGGAGGGATCGCCATGCAGCGGCGGAAGCGGATGCGGCCGCACCAGCGCTCCGCCCTGTTCATAGGACTCCATCACGGCCCATGTGTACTCCAGAGCCGCCAGGGCGTCGCGCCCCGAAGCGCGCACATGCTCCGGATGCACCTTGTTCGTTACGTCCTCCAGGAAGGCATGGATGCGGCGCGGGAACGTCTGCGAGAAGTCCTTGATGCCCGTATCCAGCACTTCCGGGCCGCCCGTGCCGCCGCCGGACATCTTCGCGGGATCCCCTGCCTTGCTCGGGTCCGGCGCATCCCAGAACGTGAGCTTCTCGATGCAGTTCTCGATGCAGAAGGTGCCCTTCGAACCGGCCACCTCGAGCGACCACCAGCCGCCGAGCCCATAGGTGGCATCGCCGCGCTGGCTCAGCAGATAGCCGGAGCAGTCGTTGGCGAACTTCACGTGGATGCTCACCGAAGAGAGCATCACATCGCTCACGCGCCTGCGGAAACCCGGCCGATTCACGAAGGCCTGCACATGGGTGATGTCGCCGCAGAAGTAGCGCATGACGCTGAAGGGATGCGAGAGGAACGCCTTCAGATGCGCATAGGGAAAGCCCCACCAGCGCGAGTCGCGGTTAGGCCCGTAGGCGGCCTCGCCCGCGGAGAAGCCCATCTTGTGCAGGCAGTAGATGAGCTCTCCCACGCGGTCGTTCTTGATGTACTCCATCGCCTTCTCGGCGGGCGGCGTGAAGTAGTGGTTCAGGTTGCAGCCCAGCAGCACGCCCTTCTCCGCGGCCTTTGCCACCATCTGGCGCGCCTCACCCACATCGTTGGAGAGCGGCTTCTCCACCAGTACAGCCTTGCCCGCCTCGATGGCCTCCATGGCGGGCTCGTAGTGCCACGAGCCGTTCTCGTAGCCGCCGGTGGTGATATCCACCACATCCAGGTCTTCCGTGCGAAGCATCTCCGTGAGCGAGTAGTAGGCCCGCACGCCGTACTTGGCCGCGGCCGCATCCGCCCTGTCTTTCACCACATCGCACACCGCCACGAGGTCGGCAAGCGAATCCTTACTGTGCGCCTCGGCATGGGTCATCCCGATACCGCGCATCCCCACGATGCCTACCTTCAAGGGCATCGCTCTCTCCTTTCCTTTGCTCATGCAGTCGGCGCCGCGTGAGGGCGGCCCGTCGCCGTCTATTACCCAGCAGCCGCCGACCGCATGACTGGTCGTTTTCGAGCGCCGGCACGTGTGCCGCGGCTACTTCTCTCGCGCTTTCGCCTGGAGGCGCTGCGCCTGCCCTGGGTCGCCGATGTGCAGCGTGTCATAGGCCTGCTGCGAGGAAGTGAAGGGACCCACACCCTCATAGCCATGCCAGTCGCCCTGATGGTACATCGGGTTGGGCAGCTTGGTCTGGCGCTCACGCTTGCGGATGTGGGCCTCCATGCGCGCCATCAGCGCCTTCACGAGGGCCTTCTCCTTGTCCGCGAGGTTCACATTCTCCTCGGGGTCGTGCAGCAGGTTGTAGAGCTCCACCGGCGGCTTGAAGTGGAAGTCGGGCTCCAGCGCGACAATCAGCTTCCACTCCGGCGTGCGCCACCCGTGCTTGCGCATCCAGGTGCACTCCGTGATGTAGAACTCCGTTTCGTGCGTGGGCACTTCGCCGAAGGCGAGCGGGACCAGGCTGCGCCCGTCGAACTTGATGCGGGTCTTGATTCGCGCCAGATCCAGCAGGGTAGGCACCAGGTCCTTGTGCTGGCAGAAGCCCGGCACGCGGGCCATCATCGGCATGCGGCCCGGATAGCGGATGATCAGCGGCACATGCAGGGTGTTGTCATACATGCCGTGGTGATCGAACCAACACTCGTGCTCGTAGAGGGTCTCGCCATGGTCGGAGTTGATCACGACGATGGTGTCTTCCTCGATCCCCAGGGAGTCGATAGCCTCGAACAGCGTGGCCATACAGGCATCCATGTAGGCGATTGCGCCGTCGTACTGCGCCACCACATACTCCGCGTCCGAGATGCCCGGCGGAAGCCAGGAGGCGAAGTAGTCGCAGAACGGCTTGAACGACATCACGGGATCCATGGAGCGGTTGTTCGGGTCGCACTCATCGCCGTGGTAGAACATCCGCTCGTAGGGATGCGGCGGCAGATAGGGGCTGTGCGGGTCCATGTGGCGCAGGAAGAGGAGGAAAGGTTTCCCATCCGCGGCGAGCCGCTCCAGTTCGGGCACGGCCACCTCGTTCAGTTTCTGCGCCTTGGGGCTGCGGCCGGATTCATCCGGTCCCCATCCCGGGTAGTCCAGATACTTATCGAAGCCGCGGGCAGCCGGGTTTCCGGTGAAGCCCACGCAGGTGCTGGTGTAGCCGTTCTCGCGAAGGATTTCCGGCAGCGTGGCAATCTCGGGTCGCAGGCCGCCCTTGTGGCGCAGCGCGACCACCTGGGTGCTGAAGGCATCCATGCCGGTCAGCATGGAGGAGTAGGCGCTGGTGGTGGGGATGTGCGGACTGTAGTTGCGCTCGAATACGGTGCCGTCTTGGGCGAACTTCTCGATGTGGGGCGTGGTTAGACGGTGGTAGCCATGCAGGCTCATATGGTCTGCTCGCAGGGAATCGATCCCAAAGAGCACGATGTTTGGTTTTCGGCCGGATGTCGGCATGGTGTTCCTTACTCCGTCGCGCGGCAATCTGGGTTGCCGCTGGAATGATTGGGTGGGCGCCCTGGGTGCGGCGGCGCCCACCCGGTTTGGGTCCTCGCGGGCGGCGAGCGCTGCGCTCGGCACGCCCCGCGGATCAGGACTTGGCGTGTTCTCTCCGCATCTGCTT
>CAZGLN010000385.1:0-2978 GCA_964526545.1 uncultured Chthonomonadales bacterium
TGCAAGATCTCCGTGACGGCCAAGCGGTTTCGAATGGCTAGGGGGTGTCAAATACGCGGCCCATACATAATGAGGGCGTCGAGCGTCCGCAAGGGGCCCCCGGGGTTCGAGGGAAACCCTGCGGTCCTCTTCGGCGTCTAACTTGGCGGAGAAGCTCTTCGCCATACCGTGTCACGTTAGATGTGCCGCTGCGTATCGGATGATAGATAAGCCAGGCGGGAGAGGGGCCGTGCAGGTTCTTACGGGCCAGACGAAGGAGCAGAATCCGCTCACGGCGCGCAGCGCCGACGAGGTGGATCTGCTCGCGGCCGCCGAACTTGTCGCGCGCCGCTTCGGACCGCGCGCCATCACGCTGCTCACCGCGGGGCGTCTCGGTTCCAGTGATCGGTGGGACGGTGCGCATATCAGCGCGAACGATGCCTTCGCCGCTCTCCCGGAGGCCGCCCGCAAGATGGCCCGCGTGGCTCTGCGGCGCTATCGTGCCGTGCGCGCGGATCGTCCCGATTTTGCCGCCGCGCTCGATACCCTGTTCCCGGATGCCGTTGCCTATCTGGCGCGGTGCATCAAGTCTGTCGTGGCGGACGAGGCGCGCGCCGCTCGCCGCGAGCCCGTAGCCATCAGCCTGGAGACGCCTCTCGCGGGCGCAGCCGACCCATCCAGCGACCTCCACCTGGGCGATACCCTTGCCGAAACCAGCGCTTCGCGGCTTCCGGAAGAGGCTCTGCTGGAGAGCGCCGACCGCGCGGATTTTCGGGCCGCGCTGGGGCAGGCGCTTCGGGGACTTCCATCGAATTACCTTGCGGCTCTGCGGCGGGATATCGCGCGTGAGCGTGAGCGTCGGCGCGGCCTGCTCCTTGAGCCGGAGAGCGATAGAAGCCGCCAAACGCTCTGCCGAGCCCGCGCCGCGCTGGCGAAGGCGCTGCTCAGGGAGTGCGGCGCGGATAACCCCTACATCCGCCTGCTGATGCAGCAGAGGAGCGTGAGAGTGCGCCCGAAGATGCACCCCTCAGGCCGCTGGACCGAAGAACGGCAGGAGAGCCTGCTTCGACGCCTGATGGATACCCAATGGACCGAGAGATCCGAAGTCCATGGGGAGGGTCGGGTGGAAGAGGCCGTGGTGAACGATGTAACGGCCGCCTCGCCCATCGCCCCGCCATCGCCCGAGATGCGGCAGGCCATGCGCGTGCTCGATCTCTATACCGTGGATCGGCCCACGCCCAGGACACCCGCAGCCGCGGCCCACTACGAGCGTGCCCGCGCCCTCCGCAAGAGCGGCGACCTGGAGGGGGCCGTGAAGAGCTATCGCGCCTGCTACGACGCGGAACCTACCTTCATCGAGGCGCTCAACGAGATTGGCGTGGTCTACAGCCAGATGGGCCACCTGCGCGAGGCCCTGCGAATCTATCTGAGCATCATCGAGAGGGACCCGCCCGGCGATCACAAGTTTATCGCGGCCACCAACGCGGCCGATATCTACCTGACGTGGTTCGATAGCGGGCGCAGCAAGGAGCGGAACATCGAACTGGCCATCAAGTACGCCCAGCTCGCCATGACCCGCCCCACCCCGATGCGCGCCTGCAACCTGATACTCGCCTACGTGAAGGACCGCTACTACGAGGATGCGCGCCAAGTGCTCCAATCCGTACTGCGAGACAACCCACCGCGCTGCCCGAAGGAGCGGTTCCTCGAGACCCTGTTCCAGATTCGCGACCCCGACCTGGTGGCGTGGTGGAGCTGGCTGGACGATGAGATGTCAAAGGAGGAGGGACGGCAATGATTACCCTCTGGATTCGGAAGCTGTTGGTCCTTGGGGCCTTTGCGGTCCTCTGTTGTTCGTTCTGCTCCGCCACGCTGGCCGAGCCCGCCGCAGCGCCTGCGCACGTGGCGGCCGGGCAGACGGAAGGGCAGGAGACGCACGGCTAGACCCTCTGTCCCCGCCAACGGCTGGCGGTTGCGGACCGTCTTGGCCCTGCCAAGGCGGTCCGCGCGCGTCTGGCTACTTACGCGGCGCGGCGCGCTACGCGCTCGTGGGCGGTTCCAGGAGGGCGTGTCGCTTGCGCCTAGTCCGGTCTATCGCCCACCAGGCCGGGAAGGCCAGCAGACCCCCAATCACTACAGCCGGCGCTCCCCAGGAGTGCATCCACCGCGGCATCCACACACAGTAGCGGCCGATGAATGAGCCCGCGTAGGCCGAGCCGGGCGACTCGACCTCGCGCAGGGCCTTCTCCCACTTCGTTAGCGGGCAGCCTCCAAGAAACAGGTCCGAAACCCCCACGAAGGCGAGCAGCCAGAACAGCGCCCAGCGTGCCGGCGCGCATGTGCGCAGGAGGCCGAGGAGGTTGGCCAGGGATCCGGCCACGGCAGCCGCGATCAGCAAGCCGTGCAAGAATGCCACGAAATCGGCGGCCAACCCGTACATTTCCGCCTGCTGCTCCTCCCAACACACGCGGGTGCCTGCCTGAAACCCATCTTACTTGGCCCGAGTCACTCCGTCAAACGGATTTGCCCGGAGCTCCCTCGGAATTCGGGTGACCGCTTAACGGATTCAGTCCACCCGGGGGCGAATCGAGGGCTGAATCCACCGGTCTCGGGAGAGTGTGTAAGCAAGATGCGGATGCGCCGATACGCGGGTTGGGCCGCGTTCCTGCTGATGCTTGGGGTCATCCTGGTCTGGCAGATTGTGGCGCGCGGCCAGCCGCTTGCTGTGGAGACAGCGCAAGTCGAGGATGGCCCCTTCGTGGTTGAGTGGTCGGCGGTCGGCTATGTAGAATCGCCTTCCGCGCAGGTTACCGCGCCGCAGGTGGGGCGCGTTGTCTCGGTACACGTGCGTGAGGGCGGTCGCGTGCGTGCCGGGGACGTTCTGGCCAGGCTTGCCAGCGAGGTGGAGGCCGCTGGGTTGGGAGCGCAGCAGGCGGCGGCAGACTCCGCGGGCGCGCAGTTGGCGGCGGCACGTGCCACGCTGCGCGAGGCGGAGGAAT
>CAZGLN010000386.1:0-2952 GCA_964526545.1 uncultured Chthonomonadales bacterium
TGGTGCAACGGTGGCCGACCTCGTCAGCGCCGCCAGCGCGGCGGTGGACAGCGCCGTGGCCCAGGCCGCCCCCCCGGCCAGCGCTGCCATGACCCTGAAATCGGAAGACGAGAACACCGAGCTGACGCTGGAGGCCGCCAGCCCCGGGACATGGGGCAATAAACTGAGCGTGAAAATCGATTACGAAGGCATCGATGATGAGGTGCCCAGGCGCTACGACCTGGACCTTGACCCCGAGGATTTCTTCAATCTCACGGTCATCAAGGGTCCGCCGGGCGGGCCGCGCGAGCTCATTCGCAACGTCTCACTTCATCCCGCCGCCGGCTCGCGAGCCATTGAGCGGGTGCTGGAACAAGAGTCCCAACTGGTCCGCGTCCGCGCCATCGACCGTCCTGAAGATCCCGAGGAGGCCAGCAGCCCTGCGGCCTGCCGCGCAAGGGGCGTGAGCAGGGCGCGCTGGCGGTTGAGGGCGTTGTTCACCAGCGGCAGCAGAACCTGCGCGGTGTAGTCGTTGGTGCCGATGTCCAGCAGGATCCTGCGCATCTCCTCGGGCGTGATCTTCTTCTTCGCGGCCAGAAGCTGCGAAATACGCTCCGAGTGCCATATCTCGCCCCACACGGGCGTGTCCTGGTTGTCCCACCAGATGGCGGGCTTGTTGTTCCAGTTGGCCAGAAAGCCCTGTTTGGGATTGATAATCTGCGGCATCCGCTCAAAGGGCACCATGCCGCGCCACTCGTGGTCACCCTCGCCTGGCGTGGGAAAGCGTGGGTCCACCCGCGGATCGCGGATGGGGCTACGGCCGCAGAACCAGAACCCGATGTTGCCCTCCTGATCCGCCGCGAAGAAGTTGTGCGAAGTCACGATCTTGGCGCAGGCCCTGGCGAACTCCCGCACATTGCGCGCGGTGTGGAAGCCGAAGAATCCCTCCATGTTCTCCAGCTCCCGCCCCCAGTAGGTGCTCATCCGGCTGTAGGCGCGATGGTTGGCCTTGTCCACCTGCACCACGGGTCCGTGCACCGAGCGGAGCACCTCCATCTCCACCGTCTCGCCGCCGGCCACCTCTATGCGCTCCACCCGGCGCTCGAAGGACCGCCACTCGCCCTTGAAGCGATACCTGGTGTGGTCGTTCGGGTCGAGCGTCTCCACGAAGATATCGGTCTGGTCGTTCACTCCGGTAGTGGTGGACCAGGCCAGGTGGGCGTTGTGCCCGATGAGCACCCCCGGCAGCCCTGGAAAGGCCATGCCCACCACGTCTATGCCGGCTCCCAACAGCCGAACCTCATGAGCGATGGAGGGCGTGCGGAAACCCATCTGCGGGCCGCCCACCAGCATCGCGTATCCCGTGGCCGATTTCTGCGCGGAGACGGCGTAGCAGTAGCTGCCCCACCGCGTAAAGAGACCCAGCCGCTCCGCGAGGGCCAGCCGCTCGGCCTGGTCGAGCGTTCTGGCGGCCGCCAACAGCAGATCAGGATCCGTGGGCACAAGCCGCAGCGCTCTGGATGCTGCCTTTGGGCTGCCCGCGGCCCTCTTCGCTGGAGGGGCGGCGGCCGGCCTGGCAGGCGCGGTGAGGAGCTTGCCGTCTGGCCCGGCCCAGTGCGGCAGTCCAGGCCAGCCGCGGCCATCCTCGCCCGGCGGCAGCGTGGTAGGCGATCGGGGGTCGTTGCGCCAGGCCAGATCGTTGAAAAAGGCGTATGCCTTCTCCTTGTGCAGGCCCTTGAGAAACCCGAAGAGGAGCTGGTTGCGAAGCTCGCCGCCCTCCATCCCGCCGAAGCGCCGGCTCATCATCTGGATGATAGCGATGCTGTCCGTAACTTTCCACGGGCGCAGCTTGGCCGCGTCGAAGGGCACGGGAAAGTTGGCGATCTTGGGCTGCGCCGCGCCGGTGCGCAGCTCCTCCAGATGGCGATTAACTCCCTCGGCATAGGCAGCGAGCGCCAGGCGCAGGTTCTCGCCCAATCGCGCGTACTGCCGCTCCCGCTCCTCCTCCGTGTAGCCATCCAGGCGCGTTTCGCGGTCGGAGGCGACCGCGGATTGACCCACCAGCGCCGCCATTTCGCCCCTGGCTACCCGCCTGCTCAGCTCCATCTGACCGATGCGGTCCACCGCGGCCGCGTAGCCCGCCCCGAAGTAGAGTCCCCGCAGCGTCTCCGCGTAGACGTGGGGCACGCCATAGGCGTCACGCACCACCACCACCGG
This sequence comes from uncultured Chthonomonadales bacterium, assembly GCA_964526545.1. GTDB lineage: Bacteria > Armatimonadota > Chthonomonadetes > Chthonomonadales > CAJBBX01 > CAZGLN01. The sequence continues at coordinate 2,197 of CAZGLN010000386.1, forward strand.
TCCGTCGTCCAGGCGCAGCTCCACACGGCCCTGTCCCCGCGCGCCGAGTGCGGCCAGACAGAGAGCCAGCACAACGAATGGCCTAAAGCGCATCACGACCTCCTGAAACCAGCACAGCGTTCTCAGCCCAGGCATTCCCCCCGCCAGGGTGCACTTCCTCCGCGTCGCCGCGAGGTTTTGGCGCAATCCCGTCATCGTACGTATCTCGAGAAGTCCCCACATCGGGAACAAGCGCATTGCAGGGCGCGCCAGCTCGGCGGGTCCTGCCCCAGTTGCGCTGGGTTTCACCGTCCTCCGCGGCGTTACGCAGCCTATCCGCCGCGCTGTCCGCCGCCGGAGCCGCCCGCGCAGGCCGCCCGGCGGTTAGTGGGGTAATTGATGATTGGACGCCTTGCGGCAGCCCTTGCCGCACTCACTCTCGCATGCGCGCCGGCGCTCCTCGCGAGCCCGGCTCAGGCACAGGCCGTTGCCGATCCCGGCTTCTGCTATGTGGATGTCAACAACGATGGTCTCTACTCGGTCGCGGACGGAGATCGCGGCCTCACGTCCTCTCCCAGCGTGGATGTGCTCGCGCTGATTCTCAACGATGGAGTTTTCAACACCCAGGTCTCGGAACCGGGCTACTCCGCCCCCTCGGCGCCGAGTTGCTCGGGCGGCTCCGGGCACTTCGGCTGGTGCCGGAGTCGATCGTGCTCGCGTCCTTCCGCTCGGATTCGCTGCGCGACTGCGACGCGGAGTTGACCGTTTACGTGCGCG
>CAZGLN010000387.1:0-2950 GCA_964526545.1 uncultured Chthonomonadales bacterium
ACCTGTCGGCCACGGCGAATGCCCTGGATTCCAAAGAGACTCAAAAACAATGGAATTGCGGCCCGCCAACTCTCCGCTGATGTGAAACGTCACCTACCCATCGCCCAAAGGGCCTAGCGTGCGCTGGTGCCGACCAGTTGTTCGACCGCGTCCAGGTCGAGCGGCGCGGCAGCGGTGAAGGATTCGAAGCCTTCCTGCGTGACCACGCCGGTGTCCTCCACGCGGATGTAGAGGCGCTCCTCGGGCACCCAGAGCGAGGGATCGAGACTGAAAACGAGCCCTGTCGCGAAGGGCTTTTCAAGGTAAAAACCCACGTCGTGCACCGCCATGCCCACCGGATGCGAGCAGTGGCCGGTCCAGTCCAGCGCTTTCCGCGCCGCTTCCGCGTAGGCGGGCTTCGACCAGTTTGTGCGCTCCACGTAGTCCCGCATTTCGTCGGAGGTTTCGCGCATCGCCTCGCGCGGCAGAACGCCGGGCCTTATTCTCCCCATGAGCGCGAGATGGTAGTGCACGATGAAGCCGTAGAGCTCGCGCTGCATGGGTGCGTACCGCCCGCTCACCGGCCACATGCGCCCGATATCGCTGGTGTAGTTGCAGATATCCGGCGCGCCATCCATCAGCACCAGGTCGCCCTCCAGCAGCGGCCCATCGTTCTTGCCGTAGTGGCCGTCCCACGCGTTCTCCTTGCCGGAGGGCACTATTGCCCGGTAGGCCTCGCCTCGCGCACCGCCTTCGGTGAAGACTCTGAGCATCGCGGCGTGCAGGTCATACTCATGCAGGCCCGGTCGGGTCATCGCCATCGCCTCCACCACCGCTCGCGCCGATAGCTCTCCGGCGCGCCGCATGACGGCAATCTCCCGAGGGCTCTTAACGAGGCGCATTACGTCGAGAGTCGGGGAGAGATCGCGCACTTCGGCATCTGGCAGGCGCTCCCTCAGCCTGGCAATGAAGCGATCCTGCCGCGTGCCGCCGCCATCCCAGGGATCTGCCGCCTCCTGCCGCGCAGCGTACAGCAGCACGTCGCGCGAGGTCATGCGGCCCTCGGCAGGCGCAAACGGCATATAAATCACCCGCCGCCCCTTAAGGAGCGGCTCCAGCAGCGCCCACGGGTGTACGGAATCGAGGCCGGTCAGGGCACAGATCCGGTCCGCGTCCTCTACGTATAGGCAGGTCTCCTCGGCTGCGTGGCCCTCCGGCCTGTGCGGCAGGAAGGCGGATGCCGATCGCGCGGCTCCATCTAGAAGCACGTAGGCCTGCGGCGCCTCGAGGCCCGTGAGGTAGTGCACTTCGTTAGTCTGGCGGAATTGCTCGAAGCCGCGCACCGGCCCGGCGCCCTGCAGCACGGCAACGGCATCACCGATGGCATCGAAGACGCGCTCGCGGCGCTGGGCGAACTCCGCGGGGGTGAACCAGAACCAGGTGCGGGTTGGGCGGGTCTGCTCGGGGTTGCTGGTGGCCACGGCGGTCCTCCGGATACCAGGATAGAGATGACGACGGCGCGGTGCTGCTCGCGAGCGCGAAGAGGTACCGCTCGGGCAGGAGGCAGCCCCTCAAGGGTTGTCCGCACCTACTCGTTAGCGGGATCGCGCCGATACCGCTTCGCTCTCTGACTTTGTGTATACGCCGCCGTTGAAGGAGAACCCCAGAACGCGAGGCAGCCAGCGTCCCTCTTCGTCACGCCGAAGCAGGATGCGGAACGGAGCCGCATCCGGCCGCCCGGCATCGTAGTAAGGACAGTCTGGGCCGGTGCGCAGGAGGCCGTTCGCCAGGTCCAATCGCAGCGTCCATGTGGCGCCCGCCTTGTTGGTCCACCGCATCCCTGGCTTGCCTTCCACTGTCTCCAGGCGCAGGGTGCCGATATGCCAGTCGTTCTGTACCGGCTCGTGGCGGTAAGTGCCCTCCAGGTCGGCCGGCCGCAGGCCGGCAAAGAGCCTCCGCGGCGGCGGCGTATATTTGAGCGCGATGTGAAGCGGCGGCTCGCCCATCGGCTGTAGACGCTTGCTCATTGCCTCCGCGTAGTAGTCCGGCTCAATCCTGCCCTCGAAGTCCGGCGGCCACGTTCGCCGGTCGAACCATTGGTGGTCCTTCTGCTCCAGCCCGAACCCAGGGTAGATGCGGAACAGGTGGTGCATGAATTCATGCTGCAGCCACTGCGGCAGGTAGGCACGGCGCTCAGTCTCCGAGTAGGGTCCCTTGCCGAGGTGCGGCGGCTTGCGCGTGAGCCAGCGATCATCAATGATGAAACAGGGCGATACGCCGTCCGGGCCGGTGCCCATCCCGCCGGTGATGAATTCCGCGCGCGCGAAGTCGGGGTACTGCTCAGGAATGCAGGATGGGTAGAGCACCCACCACCAATCCGTCTCGCGCTGCACACTCTCAGGCACGGCCGCCCATATGCGCTCCCATGCGCCGTCACCCAGGGTGGCGAAGAGCGGCGGGCCGCCGGAGACCTTCACGGGCACCTGCAGGCCGGTGAGGCGCTGGATGCGGGTGCGAACGGTCAGCCTGCCATCGGTGGCGGCGGTTATATACTCGCGAAACAGCCGCAGTGAGTCATGAATCACCCGGCTGCGGTCCTTGAGGAGGAGCGGTTCGATGGCGCGTGTTACCATCTTTCCTTCTCGTCGCTCCAGCTCCGCCCGACTGGCCGGCTCCAGGCCGGCGGCGGATTCGACCAGCACGACCGTCAGCGTCGCCGTATTCAGCGGCTTATGTTGGGCGGCATCGGAGAGCCGCCAGCGGAGGCACTCGGTCAACATGCGAAGCGCGTAGTAGCAGGGCGGAGCGCCGATGTTGATGCCGCTGGACCTCTGCATCTCCCAGGCCTGCCGGTACGCCGCTGCCCATTCGTCCGTGCCGGGCGGATGGGTTTGCCAGAATGCGTCCAGGCGGGCACGGGCTGCGGCATAGTCTCCGCGCCAGTAGAGAGCCTCCACGGCCAGGAACGTAT
>CAZGLN010000388.1:0-2082 GCA_964526545.1 uncultured Chthonomonadales bacterium
TAGACCACGCCGGTGCGTGTATCGAGCGGCCCGCCGCAGGAGATACCGATTCCAGCAAGATCATCCAGCGCGGTGCCGCTCTCGGCGAGCAGCCCGCGCGCGGCCTCCAGCAGGTCGGCAATCACCGCATCCGGCCCCTCCGCCGCGCGCGTGCGCACCTCCCGTCGAGCGGTTATCGTGCCCTCCGCCGTCCCCAGGCTCGCGGCGCACTTGGTGCCGCCGATATCAATGCCCAAAATGAGGCTTCCCGCCATGCCCAACCTCCCGCAAACTCGCTATAGCATACTCCGGCCAGGCCCGCACTCGGCACGCCCGTGCGGGATGCAGGGACCCGCCGCCGCACCCGCGAAACCCTGTGCATGACCTCCCGCGAACGGCTTGTGGCGGCAATGCGCGGCCAACCGACCGACCGGGTGCCCGTCGCCCCGTTCGGCCTGGGGCGCGTGGGCGCCGACAGCCCGCTCGGCCAGCGGCTGGTGGAAGAGACCGACCTCCTGCTGGACGTCTGGAGCGGCGCGGACCCCTTCCTCGGCAGCCTGGCCCGTGTGGAGCGCCGCACCGAAGGCCAGGACCAGGTGGTATCCATAGAGGCCCCGGGTGGACCGCTCATCCGGCGCTCGCGCCAGACGCACCTTGCCCACGCGACGGTGGAGTTTCCGCTGCGCGGCCCGGAGGACGTGGAGCGCTTCCTTGCCATCCCCTACGCCCCGCCGGAGCCGGACCTGACTGCCTATCGGGCCTGGAATGAGCGGCTGGGATCGGAGGGGCTTGTGCTCACGGGCATCGGCAACGCCATCTGCCTCGCCGCGGAGTGGTTTTCTCCCCTCGATCTCTGCATCACCTGGGCCGATTGTCCTGAGGCAATCGAACGACTCACCGCAGTCGCCTCGGCCAGGCTCAATGCCTACGTGGAGCGGCTCTGCCGGGAGGGAGTGGAGGCCTTCCGTATCGTGGGCGGTGAGTATGTGAGCGTCCAACTGGGTCTCGATGCGTTCGACCGGCTCATTGTCCCATTCGACACCGAACTCATTCGCACCATCCACCGCCACGGCGCCCTCGCCTACTACCACAACCACGGGCCCGTGATGCGCTACCTCACCCGTCTGCGCGCCCTGGGCATGGACGCCCTGGACCCACTGGAAGCACCGCCTTGGGGCGATGCGCACCTCGGCGAGGCGCGCAGGGTGGTGGGTCCGCGTCTCTGCCTCGTCGGCAACCTGGACGATATGGAAGTGCTCGACCAACTGCCGGAGGAGCAGATTCTGCGCCTGGCGCGTGAGCGCCTGAAGGAGGCCGGCGGGGGGCCCTTCATCCTGGGCGGCACAGCCTCGGGAACCTACGGCGAGCAGGCCGCCCGCGCCTTCCTTGCGATGGCACGCCTGGTGCGTCAGGGCTGAGCGGGCGGCGCGGCAGGAGCGCCCAGGACTAGCACCCAATAGGGCCGCTCCTTGAGCGGATCTCTGGCATCCACTCCCATGGAGAAGCCGATGCCCACCTCGGTCATGCGCCGATCCAGCAGATTCGCCTTCGTCTCGCGGCTCCGTGTCTGCCATGCGGCTACCGCCTCTTCGGGCAGATGGAGACCGTGGGCCATGTTCTGCGCCAGCACCAGGAAGGTGTAGCCCTCCCGACGCACGCGGTCTTCCAGGCTGGAGCCGTCCGTGCCCTCATGCTGGAAGAGGCGATTCTGTGCCATATCGCGCGCATGCTTCTCTGCGGCGGCCGTCAGTCGCGGGTTGAGCGCCAGCGGAGGCAGTTCGGCTTCACGGCGTGCTTCGTTCATGACCTCTAGCATCCGCGCAAGGCGCTTCTCGCGCGCGGCGTCACGCTGCTCGCCCTCCGCGGCGCGCGGCGGCGCCGGCGTGTTCGGCGGTTCGGCGGGCTTCTGAGCGGCGGCCTTCTCCTCCGCCGGTCTCTCAGCCACGGCAGGATCCGGCGCGGCACCGGGCGGCCGCGAGGTTACTGCCACGGCGCTCGTGGGGGGAGGAAGCAGCGTTACCGCGCGCGCTACGGCCGCCTCCGCGCCGCCGGCCTCCTTCGCGAACACCGCGATTCGATCGCCCACGGCGAGATCGGCAAACG
>CAZGLN010000388.1:2124-2918 GCA_964526545.1 uncultured Chthonomonadales bacterium
GCGATGCGGGCTTCGCCGAGTTTCACCCATGTGCGCGTGGGCTTCAGGATGCTCGATGCCTGTCCGGCGGGAGTAACCCGCGCGAAGAGGTCCAGCTCCACCACCGAGCGCGCCGCGTCTACCGTGCGCACCACGCCGTCGAGCCGTGACTCGCCCTGGTCCGGCGAGGCGCCCAGGTCGGGCAGATTGACCCTCGGAGCCTTAAGCACCTCGGCGGCCTTCAGGGAGGCGAAGGCATTCTCCGGTCCTACCTCGCTCCAGAGCTCGAAGTGGAGGTGGGACCCGGAATCCTCCGCGTTGCCGCTGTCGCCGCACCAAGCAATGAGCTGCCCGGCGATCACCCTGTCCCCTGGCTGCAACCCGGCGGGAAAGGCGAATTCCGTGCCGCCCGACCCATCGTCGGTGCCGGGGGTGTCGTTGTTGATGTGGAGATAGCGGGCGCTCCAGCCGTTGTCGCCGAACAGGGTCAGGCTGTAGTGGGCGTTCTGAGCGGACTGCCGGGAAAAGTAGACCGTGCCATCGAAGGCCGCAAGCAGCGGGGTCATTTTCGGCGCCATCAGGTCCTGGCCCAGATGCTTACGGGTGCCGCCGCCCCGCGGCGCGCCGAAGGTATCACTGAACTTCACTCCGGCCAGCACGGGAAACACCATCGGCACCAGCGGCATGCCCCGCGCATTGCGCGCCACCGCCCCCCGTGAGGGCAGGCTGCCGCGGCGCGCCGCATTCTCCTGACTTCGCGCTCCATTGGTGGCAGGCGCGCTCTGTTCCGGACGAACGCTTACGGTTACGGGAAC
>CAZGLN010000389.1:0-2885 GCA_964526545.1 uncultured Chthonomonadales bacterium
TTCACGCCGTCGAATCCGGCCTCGCCGAGGGCTCGCTCCAGTTGGACGAGACCGCGGAAGACATCCACACGGCCGTTGAGATGCTCCTTCGGGAGCGGATCGGTCCCCTCGCCGGCAAGCTGCATACCGCGCGCAGCCGCAACGATCAGGTTGCCACCGATACCCGCCTCTACCTGCGCGATGCCATGGATGCCCTGGACGGCATGCTGCGCGCGCTGCAGACGGCCCTGGTGGAGGCTGCGGAGCGGGAGGCAGAGACCATCCTCCCCGGCTATACGCACCTGCAGCACGCCCAGCCCGTGCTTCTGGCGCACCACCTGCTCGCCTACTTCTGGATGCTCCAGCGCGACCGGGAGCGTCTGCGCGATTCCAGACGCCGCGTCAACGTGCTGCCCCTGGGAGCGGGCGCCCTCGCGGGAACCGGATTCCCCGTGGATAGGCGCCTGACTGCGCGTCTGCTGGAGTTCGACGGGATTGCCGAAAATAGCATGGATGCTGTCTCCGACCGGGACTTCGTGGCGGAGTTTCTTGCCGCGGCAGCGCTCATCGCAGTGCACCTCTCGCGCCTCGGCGAGGAGCTCATCCTCTGGAGCAGCCCGGAGTTCGGCTTTGTGCGCCTGCATGACAGCGTAACGACGGGCAGCAGCATCATGCCGCAGAAGAAGAACCCGGACGTCGCAGAGTTGGCACGTGGCAAGGTGGGCCGCGTCCTTGGAGACTTCGTGGCCGTGGTAACCATGATGAAGGGCCAGCCGCTCGCCTATAACAAGGACAACCAGGAAGACAAGGAGAGCCTCTTCGACGCCGTGGATACGCTGACCACGCTCTTGCCGCCCTTTACGCGGATGGTGGAGACGGCCGAGTTCCAGCGCGAGCGGATGGCATCGGCGCTGCGAAGCGACTTCTCCACCGCCACCGATCTGGCGGATTGGCTGGCACGGCAGGGGGTGCCCTTCCGGGAAGCGCACCAGCGGGTCGGCACGCTCGTGCGCAAGTGCATCGAGCGAGGCATTGGCCTGGAGGACCTGACCGCCACCGAGCTGCGCGACTGGGCTCCGGAGTTTGCCGAGCAGACACTGCCGGACCTCTCGCCCCGAGGCAGCGTGGAGGCCAGGCGGACGCAGGGGGGCACCGCTCCCGAGTCGGTGAGGCACCAGATTCGGCTGGCTAAGTCGGCACTGGAACCGGGAAGCCCCTAGTCGGCGTCTAGAGTAGTGAATGCGGCGTTGGAAATCCCATCTGCCGCAGCGGTTTCGAGTGCAAGGGGCGACTTCCGCCCCGACGCGAGTAAGGGGCGGGCTTACCGAACGGCGCCGGTAGTGCTCCGGCGGGAGTACGCAGTGGGCCGGTTGAAAAAGTGGCTACAGCACCCACAGAGTTGGGCGTTCGTTGTCGCCCTGCTCACTTCGCTCGCCTGCGCACTCGCTATCGCCGCAACCGGCGGCCGCCAGAGCAGCCTCGTACCCATGGTCTTCCTGCCGGTCGTCCTCGCCGTCGGCGCCTGCACGCTCGAGCAGACTGTCTTCGTGGGAGTTCTCGCCTCGGCCGCCTATGCGGTCGCCGTGGGCTTCGTGCAGCACAGTCCTACCTTCGACCAGCAGGACGTTGTGCGCATCGTGCTGCTGAATGTAACCAGCCTGACCGGTGCGATGTTCGCGCGGAGGATGCGCCTCGACCGCGACCGCTGGCGCAGCTCGGCGGAGGAGAAGGAGGCGCTGCTGAACGCCTCCCAGATTGTGGCTTCCTCCGACAAGCTAAGTTCCGCGCTGGATTCCGTGCTGCTCACCGTGAAGAACCTCGTGCCTCGCGTGCATCGCGCCGCGGTGTTCCTCTCCGACGAGAAGGGCCACACCATGCGCCTGGCGGCCTTGCTCGGCACAGACCCGGAGGCTCTGCGGTTCGAACGCTTCAGCCTGCGGCACCGCCGCGGTCACTGGCACCCGGACGACACCCAGCCCTACTACGTCCGCGATACCCAGCTTGCGCAGGATGACCGCATGGCCCAGCTCGATCCCGCCGCGCGTTCCGTGGTCTGCGTGGGTCTGCGCTCCCTCACCGTACCCATCGGCATGCTCTTCGTTTCGAGCACGGAGCCGGCAGGCTTCTCGCAGGAGAGCGTGCGGCTGCTCCAGGCACTCTCGGACCGCATCGCCTTCCCCCTCCACAAAATCCGTCTGCAGGAGGGCCTGGAGGATCTCGCTTTCACCGACGGCATGACGGGCCTCTACAATTACCGGTCCTTCAAGCGCCACCTGCACGATGAGCTTCGCAGGACCATCCGCTATAAGCGCAAACTGGCGCTCCTCATGCTGGACCTGGACGATTTCAAGGCAGTGAACGATCGCTACGGTCATCCCGCCGGCAACCGCGTGCTCATCGGGGTAGCCGAGATCATTCGCCACACCGTGCGCGAAACCGACCTTCCCGCGCGCTATGGAGGCGAGGAGTTTGCGATTGTCTGTCCGGAGACCGACGGCCAGGAAGCACTGAACGTGGCGGAGCGCATCCGCGCTGCCGTGGAGGCGAGCCAGTTCGAGGTGGTTCCGGGCGAGATGGTGCGGATCACGATCAGCATTGGAGTCTCCAGCTACCCGCTGGACGCCGTGGACGAGACCAGCCTGATTAGCGCCGCCGATACCGCCCTCTACGAGGCGAAGGCCCGCGGCAAGAACCGGGTGGTTGCCACGTCTGCCGCGCCGCTGCGCGTCGAAACCGCCCAGGGCTAGCCTGCTTCACGGTCGGCGCCATTCGCCGGGTCCAAAGCCTCATCTCACGGCGCCCCAACCCTCCGTGAATCATGCTCATATCCGTGTGGCCGCTCAACTCAGCAAGGGCGGTTCGTTATCCGGGTGTCGCGTTTCAGTCCTTCCTGTAAGCCAGGTGCC
>CAZGLN010000390.1:0-2884 GCA_964526545.1 uncultured Chthonomonadales bacterium
ATGGCTGCCATGGAGCAAACGCGCCATCCTCATTGCGCAGGCGCATGCGCCTGGCCCACCCCTCGCCGTAGATGTAGAGGTCCACCGCGCTTTCGCGCAGGTTCTCCGCGCCGAGCGCCGCCACAACCGGGAAGTGGTCCAGACGCGCGCCGAAGGTCTGTACCCAGAGCCTGCGCGCGCCGCCCTGGCCCAGCTTTCTCTCGGCTACGCCCACTCCCATCTCGCGAAAAGCCCCGTTCAGTATGTTCTCACGGTGCCCGGCGCTCTTCATCCAGGACTGCACAACCTCCTCGGGCGTGCGTTGCCCCATGGCGATGTTCTCGCCGAAGGCGTTGCCCTCATAGCCGAGGGCACGAATGCGCAGCATGGAGGAGCGGCCGTCTCGGCCCTGGTGGCTGAAATAGGCATGGCGGGCCATATCTTCCGCATGCAGCCGCGCTGCTTCGTGCAGGACCCCGTTGGGCTTGAGGGGCGGCAGGCCGCGGCGTGCCCGCTCCTGGTTGGTCAATAGCACCACCCGCTCGGCGAAATCCGGCCGGCCGACCTGACCGCTCGCCGGCGCCATAGAGGCCAGCAGCACCAGCACGAGGGCCGCGGCGCCGCCCACTGACCGGGCAGCCAGTCCTCCTAGAAATCGGTTCTTTGTGGCCATGTCGTCCCCCGGCAATCCTCGCCAATACGCCACAACGCTGCGAGCGTCGCTCATGCGCCCGCCCAATCCATGGAGCGGGCATTATAGCAGAAGGGGCTCATCGTGCCCAGCCACGGCCACTCTGTTCCCGCAATCCATTGAAGGCCCGAAGACGCGCACGGTGTCATCCGCCGGGGTGCTGCCTCACGTGGCTATGGTCGGCGGCTGAGAGGCACACTTGAAGGAGACGGTCCCACCCTGAGAACGATGCGCGGAGCGGTCCCGAAGCCAGCTGCTAGGGTGGACGGGTGAGGAGCACGCGCTTCTCGGCGGGCCTGCCGCCGTCGGCGCTCCAGCGGAGGGTGTTGCCGTCCGTGATGGAGACGGCGCCGAGGATACCCGCGGAATGGGCGATGGCGGCCCAACGCTTCAGATCATTCTCACCCTTCTGCAGAATGTCCGAAACCGCCACCAGCCGCAACAGCACTTGCGAGAGGGCCACCCTCCAGGCGCCGCGCTCGTCCTGGTAGACCGTAAAGTGGTATTGGCGTGGTTCCGATCGGCCGCCCCGGCATTCGCAGAAGAAGATGACGACATCCCTATAGTGGCGCTCATACCCCGGCAGGAGTGTGAGCGAGCGGCCTCCGCCGTCCGAGAGCCACGTCTGCTGCAGGTAGGCGCGCACGGTCTCCGGTGTGAGGTTGAGCAGCTCGCGCTCCTTGCGCGAGGCGAGCCGGACCAAGTCCACAGCGTCCGCGCGGTTGAGGGCTGCCACGGCGGCGCCCGCTACGCGTTCAGGCGAGCGAAGCCAGCGTACCCAGAACACTATGGGCACGAGAACTACGATGGCAAGCGGCACCCAAAGCCGCCGTCGCCAGAGCCATGCGGCCGCGGGCCCGCACTGGCTCGCCGATTGGCGCAGCAGTTGGTCCAGACGCCCAGATTTCGGTTCTTGCTTTCTCATTTAGGGGTCGGCGCAGGTTCGGTTCGCGGCGGTGCCAAGGCAATCCACTTCGGTGCCGTCCTGCGTGCGGCACTTCTTGTAGTGCCACCAGTTCACGGCGACGTTCTGCTGCGAATCGCCGGGGCAGACGGACCATGAATACTTCTTGATGTAGACGCAGGTTTGACGGATCCACTGGCAGCAGCCGTTTCCCTGCGTGCAGCCGTCCGCGCAGGTGCGCTTGCAGTAGTAAGCCGTATTCTGCGCCATCATTGTGCATTGATTGGGATCCGGCGGGGCGCACTGCGTGCCGTAACAGCAGTCCTCGATGGCGACAACGCGCACGGCGATGAGCGCCAACGTGCCAAGCACCAGAAGCAGGAACCATGCTCTCATCGCGAGGAGTCTCCTTTCTCCATTGATCTCACTGTGTGTGCATGTCAAGGGGCTCGTGCGCGGGGGTCTTGCGGATATTCACCCGGCCATCTATACGCAGCACGATATACATGAGGGTCTCCCATGAGTAGCGGGCGTGCGCGGGGTATTCGGGGCCGTTGTGCGAAACGCAGGTCGCCATGGGATAGTCCGGACCGCGCCGCGCCGCGAACTCCTCCCAGTCAATTTCGGGCTCAGATCGCTCGCTGTTCAAAAATCCAGCCCAGTACGTGCTGGCCCAAAGGCGGCGGTCGCGCGTATCGGAGGGGCACAACCAGACGTCGCGGTTCTTGGTGTACGCGAAGATAGGCTCCGGGTCGTACGGCAGTCCGAGGTCGGAGTGGGAGAGTTTGACCCCGTAGCGTGCCTCGTGGCCGTCCCAATCGTCCCGGTACATCTTCAGCGCCAAGCCTATCTGGTGGAGGTTGGAGATGCAGGTGGCCCGGCGGCCGTTCTCGCGCACGCGTGCCAACACCGGGAAGGCGATGGCGACAATCGCCGCGATGATGGCGATCACCGCGAGCAGCTCGATGAGGGTGAAGGCGCGCCGCTCTCTTCTCATGGCGTCTTCTCCATCAGGCGCTCGAAGCGCCCCGTCTTGAAGAGGTAGTTGTCTATGCGGCCGTCGCGCTCCAGCCAGCGCAGACGCCACTCTTTGGTGAAGTAGTAGAGGCGGCCGACGTAGTAGGAGTTCAGTGCGGCGGTCAGCTTGCGGTCCCTGTCTTGGAAGAGGGGGATCTGCATGCCTTCGCGGCGGTAGGAGGCGGCCATCTGCCGAATGCGCTCCTCCTCGCCGTGCGCGATGGCGAGAAGGGTGATGCCGCGCGGCTTGGTCTGCTCATAGAGACGCGGCAGCGAGAGCGTGGTGCAGGAGT
>CAZGLN010000391.1:0-1722 GCA_964526545.1 uncultured Chthonomonadales bacterium
CTCCGTGCGGTTTCGTTGGACGCGCCCTGGCACACCGTCCGCCAGGGCAAGCGTTGGGCGGGCGCACGTGCCATGCACTGTGCAGCCAGCCGAAGAGGGGTACTACACGGTGAGCTTCGATGCGAACATTCGGCTGTCGGTGGGCGAGCGGCTAGAGATTGTTGTACGCTGATCCCTGGGAGACAAGGGGCTGCAGGTAGACCTCCGTCGTGGCGGCTATTCGGTTGAACCAGGCGCCGGATGGGTCTACCATGGGTATCCACCAGGCCGTCGGCCGGTGCTGTGTATGCGTCAGGGAGGAGCGCGTCAAGATGGCGTTACGCACCAGCCGCAGCCTCTCGAGATTCGCGGCCAACTCGATGCGCGCCAGTTCCGCCCGGTAAGGAGCGGCCTCGTCACCGCGCTCCAACTCCAGGCGCTGTCTCTTGAGTTCGGCCACTTCGGCAAGCACCTGCCGCCGCCGCTGGTTCAGGCGCTGCAATCGCGCGGCAAAGTCCGCTCGAGTCGCCATCGCTTCCGCGGTCCACTCCACAATGGAACGGAAATGCTGCGACATTGCCCGCTCCGTGCTTCGTATCTCCTCGCGAATGCCCTGAATCTCAGCATAGAGGGAGTTGACCCGCTCCTGAATCGCGAGTGCACGGCGCCGCAGGTCCACGAGCGCGGACTTGCACCGGTTGTAGATCTCCTCACAGTCTCCCCAGTCCACTGGATTGCGCTCCGCGAGGAAACGGAGAAGCTCGCGCGGTTTGCGCATGGCTCCCAGCCTGTCCAGAAGAACGCCCTGGTCGTGAACCACACGCTGCCATTTCGCGCCGAACTCACCTGCATCAATCTCCGCCTTTCCGAAACCCTGCTCTAGATGTTCGGGAAGGCGCAGCAGCGTCTCGGCACCCTCGAGCGCATCCCAGGTGCCATACCGAAGCCGCAGAATGGGGTGCACCGGCACCGCCACTCCATGCGACTGCAGGTAGTCATTCATTGCCCGCGTACGCGTGACATAGCCCGAGCCTTCCTCATTGAAGACGAAGATGAATTCACGCGCCAGCATCGAGATGAGCGCGACGGCCTTGCCCACGAGCGCGCAATTGTCGCCGAGCTCGCCGGAGATGACCTCGGCTAACTGACTCACGCTCTCCACCGGCCTCTTCAGCCGAATGCGGATGGGGGTGCGCGCCTCTATGTGGAGCGCGCGCAGCGTTACGCGCAGAGTGCCCCGTCCGTGTTCGGGTGTAACCAGATCAAATGGCAGCGCTCCCAGTCCAAACCGGTCGAGGGTGTACATCTCCGTGCCATGCACGGCGTGGTTATAGGCATCCACCGCCAGCGAGCGTGTCGCGGGGTTCAGGAAGAGCTCAACAAACGCGAAGCGCGGAAGTCCGCAGGTGGCGGCGTTGAATTGCAGCAGGCTGCCGGTGCCGGTAACCGCGGCGCCCGACGGCGGATGCCCAAGGAGCAGCGCGAAGAGCTCGGGGAAGAGTGCCTGGTAGAGATCGGTCAATCGAGCATCGGGATGTGTTGCGCGGTACTCCGCAACCCTCTCCAGAAGCTGCTGCGCGATATCGGCCGCATGGCGGCGGCAGCAGTCCGAGGAGATGGACTCCAGGGTGCCCTCGAAGCCCCATCGCAAGAGCTGCTCGATGGCTTCTCCCAGGTCCTTTAGCGAGAGATAGCGCACGATGAGATCGCGGCGGCCGGTATAAGCCAGACCACGCCAGCCCC
>CAZGLN010000391.1:1742-2881 GCA_964526545.1 uncultured Chthonomonadales bacterium
CTTCGTCTATAAATCGCTGCGCTTCGTCAGGCTGGCTGCTCACGAGCCGCTTGAACGGTACCCCTCTGCACACAAAGTCCGCGCGAGTGGGAAACGTCTCGCTGCCGAACAGGCGCGAAATCTCGCCAGCCGCCGACCAGAGGTCCTTGGTGGAGCCATCGTTGTGAGGAAGCAGCGCGAACCGAGGCTGCCCGGCGCGACGGACGCGCACTTTTGCGAAGTAGTCGGTGTCGTGCACGCCGAGCACGAAGTCGCCGCCGAGGCCGAGCTCCGCAAGCATGCGCATCAGCACGGCCTTCATCGGCTCGTCCCACCAGATGGTCTGGCCGAGCGCCAGAAACGGGGTGTGTGGATAGGCGGCCCGCAGCCTGCGCAGCACGGGTTCAACCGATGAATGAAATGCTGTCACGAGAGCATACACATCGCGCGGATTTGCCTTGCTCCATGGGCGCCTCTTCTTCACTAAACGAACGATCCAGTGCTTCGAGAAGTTCCTGAAGGGCGCGACAAGGATGATACCGCAATACCATGCCGGACAGACGGAGAGATGCGCATGCCGCCCCTGACGGTCTGCCGCGCCACCAGATTCCCCAGCACGGCCGTGCCGATCGCGGCATCCGCACTCGCAAGGCTGCTCCAGCGCGGGGCCGCAGCGACTGTCTCACCGCTCCGGCAAGCGTGACGCAGCATGCAATCCCCGGCTGCGCAGGCTTGGAAGACCGCCCATCCCCCGAGGCGATCCTCCTGGGAAACTCTAGCGAAACCGCGGCAGCAGCTCCGCCTGGAGAGAAAGCATCTCGTCCACCATCTCCACTGCCCTGCGGTACGAGTCAACCACCGGATCCAGCAGCACGGCCTGCAGCAGCTTCTGCCGCGACTGCTCCGCGTAGGCTTCCACAACAAGCTGCTGGATGCTCGCCTGCACGCGCAGCAGGCATGCAATGGCCTCCGGCAGCGGCTCCATCCGACAAGGATGGATGCCCTCGCGATCAACCATCGCGGGCACCTCCACCACCGTCTCATCGGGGAGGTTTGGGATGGCACCCCGGTTCGGCACGTTCACCGCCTCCATCAGCCGCCTATCCTCGCAGGTCATGGCCTCCATGATAGGCACCGCCAGCTCTCCGGAGGGTCGAAGA
>CAZGLN010000392.1:0-2561 GCA_964526545.1 uncultured Chthonomonadales bacterium
CTGAGAAGGCAATGCCCGGCGCAACTTTGGCTGCTCACTTGGCCTGGGCAATCGCGACCTGTTGTGCCGCGACTGGCGGCGTCAGGCTGCGGGCCGGAACGAGCTGGTTAGTCTAGCGGCTCTGCTGACAGGACCGGCGTGCGGAGAAAGTGACAGCCCCAACTGCCTCTCGCGCTTCCGCAGATCTACGGGCGGCAGGATCGCGCGCACTTACTTGATAATCACGATCTGGGATCCGCTCTCGCAGGACTCGTCCGGCGAAAGCTGCCGAGTCCAGAACTGCGGCTGCTGCGAACGAAGACCGAACCTCGCGTTCACCGCGTCCGCAATCTGCACGCTCTGGGTAAAACCGCTCTGGAACCTGGCGTAGAGCTGGTCGCCCGGTACGTTGCCATTGAAGGTATGCACAAGAGCGCTTGTAAAGGCGCCGCCCTTGGCGAGCGTGATCGGGGCTCCTCCTACCGTTACGGTCTCGGGTTTGGTGAGCCCGGTTGCCGTCTCCGACGTGTTGGCTGCCGTCATCACCACGACCTCCTTTCCGCTGAGTGCCTGGAGCCGGGCAGACTGAAGCGTTACCCAGTAACCTGAATAGCAGGTATCAGCGATGATGACAATTCGGCAAGCCTTTGCGCGTGAAAAGTTGAGCGACAGGGGAGAGATGTACTCGGTACGATAGGACCTTCCCCAGGATTCCTCCTTGCCCGGCGGCGTGTTCGAAAGCTCCATCGTAAAGTTGTACGCTTTCGTTGTGCCGGTGTCGCCGACTTCGTAATCCCTCGTTTGCCCGTGCGTTGTCAGGTAGAAGACCAGCGTGTCGCCCGACTTGGTCTTGGCTGCCAGCGCATCAAACCGTGCAGAGAGAGCGGCCTCGCCTGCGCCTCTCGGTGCGTTGAGCTGCCAGGACTTCACATGGTCTACCGCGGCTATCGGCGGAAGGCCCATTTTCGCCAGGAGGCCTGGTATTCGGGGCGGGTCGGCACCGAAATCCAAGCCTCTATCGCCCTGCACCGTCATCAGATAGGTCTTGCCGGGATCGTCGGCGCGGCCGTGAGGCTCCGGCAGCGGGGGGTTGGGCGTGCCGAAATCTACAGGCGGTTGGTGGTCCGCCCGTGCTGTACGCGCGGCTGCCTGCACGACGTCCGGGACGGATGGGGGTGGACCATCCGTGTTGTAGTACGACAGGTCGTTCAGAGCCGGCCAGGAGGCAGCGTCTATCCGCGTAACCGCTCCGGTGATTGCGTCCACCAGGAAGTAGAGCACCGGATGCTCGAAGCGGACGCCCGGCTGGAGGTCCACATAGACAAACCACTGCTCCGAGGTGGTGCGGTGCAAGGGCTCCCCGTCGCGCAGGGCCGGCCTGATGGCGACGTTCGGGGGCAGCGGCTGCATAGGAGCGAAGATATCCACCGCCGTGCCTGGCGGAACGAGCGCATTAAGCGCATCACGAACCGCCTGGATTGCCGCGGCGCGCGACGTGGGCGGATCGCCCAGCGTAACCTCCACATTGCCAAGGACTGTGATGGGCACGGTTAATGTGCCGGCCTTCAACGTTGCCAGGCCGGTCGAGAGATTGGTGAAGCGGAACTGGCCGCTGGCGGCGGTCTGGACCGAGCCCTGGCCCTGAACCTCCACCGTTACGCCGGCCGCGGCGCTGAAACCCGGCGGCGGCGCAGCGGTCCTCCCAATCATCAGTGTGCCATCGGCGGCCCGGAAGAGAAATCCCGTTGCCCCTCCGCGCCCGACCTGCGCCGGAGTGCCGCCGGCCTCTCCGGGAGCGGAACTGCCGCAGCCCCAAACTGCAAGCGCCAGAACAACTCCAACGCCAAGCAGACCGGCTCCCCGCAATCGTTTCCAGGTCATGATCTCCATCCTACTTCACCACTTCCGCGTAGTAGATGCTGCGCCAGTTGTTGGGCCCGATGCCGGTGGAGCTCTGCTCTATCTGGAGGGCGACGTAGCACTCCGGGTGGCCGGGTTGCGGTGCATACACCGGCATGGTGATGCGGTTTTCGCCCGGTCGGATGATCGCGTTCGGACCTATGGAAGCGCCGGGATAGTAGACCCCGTACCTTGCCTCGCTGGCGGGCCTGCCGGGATTGATGCAGTCCTCGGCATCCGACGCGATGATCGTGATTTCGTAGGATTCGCCCACCTTCACTTGGGCTGGGAAGCCGGTTACCGTGGCGCAGGGCGAAGGTGAGTGCGGGGGCACCGTGCAGCCAACGGACGAGACGTCCCACACGTACGTTTTGCCCGACTCCGGCTCTGTGACGGTTACTCTGGCGGTGCCCTCGGCCTGGGCGGTGACGATGCCCTCCGCATTCACCGGCAAGGCGGTTGGATTGCTGGATTCGAATCGGAGCCCGCGCCGCAGAATGAGCACCATCTCGCCGGCGGCGTTCTTGGGTACCGCGCCGAGCTTCACGCCCTGATTCAGCCCGAGCCGGATGGGAGAGCGGACCAGGGGCTCCAATTCAGTGATGGTGCTCTGAAGCGTGACCGAGACCTTGACTTCCTCGTTGGCCTTGATGGTTACCGGTACCGTGCCCTCGGCCCGCAGG
>CAZGLN010000392.1:2628-2850 GCA_964526545.1 uncultured Chthonomonadales bacterium
TGCCTTCGGTGGTGTTGCTGGTCCTCGGACGGCTCAGGACGAGGTTGCCGACCACCTTCTCGCCGTCCTTTACAACAATCTTGATGCTGGAGGAGGCCTCTGGGATGAGACGAGAGGCTTCGGGCCATGTTACGCGAAAGACGGCGCTGCCCTGGGGTTCTGCGTTCGTTCCCGAACCTCCACCGCAACCCGAGAGGCCCTGGCTGAGCATGACGAGCAGAC
>CAZGLN010000393.1:0-2817 GCA_964526545.1 uncultured Chthonomonadales bacterium
TCCAAACCGCCAAAATGACCGAAGCGAGGCCGACCTGTCCTCTAATCATCATGCCGCCTCCTGAACGGTCCCAACACTCGCAAACTCCCGCTGCAGGCACATGTTGCTGCATTCACTCCATGCGCCCGGCGGGCGGCAGTTCCTATCACAGCAGTCCTGACACTGCCCGATTGGCACACCGCGGCACTTCGCCTTGCAGTCCGGCCAAGGCTGCCAATCGCGGATGCTTCTGCACGCAGCCGCGCAGCCGTGCTTTCTTGCGGCGTTGCACAGGCTCCGAAGCAAGCCGGCAAGGAAGATACAGGGGATGCGCCCGAGCGCATTGCAAAGCATCATGCAGCCTTGGTAGGTCATACTCTCATTCGGCTTTTCCCTCCTCTTCTGCAGCGGCAGGGCGCGGTCGGGAGGGTCGTGTTCAAGGCTGCCTGCCAACGATCTGGCGGATACGCAGTCCATGCGCTCATCCTAGCGGATCGGCAGGACCCAAAGCTTGGCATTGTAGATGAAGCTTACACCTCGCGCATCCGGCAGCCACCGAAGCCCGGTCGGCTCCTGCTCGCCTCCCATACCCTTGGTAGTCACTTCGCCGATGCAGCGCAATCCCGTTCCGTCGCCGCGACTAATGTAGAGTGCCGATCTCTGCAAAATCCGGTGGCGCCACCTCCTGTCATCGTCGTTCCGGATGCTAACTTGAGATCTCTTAAGATGTTCCATCAACCGGCCTGGCTAGCCAGGCAATCAAGTCCCTGCCGGGAGCCCGGCGCATCGCGTCTACTCGCAGGTAGAGGGGCGGCAGCGCCCGCAGCCGCTCTGGCGCCCTCTTCGGCTTTGCGTACCTGAACAAGCGTTGGGTGCTCCACGACATCCATTCCGTCGAGCGGATTCCCGCCTCGCGTTCCGCTTTCAAGGCCTTATGGATCAGTTGACCCTCCCGGTATAACATAGGCGGCAGGGGCTGCGTCTGAGATGCATACGTCTTCTTCTTTCCTGTGGAGAGGTCGTGAATGTAGGTCTCATGCTCGCCAAATCGCAGCAGTTTATGCGGGGTGATCCAAACGTAGAGAAATGCTTCCGACACCTGTACATCGGTGACAGCTTGTGCCTGCTGCAATAGGGGCGGGCACCGATCTTGAGGCGCCGTGGTGGCCAACTGCGCCGCAATCACCACGCCCGCCAGCGCGATGCAGGGCCACGAGTGCCAGCTTCCGTATCTTCGCATTCTCATGAGCCGCCTCCCTTCCTTCAAAAGTCTCTAAGACTCTCAAGGCAGCGTAAGTATCGAGCATCGCACTCCCGTACGCAGATTTCGTATGGAATCGTGGTAACGTCATATGCGCTGTCGCAATACCGATTGCAGTCCTTATGGCACCGTACGCAGTAGCCGTATTGCTTGTGCTTCCTGGTGAACCAATCCCACCACTTAATTCGCTCAAGTGCGGTTCGATCGCATTCAAACCCGTCCGTGTACGGCCAGTGCGGCTTGGGCGGCTTCTTTGGCTTGGGTTCTGGGTTCCACGGCCACCGGGGCGGCCAATGCCACCAGGGGCGCTCCGGCTTCTCCTTGTTGGCCTGCAGCGGCAGGGCGCGGTCGGGCAGTTGGTACGCTCCGCCGCAGGCGGCGGTCAGACTCGTTTCGGGGTGCAACTCACCGCGGCTGCGACATCCCTTTTCTTGGGTCGACCAGGAGAATCTCACCGTCCGGATTGAGTAGAGTGAGGTCTGCCATTTTTCCAGGGAATACATTTAACGAAGCGGATCCCCCTTTAATCGAACCCACGTGTAGACGAGCGCGGCCCTCTCCGTAACCCATAAGGCTCATGCTTATCGCTCCTGTGTTGCTGACATACAGGCTCGCTCCCGGTCCATGCGTCTTGCTAACGGGACCGCCGATTCTTAGGCCTAAGCTTGGGTCGTTGTCAGCACTTAGCAGGAGGGCCACATGAGGATCCCCTTTATTGGAAAGTAGCGTAATAGCGGGGGCACCACCAAACAACCCATCCGGCGCTACCACGAATTGCATCCGGTCGCGCCCGGTGCCATCGCGCAGCCTCAGCCCGAACACCCCGCCGGGCATGGAGCCGAGCACCGCTCTTTCAACTCCCTTGGAGTCCACAAGCACGAGTTCGCGCACGCGCAGGGAATGGCTGCGAGGAGTACCGCTGCTAGGTGTCGGATTGAATGCAGTTACTACCAGGGAGGTTAACCCGCCAGCCAGCGCGGCGAGCAGCGTGAGCGCAAGCGCGGCACCTGGATTCGGCATCCAGCCTGGTCTATTCATGACAGTCCCTCGCTTCCTTCGTGCAACCTGCTGGATACTTACGTGCGCAGCTTGGAGTGAGCCAGCCGAGCAGATCGCTTAGAACAGACCGCTTCCATAGCATAGCTCTGTCCGCGCATAGCATTCCTCAGTGCAACCCCTGTAGCGGCCTGAATGCAACCCATATTCGCGGTCGCAGAAAGAAGTACATTCCATCAGGCACCGACGGCAGTAGGCCACTCTTACCCATATGGGTCCCAGCATGGGAATCCGCCTTCCAATTCTCTCCTGCGGATTCGGCGCACAATCGAACCTGCCTGTGTAAGGCCAGTGCGGCTTGGGCGGCTTCTTTGGCTTGGGTTCTGTTTTCCACGGCCACCGGGGCGGCCAATGCCACCAGGGGCGCTCCGGCTTCTCCTTTTTGGCCTGCAGCGGTAGGGCGCGGTCGGGCAGTTGGTACGCTCCGCCGCAGGCGGCGAGCAGGCCCTCCTCCAACCTGCGTTACCGCGGGATTGGGATCACGAAGTCGTTCTCCTTAAACTTGTCTGTCAGCAGATCGT
>CAZGLN010000394.1:0-2455 GCA_964526545.1 uncultured Chthonomonadales bacterium
TGGGCGGGTTCCGGCCCAACCGGCCAGCGAGATGGTCGCGATGCCAGCGCCGCCACTAAACTGAGCGGCGGAGCCCGACGCGGAAAATGCAAAGGGATAAGGCCGCCGGATTGGCGGCCTTTTCACTCAGCGCAGGTCGGTTACCAGGAAGCAGGCTAGCGGGCGCGTTTGCGAAGCGCGGCCGCCGCCACCACACCGAACGCTCCAAGAAGGGCCAGGGTGCCGGGCTCGGGCACTGCGTTGTTGGGACCCGGCCGGAAGTTCGCGGTCCAGGCGAGATCGCCGAAATCGCCATAGTGGCTCCACGCGGTGGTGTTGAGCGCGGCGAAGTTGTTGCCGTTATCATAGAATACAAAGCCGCCGCCGCCATTGCCCGCAACATGGCTTGGAACGATACCCCACGACGAAACGTTGCCAATCGAGTTCGCGTAGTCCACGGGATCGGAGACCGTGAAGAGGGCAACGTAGCTATTGCCGCCTACCAGGTTGACTCCGCCGGTGTTGATGGTTACCGCCTGTCCCGTGCCGTCTCCGGTGAAGACCTGCGAGGGCGTGGAGAAGAGTGCGGCACCGATTGCGCCGCCGCCGCCGCCGCCGAGCAGACTGCCCGCCCACTCAAAGACCATGGCCTTGTACTGCAGGGTATTGCCGGTGACCCCAAAGAGGTGGAAAGTGAAATCCATCAGCAGCGTGTCCGTGGCCGGAGCGATAAACGTCTGTCCAAAGGTCGCGGTGTCCGGCGCGCCCCAGGGCGCAACGTAGCTGCCGCCCCAGGCGTATGTTGTATCATACGTTGTCTGGGCGAATGCGGCCATAGACAGACTGAGGACGCAGGCGACCGCCGCTGCGAGACCACACAGCCTTTTCATAAGACCTCCTCCACATTCAGTCAGAGAATTTATCGGCAATCATCGCCGATGACTTGCCAGATTGCACAATCCGTGCCAGCCTTACTGCCCATACCAGTTTGATCAGCAGGAAGCGCGAATCCCCAGTCGGCCCGTAGCGCTTCGGAGAGCGATGCGGCGCCATGCGGCCCCGACCTCCCGACGCCCAGATTGCCGGCGAAGGAGAGACGGGGCCGCTTGCTGGCTGCTGCCGCAGCGCGTGGAGAGTGAGCCGAACCTACCTCTGACGGGGCAGCGGCGAGATGACGATGTTGCGGTATGCCACGGGTCCATGGTCTCCCTGGAACATCAGCGGGCCCTGCGCCTTCTCCTTGCCATCCACGCCGCCCGGCGTAACACCCTTGAGCTCGACATTCTCATGAATGGCGACGCCATTCAGCACGACCTTGATGAAGCGCGCATTGGCGGTCTTGTTGCCCTGCGCATCGAAGCGCGGCGCGACGAAGTGAATCTCGTACGTGTTCCACTCGCCCGGGGCGCGATACTTGGGGTTGTGCGGGGGGGCCGCGCCGTAGATCGCGCCCATGTCTCCCGGGCCCGGGTTGGCGTCGCGGCCGAAGCTATCCAGCACCTGAATCTCGTACTCGCCCATCACGTAGATGCCGCTGTTGGAACCCTTCGGCACCATCACTTCCAGCTTAATGACGCCATCTCCGTGCAGCTTCTCGGAGTAGATATCCTGTCCCGCCCCATGGCCCGGCGCGGCATTGATGAGCTGGTTACCCTTCGGCGCTACCGCCAGCTTGGCCGGGTTGTCGGGATCCAACGTTGCGGAGCCGACCGTCCAGAAGTTCGCTCCCCGGCCGCCCTTGGTCTTCCATCCCTCCAGGTTCTTGCCGTTGAAGGGCCGCACGGTCTGAGCGTAGACCGCAACGGCCGCAAGGAGCAGCGCTCCCGCCGTTGCGGCCTTCATCCAGCGCTTGTACTGAATCTTCATGTCTATGGCCTCCATTTCCTGATCGGCGGATGCTCTCTGTGCGTTGG
Source organism: uncultured Chthonomonadales bacterium (assembly GCA_964526545.1). Taxonomy (GTDB): domain Bacteria; phylum Armatimonadota; class Chthonomonadetes; order Chthonomonadales; family CAJBBX01; genus CAZGLN01. The sequence continues at coordinate 1,893 of CAZGLN010000394.1, forward strand.
CAGGCTACCTGGCCGCCGCCGGCGCGGATGAGCCATAGAGCGACCAGCCTATCCAGCCCGGCTCCTGGTCCACGCTAAGCGAGCGGATTTCCGAGCCGATGCGCTCGCGCACCTTCACGTGGTATGTCGGCGCGTCGAACACAATCTCGCGCAGGCCCGCGACCGTGAGCATGCCGCCGTCCACGTCGAACATCGGTCGCCTGTCATCCTGCGGTATACCCGGACCGTACACGAACATTCCGAACACCTCGGTGCGGCCGCCCTCCTCCACGCGGTACCGCACGCCCCGGCCCTCGAACTTGCTGCCCATGACCCAGACGAGTCCCCCCTTGTTACGGACCAGCCCGGTATCGCTGTCTCCCTCCGGGTTGAGGTGGCGCGCCCAGAATCTCTGGCCCGTCGAACGTATCTCCACCAGGCTCGGACAATCCGTTGCGAAGATATCGCCCGTGCCGGCGCCGATGATTCGCACCCCGCAGCTCTCCACCACCATCTTGCGGCTGCCCTTGTTGACGAGGCGGACGGGCGGGCCGCCGAACGCATCAATGTTCTGGAACTTCACC
>CAZGLN010000394.1:2506-2791 GCA_964526545.1 uncultured Chthonomonadales bacterium
TGACCTTTCTCGCCGGCCAGAATGCGCCCGAAGCCCAGGCCCAGGATGTGCCGCACGCTTCCGTGCACCCGTATTTCGCCTTCCACGGAGTACCAGTTGGGGTCCGGGCCGGAGATGCCGCGCAGATAGACCGTGGTCTTCTTGGCTGCGGCCGCGGCGTCTATCGCGCGCTGGATGGCGGCCGTGTCGTCCTTATTGTCGCCCGCGACGGCGCCGAAGTCGTTCGCGCACACCCACTTTGTCGTGTCCAGCTCCCATGGCACCTTCGGCTCCGGCTTGATGGGC
>CAZGLN010000395.1:0-2770 GCA_964526545.1 uncultured Chthonomonadales bacterium
CAGCATGACCGACCTGCGCTGGAGCCGCAGCGAGCAGTATCCGAATACAACAGTATCGTTTACCCTGACTCGCTACGTCACCAGGCCGGGCGATAACGTGCCGGCCGCCGGCGGATCGAGCGCCGAGCGCAATCCGCTGATAGAGGCGCGGCCACTCTATCGGCCCGCGGAGATCGGCGCGCCCTCGGGTACGGGATCTACTGGACGAGGAGCGCCCTAGGATGGGAAGAGATCGGAGCAGCATATGAGATTGCGCACACTGACTCTGGTCGGCGCGCTGGCCTTCGCACTCGCGCAGGGCATGGGAGCGCTCGCGCAGCAGCCAAAGCCGCGCGTACCCGATGAGCCCGTGCGGCTGGCCTTTGATAAGGCAGATGTGGGCGACGTGCTGATGGCCCTCATCAAGGCGTTTCGCGCCAATGTGGTGTTTCCATCCGACAGCCGCAAGCAGCTCTCCATGAACGTGAGCGTGCGCTCCGTGGATGAGGCGCTCCAGAAGATCTGCGCGGCGGCAGGCCTCTCCTACCGCCAGGTGGGCGATACCTACGTGGTCGCCACCGCCCAGGATCTGCGCGCAGCCATCGAGCCCTTCGGTGAGCGCAAACGCATCCCGCTCAAATCGCTCACCCCCGAGGCGGCGGTAACCCTGCTCCAGGGTGCCCTGCCGTACCTCACCGTGAGGCCCGCCGGCTCGCAGGTGCTGGCCATCGGCGCCACCGAGGATATTGTGCAGGCCGAGGAGATATTGGCGCGGGAGGATGGCGGCAAGGCGCCCGTGGAGATGATCAGCGAGGTGGTAACGGTGCGCAACGCGGTCGCCTCGCAGATTGCCACGATGCTGCGGAACCTCTACCCGAATATCAAGGCGGACGCCGTTGGACAGTCCGATAAGCCGGGCGGCGCTGTGGGGCTCTACGGGCCGGCGAACCTTGTTGCCAGCGCGCGCCAGGCCATCGGCATCGCGGATCAGCCGACGGGACCCGTGGAGCCGGACCGCATCTACCGCGTGTACATGATTCGGTACTCAAGCGCTCCATTGCTCAAGGAGTTTCTCGACAAGGCGGCGCCCTCGGTTACCTGCCTGGTTGCACCAGAGACCTATACACCCCTCGCGCCCGGTTTCAGCCCGCTCACCGGCGTTACGCTTGGCCAGGCGAGCGGCGGAGGGCTGAGCGGCGGCGCTGGTGGAACCGCCGGCGGTGTCAGCGGCGGAAGCGGCTTCGGTACTGGAACGGCGGGCGGCGGCATGGCGCGGCCCTCCCTGGATCAGCGCCGCGCGAAAGAGGGCGACCGATCCAAGATGCTGGTCATCAGTGGAACCGAGGCCGACATAGAGGCCGCCATCAAGCTCCTGGAACAAGTAGATGTGCCGCCGAAGCAGGTAACCATTGATGTGAAGGTGGTGGATACTTCGCCGGAGCGGGCCGAGGAGCTGGGCCTCAAGTGGAACTGGTCGAGCTTCCAGTTCCTGGAGCGCGCGCCCGGCACGGTAGTGGACCCAACTACAGGGGTGCCCTCCTCATCCGCCACGCGCCAGCGCGGCTTCGGCGCGTTCAGCCGGGTTCCGTGGTCGTTCAACACCATCCTGAGCGGCATGATCACGCGGAAGGAGGCCAAGCTGCTCGCCTCGCCCTCCGTGCAGTGCGTGGATAACGAAGACGCCAGCATCTTTATCGGCGATACCATCCGGTCCCAGATTATCTCTCAGGGCGGCCTCAGCGGAACCAACATCCAGATATTCGAGTTTCCCATCGGCATCGTGCTGCTCTGCCGCCCGCGCGTAAACGCGGATGGCAACATCACGCTCCGGGTGCACCCGGTCGTCAGCACCATTACCTCCGTGGATCCCGACACGCGCATTCCGCAGAGCAGCTCGCGCGAGGCCGAGACCACGGTCATGGTGAAGGATGGCGAGACCATCGTTATCGGCGGACTCATTCGCGATGAGGAGACTCGTACCATCACGGAAGTGCCGCTCCTCTCACGGCTGCCGCTGGTCGGCGAGCTCTTCCGCAACAGGTCCACGAACCGGCGGCACAGCGAAATCCTGGTGTTCATCACCACGCACGTGGTTAAGTGAGCAGAGGAGCCGAGCGACGTGACTCCGAGGGCATACTTCACTTGCCGAGCACAAGCGGGGATGCGCGTGTGCCGCACCGATTGCGGACCGCCGGAGCGTTAGCATGAATGTGTCCGCCCAGGACCGCCCGAAGGTCGTCATCCTTACCGTCGCGATAGTGGCCATGGTTGCCGTCGCGGTTGCGCGGCTCTATCCCCTCCTCTCGGGCGGAGGCGCGGCCACGCCGGCCCCTGCAGCCTCCAGCCAGCCCACCAGCACCCAGGCGGGCGCCCGCCTGAGTCCGGAGGAGGCTCTGGAGGCCCGCCAGACCATGCTGGAGCAGCTCGAGGCCAGCGATACGCCTCCGGGTCCCGCCGGACGCGATCCGTTCCGGCCTCCGCCCGGAGCAGTGAGCACCGCACAGGCCGTGGCACGGCAGGCACCGACTCCGCCGGTTGAGCGCAGTCGGCCGGTGGGTGGGCTGCCATCTGGCGAGTACCAGCCGCCGAGTCCGGCATTTCCGGATCTGGCCTCTCGTCCCGCGCCCGTGGCTCTGCCGCCGCTGCCGCAGGTAACGGTGCGGGGAGTGATTTCGGGCGATCCCGCCGTGGCTATCCTGACCATCGGCCAGCAGACCTTTCACAAGATGGAAGGTGAACCCCTCGGGGGCGGCCTGGTTCTGGCGCGTATCACGGATTACGGCGTGGTCAT
>CAZGLN010000396.1:0-1490 GCA_964526545.1 uncultured Chthonomonadales bacterium
GCAGGACCAAGCGCGCGGAGCGATGAACAGGCAGACCGGAAAGCTCTCACGGCCGCCAGTCTATCACCCCGGAAAAGAGGGCGTCAAGAAATGCAGGCGCACAAGGATACTATCGCGATCATCGGCGGCACGGGGATGAACAGCCTGCCGCCGGAATACGTGGTTGAGCCACTGGAGGTCTCGACGGAGCACGGAGTGGCGCACCTATGGCGGGCCCAAAGCGCCGATCTGGGCTTCTACTTTCTCTCGCGGCACGGGGTGCACCACTCCGTTCCTCCGCATCGAGTCAACTATCAGGCGAATATCGCCGCCATCCGCAGTCTTGGCATCCGCCGCGTGCTGGCAACCAATGCGGTGGGATCACTGCGGAACGACCTGCTTCCACGCACGCTGGTGCAGCTTTCGGACTTCCTCGATATGACCCGCGGCCGCGTCCGCTCGTTCTGGGATGACTCTCGTGAGAACATGGGTGTGGTGCACACAAGCTTCAGTGAGCCCTACTGCCCGGGACTCCGCTCGGCGCTTGCAGCCGCGGCCGAGAGCGAGGGGGTGGCAGTTCAGATGGCTGCAACGTACGTGTGCGTTGAGGGTCCCCGCTTCGAGAGTCCTGCCGAGGTGCGCTACTTCCGGCAGATTGGCGGTGATGTCGTTGGCATGACCGGCCTCCCCGAAGCCACAATGGCTCGAGAGGCCGGCCTCTGCTACGCGGCACTTGGCCTCGTCACGAACCTGGCGGCCGGGCTTTCGGATGAGGAGCCCGCACACGCCGAAGTGCAGAAGATAGTCGAACAGTGCGCACCTGCCATCCGGGCCATCCTGCTAAAGGTCATTGCCGGCGCCGCGCAAATTCCTCCCTGCAGATGCAGCAGCTAGCTCCCTCGCCTCTCGCAAGCAGTTCATCGGCCTGACAGATCCATCGCCTCGGTGCTGCTTGGCGCCGAGCGGCGCACGTCCCCTCGGCCACGCCCCGGCTAATTGAGCTCGGCCGAAAGATTCTTTGGGAAATGAATCGGGAACGCGTTGACAGAATATATCAGTATACGATAATATATTCGCGACGCTAATCATATCAGCGACTTCACGTTTACCAGCCGAGGCGGCTCGGCGCCGGAAAGGAACGCACAATGGTCTCCCCTGCAATCACCGCAGAGCAGCGCAACCGCCTGGACGCATCCTTCGACGAGCTCTTCCTGTCGCACAAGCGCCGCGCGTTCGCTTTTGCGCTGCGGATGGCGGGAAATCGCGAGGATGCCGAGGACATCACGCAAGAGGCTTTTCTTCGGGCCTACAAGGCTTTCGACCGATACGACGGCAGCAGGCCGTTTGACCGCTGGCTCTTCCGGATCATCGCAAATCTCTTCGTGGATAGGCTCCGCGTCAGGCCGAAACAGCTCCCGCTCTCGCTGGACGCCCCCATGGAAGGTTCGGATGGCGACGCGATGTTCAGCGAGATTCCCGACATGGATTCCGACCCTGCACAGCAGGTCCTG
>CAZGLN010000396.1:1510-1756 GCA_964526545.1 uncultured Chthonomonadales bacterium
CAGGAGCCGCTGGCCATCCTTCCGAAGGACTTCCGCGACACGGTGATGCTCACGGATGTAGATGGAATGAGCTACGACGAAGCGGCGGAAGTTCTGGGATGCGCTGTCGGAACCATCAGGTCACGGCTGCATCGCGCCCGTACAATGATGCGCGACCACTTGCAGGGACGTACGAAACCTACTCGCCGCCGCGCGTCGCACTTTATGTTGAGGGCTTAGACGGCCCATGGAGGCATCGAGCAGCGC
>CAZGLN010000396.1:1789-2769 GCA_964526545.1 uncultured Chthonomonadales bacterium
CTCTGGTCCCCTGCTCACCGCGTTCGCCCACGCGCTGTATAAATGCGTTGTTGTGCGAAGAGCCGGCACCCGCGTCGATCAATGCTTTGTCGCGCGACCGTGCGCGGATTCCACTGATCGTCGGCTATAATACAGGGCTGCCATCATCCTCACGGCGGCGGTACGTCACCTCCGCACGTGCCCGACGAAGGGATCCTCGCGTTGAGCAACATCCACAACCGGCTATTCATCCTCATCCTCATACTCATTGGAGCCTCCATCTGGGTAAACATCAAGTTTCCCATCCGCAAGGGCTTGGATATCCAGGGTGGAATGCGCGTGGTACTCGAGGCCCAAGCCGAGGACGCCAAGCGAAAGGGAACCTGGAAGCCCGAAAACCTGGAGCGCATCCGCGGCATCATGGATAACCGGGTCAATGGACTCGGAGTAGCCGAACCTAACATCTACACCAAGCCGGATCAGGATCAGATAGTCGTTGAACTACCCGGGATCAAGAACCCGGAGCAGGCGCTCGCGGTCATCCAGACCACGGCAAGCCTGGAATTCCGTTTCGTGCCCGAGCTGGAGCGCGGCGGTGAGTGGAGAGACGAGCCCGAGAAGCGCAATGGCGTTGAGACTGGTTACTACGAGATCACCGGGCCGAACGGTCCTGTCTCGCAGGAAGAGCTGGACGCAAAGATCTTCAGCAAGGAGCCGATCCTCTCCGGCAAGGATCTGGAGTCGAACTCGCGCGTGGAGCTTGGCCCGGATGGTCCCGTCATCCATTTTGAGTTCCGCAACGAGGCCAAGCGGACATTCGAGGAGTTCACCAGGGCGAACATCGGCAAGCGCCTCGCTATCTTCCTCGACAAGCGCCTGATCAGCGCACCCACCATCGAGGACGTTATCCCGGGCAGCGGCATCATCCGTGGTCGCTTCACCGTGGAGCAGGCGAAGACGCTCTCCAACATGCTGAATGCCGGCGCCTTGCCGGTCCCGCT
>CAZGLN010000397.1:0-2302 GCA_964526545.1 uncultured Chthonomonadales bacterium
CACATGCTGGAGATACTTGCCTGTCTGGCCCGTGCCGAAGCGAACGACCCCAACTATCTCGGCGATCGGTTGGTACAGCGTGTTGGGCACGTGCAGCCCGGCACCAGCCTGGTCATTCTCACTTCCAGCGTGGACACGGTTCTGCCGGGACCTCTGCTCCACTACGCTTCGGCGGGTGCGCAGATCACTGTCATCTACGCCGATCCCACCGATTTCTCCGCGCGCGGAGGCGCGCTGCCAACAGCGGAGGAGCGCTCCGCGTATATTCAGCAGCTCAGCACTTCCAACGCCACGCTTCTGCTTCTGAGGCGCACGGCAGATCGCCAAATAGACCTTCAACCTATTACCGATGTCCGTGGAATCTTCGCTGGCAACTAACCGTTCCGCCGCTCCGGCAGCACTGACGGAGGCCGGTACCGGCCCCATCAGTCCCGCCATGTACGTGGCCGCCTACATCACGACCATGTGCGGGGTGCTCGGCGTGGCAATCACGCTGGAAGACTCGGCCTACACCAACCTTGCCATGGGTCTCTGCACCATCGGCTTCCTTGTCAGCTACATCAGCCGCCGCCAGAGCATCGCAACGAGCGTTATAGAGCTGCCCGCCGCCGTGCTCTTCTTCGGGGTTTGCGTGTTTGCGCTCCTGAGCGACCAGGGCATCCAGATGCTTGCGCCCCCCAGCGTGGGCGAGGACCGCTCGAAGGCGCTGGCCGTGTTCCTCACCTGGCTGGTTGTGTTTCGCAGCTTCACGCTCACCAGCGAAGGAAGACTCATCTTCTGCGCGGTGCCGACTCTCGCTCTGCTCGGCCTCAGCGCGACGGTGAACACCGATCCCACGCTCGGCACGCTCTTTCTGGTCTACGTGCTCTCGACGACCTTCATGCTGATTCACGAGACGCACCTTGCGCAGGAAGCGAAGCGCAGGCAGGCGGGCCTGGGAGTCGCCCCGTCCATACTCTCCAGGCACGCGCAGATCACCATCCTCTGCGTGGCGGGCGCCGCCATACTTGGCGGAATGCTTGCCAGTTGGCTCAACACCATCGGCAGCGCGCTGGTAACGACAGGCTTGGTTGCACCCCCCGCGCAGCGAACCACGGCGGCGCCGCAGACTCCCATCCTGTACGCCGCCGAGCGCGAGCTTCGCGTGGGCACCGGCCCCGTGCAATTGAGCGATCAGGTGGTCATGCGCGTGCGCGCCGATCATGGCGCCTATTGGCGGTCCGCAACATTCGATACGTACACGGGCGATGGCTGGCGGAACAGCCTTACAGCGGATATCCTGCTGGACAAGAGACTTGTGGAGGCACGCGAGGCGGACCCCTTTGCTCCCACCACGTCCGCCAATCGTGTGGTGGAGGTGGAGGTTCGGCGTACTGCCATAAACCAGGTGGGTTCGGGCCACCGGCTGAAGCAGACCGTGAGGCTGGAGGGCCTTGGGCAGTTCGCGGAGATACACGGCGCCAGCGAGCCCGCCGTGGTGCGCATCGGCGGGCTGACCATCGGCCAGCTGGAGCGTCTCACCCTGCGGATGGATCTTGCCGCGACCATCCACCTGCCCGACCCTATTCAGGGAGCCGAGTACGAGGTCATCTCGGACGTGCCGGACTGGACTCCAGAGAGCCTCCGCCTGGCCGGCGAACGCTATCCTCGGGAGATCACGACACGCTACCTGCAGGTTAGCAGCGTAGAGCGGGACGCGCTCGAGCGGCTCCGGCAGCATGCGCTTGGCATCGTGGAAGGCAAGGCCACACCCTACGACCGCGCCATGGCCTTGCGCGACTGGATCGCCTCGAATTGCGCCTACAACACCGCGGCGGAAGGCACGCCCGCGGGCCGCGATGTTTCGGCCTACTTCATCCTGAATCAGCGCGAGGGCTACTGCGACAGCTTCGCCACATCGCTTGCCGTGATGTGCCGTCTGGTGGGCATACCGGCCCGCGTGGCCACCGGGTTCACCGAAGGGGAGCTCGATAGAAATGCGCAGTGGTACGTCATCCGCGACCGGGATCGGCACCTCTGGACGGAGGTCTTCTTTCCGGGCACAGGCTGGGTGGCCATGGATGCCACCGAGGGCTCAACGGATATCAGTCCCCGCGAAGAGGCCGTCAAGCGGGGCCGCGGCATCTTCTACTTTCTCTTTCGGAGGGGCTGGCTGCCGCCGACTGCGCTTCTGGCCTTCATCGTGCTTTTGGGCTACGTCATCAAGGTCGAGCTTCTGGACCGGCTGCGTCGCAATAGGGAGGAGCTTCGGACCTGGCAACTGCCGGCCTCCAATATGCACATAGCAGGAGCCTACGGCCAG
>CAZGLN010000397.1:2312-2767 GCA_964526545.1 uncultured Chthonomonadales bacterium
CTACACGACGCTCTTCCGATCCTACGGCCAGGCGTGCGCCGCCCTGGCACGGCGCGGGCTGCGGCGCGCTGCCACTTCCACCATCTCCGAGTTCCGCGACGAGGTCCGTGGCGCCCTGGCGGAGGTCGAGGGGCTGGATTCGGCGTTCGGTGAGCTTTCCGACCTGGCGGAGAAGTATTGCTACTCGCGCGAGGAGGCCGGCGCGGAAGCCGTCCGGGCTGCCGATTCCTCTCTGGCGAGAATTACGCGGCTGGCTGGGCGCCTGCCTCGGCGGAAGGCACCGCAGCCTCAGCCGCAGGGAGCCTGAGATGGAGCTCGCCTATGGCGAAACTCCGCCCACGGAGCTGACACAGCCCCTCTATCGTGCGTACCTCTTCTGGGGATCAGACACGCGCCTGCTCGCCGAGGCCGAGGAGCACCTGCGCCGAGCCTGCGTCGGCGAGAGCGACGAGCTG
>CAZGLN010000398.1:0-216 GCA_964526545.1 uncultured Chthonomonadales bacterium
GGTGCCCTACGATGAGTACACGCGCTCGCTGACCTCCTCCATTATCAACGTCTTCAGCATGGCACCGCTGCAGGGCCAGGCCATCCTGGAGATGGAGTTCAACATCGTGCTCGCGATGATTGACCGCCTGCTGGGCGGGCCTGGAAACATGGCCAAGAGCACAACGGTGTTGACGGAGATTGAGCAGGCCCTGACGGAGAGCATCATCACGCGGGC
>CAZGLN010000398.1:279-2736 GCA_964526545.1 uncultured Chthonomonadales bacterium
AGACCCAGGCGCAGTTCATTCAGATTGTGCCTCCGAACGATATCGTGGTCTCCATTCTGTTTGAGGCCAAGGTGGGCGACCTGCGCGGCGCCATGAGCCTCTGCATTCCCTACGTTGTGCTGAAGCCCATTGCACAGAAGTTCTCCGCGCAGCGCTGGTTCTCCACGGGCTCGCGCAAGGCGTTTGGCCAAGAGGCCGTAACCATCGCACGACAGATTGAGACCACCAGCGTGGAGTGCGTGTGCACACTGGGGCACGCCCAGATTACCGTGGGCGAGCTGGTGCAGCTGGATGTAGGCGACACCATCGTGCTCGATCGCAAGAGCACCGACGAGCTGGACCTTCTCATCGGCGAGAAGCCCAAGTTCAAGGGCCGGCCGGGCTCCAGCGGTCGTAAAGTCGCCCTGCACATCAACCGCGTCTGCGGCGAAGAGGCAGCCCACGCCGCCTGAAACCAACAGGCAAGGAAGAGATCCCGAATGGCCGAGTACTCACTGAGCGAGCTGAGCGCATTCACCTCCCTGCTGGGAAACACGACGGAGCATCTGGCCGCGGCGATGACCGAGGCGCTGATGCATCCGGTTACACTTGAACCGCCCAGCGTCTCCCTGGAGGAAGTGGAGGATGTGGTTGCTGGCGCGACCACCGTGCTGCAGACCGCCTTCTCGTTTCCTCCGATTTCGCCAGACGAAGCCGTTCTGGCGTTCTCCGGAGGCGAGGCGCATCTGCTGGCATCCATCGCCGAAGGGGGCGATGGCTCCAATGCGCAGCTGCCTATCACGGATGAGCAGCTCAACGTGCTCGCGGATACGCTCGGCGCCATCGTGCAGGGTCTTGCAACCGGCCTCGGCGCGGTGCTCGGTACGGAGATAGAGGGCGGGCCGTGCACTACCACCATGGCTCCCCTCAATCTGCCGCCGGCGTTCGCGGCGGCGGAGCACGTCGTGGTGGCTCAGGTGCCCTTCCATGTGGAGGATATCCTGGACAGCCGGCTGGTCTTCTACTTCACCACCGACTTTGCGCGCGCGGCCGCTCCCGTCGAGGCCCAGGCAGAGGCGCGCCCGACCATGTCGGAGAACGCCTCCGGGTTCGGCGTCCTCGACGAGGGCCATGCCTCCGGGGCGCAGCCGAACTTGTTCGACGCACTCGGTCCGCCCACCGATGCGCTTCCACGCGGCATTGACCTGATTCTCGACATTCCGCTGGACGTGACCGTGGAGCTGGGCCGCGTGCGGATGCTCATCAAGGATGTGCTCGCACTCTCGACCGGATCCATCGTTGAGCTCCAACGCGTTGCCGGCGAGCCGGTGGACCTGCTGGTAAACGGCCGACTGGTGGCCAAGGGCGAGGTGGTGGTCATTGACGATAACTTCGGCATCCGCATCACCGAGATCATTGGGCAGGCCGACCGCGTGGCCGCGCTTGGCAAGCGATAGGAGGAGGACAATGCGGCTCATTTTCACACTTAGCGGTGCGTGCCTTCTGTTGGCCGCTGCCCATTGGGCTGGGGCACAGCAGCGCCCGAATCTGGAGGCCGGCTCACTGGTGAGCATCACACGGCCTGGCGTGCTTTTGCGCACGGGTCCCAGGCAGTTGGGCAGGCACGGAGTGCTGAACACCGCCGACGAGGCTGTCGTGATCTCCACCACGGGTAACTGGGTGCAGCTCCAGACCGCGGACGGCAGGGAAGGCTGGGTGAAGCGGGAGTATGTGCGCGGCCTGGCGTCGGAGCCGACCGCTCCGACCGAGACGACGGCCGTGTCTCCCGCGCCTGTGGTCAGCCAGAAGCCGGCGGCGCTAACGGAAGCGCGCTCCAGCGAGAAGATCGCTCCCCCTGCCAAGGCGTCGGCGGAGACGAAACCGGCTACCAGCCAAGTGCCCACTAGCCGCCCGCCGGCTCAGCATGCAGGCATGGCCGGTGCGGCGGTCGCCTCGATCCCTCCCGTGCCGAGCACGGCGACGACAGCCGCGGTTCCACCGGCGAGGGATGGCAGCGCAGGAAAGGCGGCCGCGAGCACTGCGGGCGCTCCGTCGTCGGCTCGCCATGCCCCGCCCGCCGGAGCGCTTGAGGCGGCTCGACCGGATCCCCTGGCGGGAGCGCGCCCAACCACGGCCGGGACGATTGGTGACGGGATGCGGATGGTGCTCGTGCTGCTGCCCGTGCTCGCACTGACGCTCGTTGGCCTCCGCCTGCTTCAGCGCTATCAGGGCCGTTTGGCCGCGCTCCCCGGGCTGAAACAGGGCCTGCTGGGCGGTCTCGTGGCCGCCAACGCACGACAGACTGGCGGCAGCAGCATTCGCGTGCTTGAATCGGTGCCGCTTGGCGGTCTGGGACTGCATCTGGTTGAGGTCCGCGGCCGACAGCTCCTCATCGCTTCCACAGCGCAGCAGGTTACTCTTCTCAGTGAGCTCGAGCCGCAGAAGTCGCCCATGGAAGATGACTTCGTGGCCGTGATG
>CAZGLN010000399.1:0-1778 GCA_964526545.1 uncultured Chthonomonadales bacterium
GCTCCACCCACTCCTCCATTCCCTGTCCAGTAAGCGAGGAGACCTGGCGCACGGGACAGCCGAACCTGCCGGCCAGGAGGCCCGCTATCCTCTCCGCCTCGCCAGGCGGCAGGAGGTCGCACTTGTTCAGCAGGATGGCTTCGGCCTCCTCGAGCTGCTTTCGGTAGAGATAGCCTACCGCCTCGCCGAACGGTGCCCGCTCCTCGCCGAGCGCCAACTGCCGGGCGCGCAAGGGATCCACCAGGACCGCGTACTCCAGCACGCGGAACGCGGCGGGATAGTAGCGAGTGAGCGGGGCAAGCACCGTGGCAGCCAGGTCCGTGCAGCTGCCTACAGGTTCGGAGAGGATGAACTCCGGCCGGCCGGGCAGAAGCTGCCGAATGGCCTCGAGCATGTCATCGAACCGGCAGCAGAAGCATCCTCCCGCCACTTCGGCGACAGGTACATGCTCTCTTGCTTGCGTGGAGGTATCCACCAGGCCGGCGGCCTGGTCGTTGGTAATCACCGCCACCCTTCGGCCGCGCTCCGCGAGAGCCCTCGCGAGGCGTCCGATGGCCGTCGTCTTGCCCGCGCCCAGGAAACCTCCCACAAGGGCAACCGAAACGGGAAAATCCACGTCTATCTGGGCGGCGGGACGCTGCATATAGCCCTCCCTCATCGGGTAACCTTCGTTACGCATGCCAACAAAATGGCGCGCAATGCAACATTCGCCCGGGCGGCGCTGTGCTCCTACCGCACCGCGACGATGCAGGCCTTGCGAAGGCACATTTCGAATACCATGCTGCCACTGCCAGCCAGGAGATGCCAATGAGCGCCTATCCCATAACCGACGAGCAGGTCGCCTTCTACCAGCGCAACGGCTACATTCAGCTTCCCAACGTGCTCTCGGCGGACGAAGTCGAAACCCTGCGCGGCTACCTGGACGAGGTCAACCAGATGACGCTCGACTCGCGCCACCATGTGAGCAGCGGCGATTACGAGAAGGTCTTCGTGCAGAAGGTGAACCTCTGGACCGTGCACGAGGGCATGCGCCAGTACGTGCACAGCCAGAAGATCGCCGATATCGCGCTCCGGCTGAGCGGCGAGCCCGCCATTCGCCTCTGGCACGACCATGCGCTGGTGAAGATGCCCGGCGACAGCCGCGAGTCTCCCTGGCATCAGGATTTCCCCTACTGGCCCATGAAGGAGCCGGGGGCACTCTCCTGCTGGATGGCCCTGGACGATGTGGATGAGAACAACGGCTGCATGCAGTTCATTCCCACCTCGCACACGTGGGGCGTCTTCGAGCCCATCCGCCTCGTGGATGCGCAGAGCCTCTTCGACCTGGTGCCCGACAAGGAGAACCGCAGCTTCGAGCCCGTGGTGATGCGGATGCCTGCAGGAAGCTGCACCTTCCACGATGGGCGCACCTTCCACTACGCCAGCGCCAACAAGACCGATAAGCCCCGCCGTGCCATCGTAACTATCTATATGCCGGCAAACACCACGTATGACGGCCGAGGCCACGTGGTAACCAACGGTCTGAACCTTGAAGCGGGCAAGCCCTTCGATCACCCTATGTTTCCGGTGCTTGCCGCTCGGTAAGCGCGGCAAGCGTCAGGGCACAAAACCGGGGACCGCGGGCGCTGCCTTCGTCTCCTCTGCCGGCTGGGCCTGGTAGTCAATGAGCCCGGCCGCTGGCGGCTGGTTGCGCCGCGCGGTTACATCCACAAAGGCGTAGGGATTACTGGCGGTTGAGGAGTAGCTCCGATCGGGCAGAGCCGGCAGGTCCGCGCCGA
>CAZGLN010000399.1:1807-2735 GCA_964526545.1 uncultured Chthonomonadales bacterium
GGAAGGTATTGACCGGGCTGATCGCGGGATAGAACTTGCGCTTCACGGATGCCGGTGCATACACCGCGTTCAGCACGGCAAAGCACTCCCGAAGGTCGGTGTGCTCCAACCTGTCCCAGTCCACATTCATCCGTGAGCCATGGTCGCCCTGGATGACGATGATTGAAGGCCTCTTGGAGCGGCTCAGCAGCGCATCCACCGTCCTGAGAACCTGGCGATTGATATACTGGAGCTGGGCCACGTAGCCCGCGCGGTAGGCCTCGCGGCTCATGAGTGCCAAAAGCCACGAGCCATCCGCGAGCGTCATCATTCCAGGCGGATCCACCGGTTCGCCATTCGCCCCAAAAACAAAGGGCGGGTGCGGCGCCATAGCGTGCGCGAAGACGAACTTGGGAGAAGGCACCCGCGCGGCTGCTTCGATGCCGCGGAACACCCCGTTGATGCGCTCGCGGTGCTCCTGGTACCTGGCGAGCTGCTGCCTTCGCACCGCGCCCACCGGCGTGAGGCTCATCACCTGCCACTCGAACGCCGTGGTGCCCGGCTGGTTGTTGAACACGTAGTCCGCGCTCTCCACCCGCGTCTCGGTATGCCCGGACCAGACGCTTACGTAGTCATAGCCCTTGGGGCGCAGATAGTCAATAACCGCGTTCTCGTCAATCATCTGCCGCAGGCGGTCCGGATTGAGTGAAGAAGCCACGCTATTGAAGTAGCGCATGTTGAGCGTCGAGCCCACGCAGAGCTGGGTCTGCATGTAGTTGCTGTGGGTCTGCGCTGCCACGGTGAAGCCACGCCGCTTCAGCTCCTCCAGGAAGGGCGTGTTATCGAACCCGTAAATCTGCTTCAGCCGGTCGGCCCTCCCGTAGGCATCCAGCACGATGTAGTAGATATCCGGAAGCTCCACGGCGCCGGGAGGCTTGGGTGCCTTCGG
>CAZGLN010000400.1:0-2724 GCA_964526545.1 uncultured Chthonomonadales bacterium
AACATGGACATCCACGCGGGCACGGTGATGGGCGGTATGGTCGATTCGAGCGCGCCGTATACGCCGGCGCTCATCAACTTGTCGAGGTTTGGCAGGCTCTTGCGCCACCTATCGAGGACGAGTTCGGGCGGGGCGCTGTCGAGACCGATAAGGCAGACCTTGGAGTGCATGGTCATCGTATCCTGATACGGAGCGATTTTGAGGAGAGTCTACCTGCACGCGCTTCGCGACGGCTGCCTTGCGGTTATCGTGCGGGCGGAAACCCACGAGAAGCCAAGCATTCCCCGCGATATGGCAGCCTCGATTGCTTTGGCCCTGCCTGCCGCCCTGAGTGGGACTGCCGTGACCTCAATGCGTCTCGAGTGGGACAAATGAAGAGGCCAGGCGGCGAGCCGCCTGGCCTCTTCGGTCGAACGCCGGAAGTCGCTACGGTTTCTGCGGTTCGCCCGGTCCGCCGCCCGGCTCCGTCTGTTGTCCTTGCTTGTCAGGCGTTGGGGGAGTGGTCTTCTGGAACTCCGGTCGCTGCTTGCCTAGATCAGGGAACGTCTTGCGGACGTTCTGCGACTGGCTGTCCACCACTTTCTGGCTCTGCTCGTCCGTATCCACGACGTGCGGCACCAGGAAGATCATCAGCTCGGTCTTCTGCGTGTTCGTGGTGGTGGAGCGGAACAGGGTCCCCAACAGCGGAATATCGCCGAGGATTGGCACCTTGTTGGCGTTGATCGTCTTGCTGTCCCGCATCAGGCCGCCCAGCACCACGATCTCCCCGTCTTTCACGCTCACCGATGTATCCGTGGTGCGCCGATTGGTTCGCGGCGAGAGGGTCGCGGTTACGCGTCCGGAGGCATCCACGCTGCTCTGCAGCGTATCGAAACCGAGCAATTCGCTGGCCTCGGCATACACATCAATGGTAACGCGCCCATCGGCGGTGATGCGCGGCGTAACATCGAGCGTTACTCCCACATCAATGAACGCCGTGTTGGCGGTGGCACCGCCGCCGATTCCGCCAAAGAACGTGCCGCTGACGTAGGGAATGCTGGTAACGATGTCAATCGTTGCCTGCTGATTGTTTGATGTGAAGACCTTCGGGGTGGAGAGGACCCGAATCTTGTTATCCGTGGCAAGCGCCTGCACGAGGGCGTTGTACGTTCCGTTCACCGCCTGGAGCGCGTACTGCGATCCCGGATTCAGCGGCGTCGTTACGTTCTGACCCACCGTGCCTCCACCGCTTACGGGGAAGTTGCTGGAGCCGGACTGGTTGACGCTCAGGCCGAGGACCTTACCCACGCCCTTGGCGTCAAACTGCACGCCGAGTTTCTGGGTAGCGTCCAGCGTGGCTTCCGCGATGATCACCTCAATGAGGACCTGCCTCGGGATGATGTCCAGCTCACTAATGATCTGGCGAACGGCTTCCACGGCATCCGGCGTGGCGGTGATTACCAGGCTGTTGCTGGCCGGATCAGGCACGACGCCCACGTTCTGCCGGAGCTGCAGCAGGTTCACCACGTTGCCGCGCTGGTTGCGCCCGTATTGCGGAATGGCTCCCAAGCCCTGGCGTCCTTGCATGCCTCCGCCTTGGAAGCCGCCCTGGCCAAAGAAGAACTGCCGAGTCTGGGCCGCATCGTCTATCGGCTGTTCGTCCGGATAGAAGCCATTCGGGGTCATGGTTCCGCGGATGGCCTCGCCCTGGCCATAGTCCTGGCCATTGGCTACCGGGCCGAGCGGCGCGGCGCGTCCGCCGAAGCCGAAGCCCGTGCCGCCACGCTGGGTGGACGTGTTGGTGCGGCGCTGGACGCGCTGGCGCTGCTGCTGCGTGCCGCCCAGATTAATGAACGTGTTGCTGCCAAACCCGCCGAATCCACCGCCCATGCCGGTCTGTGTGCCGAATGCCGTGCCCAGCGTGGAAGCGATGTCAGTGGCCTGGGCATTCTTCAGAGGAATGACGAAGGTTGTCGTCTCGACCTTTACCTCGGTGTCCAGCTCCTTCACCAGCTCCTCTATGCGCTGCATCCACTGATCGGTGGCAGTAACAATGAGGGAGTTGGTGCGGGCGTTCGCGACCACCTTTGCGAACGGGTTGGTGCTGGTCGTTGACTGCTGTCCGCCTGCTCCACCGAACTGGCCGCCTCCGCCGAACACGCGCTGGAAGAAGCCGGCCCCGCCGCCGCCACCGCCAGTGCTGCGCGGCGGAGTACTGCCGGAGACGACCGAGTTCACTATTCCCTCAATCTCGGTGGCATCGGCATAAACAAGGCGGATGGTCTTGGTCTTCAGCGCGGCGCTTTCGGGCGCATCCAGCTGGTCTATGAGTTCGGCAACGCGCTTCATGTTGTCCGCGGAGGCCACCGCCACCACGGAGTTGGTGCGTGTGTCGGCCACTGCAACCACGGCTGCGCGATCCTGCGCCGCGCCGCCCGTTACAGGCCATCCGCTCCCAACTGAACACCGCCAGGGAAGCCAGGCGGAAATCCGGGTTGGCCGGGCTGGCCGCCGCCCTGACCGCCCTGACCGCCCTGTCCACCCGTGGTCCGTCCGCGCGAGAAGACCTGGCGGAAGAGCCCGTTGATAACGTTCGTAACCTCGGTGGCATCCGAGTTCTTGAGCGGGAAGATGCGGATATCGCTGTTGCTGGCGGCCTTATCCAGCATCTCAACGAGCTCGGAGATCCGCTTCACATTGCGCGCGGTATCCGTCACGATGAGCGCGTTGGTGCCCGCGCTCGCC
>CAZGLN010000401.1:0-2675 GCA_964526545.1 uncultured Chthonomonadales bacterium
TAACGCCCACAAGCCTGGCCTCGGACGTTACCGGCAGCCGCTTGATGCGATGCTGAAGCATGAGCGAGGCCGCCTCCAGAACGTCGGCGTTCTCGTCTATGGAGACGGCCGGGGAAGTCATCGCTTCGCCCACCGTTCGCGATCGAACAGCGTCCACGAGAGCCTCCAGATCCGGCTTCTCGCCAGCCCACGTTCGGGGAGCCGCGCTGTCCGCGTAGTGCGGAAGCAGCGCGTTGATGACATCAAACTCCGTAACAACTCCAACCAGTCGGTCCTCGTCTTCGACCACGGGCAGTCCGCTGACCTGGTAGAGATCCATCATATCCACCGCATCGCGCAGAGTCGCGGCAGGATGGGTCTTGATTACGTGGGTCTTCATCAGCTCCAGTACACGCATGGCTGAACCTCATAGCGGATCGCCGCTGCACAAGCAGCACCGAGCAACCAGTACGGAGACGAAGCAACTACTCCAACGCAGGCGCCGAACCTTGCTCCTTCAACACGGACCGCGCTCTATGGCCCGCGGTAAGCAGCGCGGCAATCGCGGCGGCTCCGATGAGCGAAAAGTACATCGCTATTCGTACCACGTCGGGTGCGTAACGGAGCTCGACCCTTCCGCTGCCCGCCCGCAGGTAGACGCCGGCAAACGCATGATTCGCCGATACCAGAGGAACCCGTTCGCCGCGCGTTCGCGCTGTCCATCCAGGATACCACGCTTGACCGATCACGAGGAACGCTTCTGACGCGGCTTTCGCAGGATGAACCTGTATCCGGTTAAGTCCCCGAAACTCCGTCGCGGCCTCACGCGACTCGCTGTTCGCGGAAACACGCATGTCGCGAGCCCCCGGGCCCGCCACGATAGCCATTCCCTTGGCTTTGAAATCGGCGGAGGCAAGGAGCTCCAGTCGCTCGGCCGGCGACTCGACGCGGTACGTCGTGCCCACGGTCCAGGCACGAGGCTCAGGCCGGATGCGACGGTAGATGGCGGCGCCTCGCCCGCCCGAATCGGTCAGTGACGGATGGGAGTACGGTGTGCCGAGAGGAAGAAGAATGGCTTCGGCATTCATCACCGTAAGGAGCTCCCCAAGGTGTGGGGCGCGGCGCGCAATGGATTGCCGCAGCAGACCATCCACCTCCGTGCTCGCGCGGATGGGCACGGGTTCGTATCCGCTCGCCTCTTCAATGCCAAACCGTGCGCCGACATTCGGCGCCAACGTGTCGGCCAGCTCGTGAGCGTAGCGCGCGCTGTCTGGTCCGTAGTCATCGTAGTTGAGATAGCGCTCCCAAATTCGCTCACGCTGGGCGGTTAGCAGCCGCCCGTCACCCGCCTTCGGCGCAAGCGCGAGCGCTCGCGGCCTGTACCGAAAAGCCGCAGGCTCCAGCGTGGGATTGATGTGCGCACTGAACCACCAGAGATTGGCCAGCGAGAGCGCAAGGAGGCTCAGTCGTCCGCCAGTGCCGATTCCCGAATCGCGCAGCAGGCGCATGCCGATGGAGGCGAGGCACGCAAGGCCGAATACGGCCAGCAGCATGAACCGTGCGGGGTCATGAAACGATTTCATGCCGGGGAGCAGGTAGTAAGCAATGATGTAAAGGCCGCCCACCGTTCCCATCGCCAGGAGTGTGGAGGCGACGACTTCCACGCCCCAGAAGCGAACGAGAGGCCTCGACTTTCCGCGATAGGCGCCGTACCCGGCCAGCAACAAGGCAGGCAGGCCCATGTAGACGCAGGGCTCCCAGAAGTTGCCCCGGCCCCAGTAACTTCCGTCGCTGGGATTGCCGTGGAAATTGGGAAGAATAAACCCAATCAGGCTCTCCGGGCCAAAGACGAAGCGGTTCGATTGCGCAAGGGTGAGCGCCTGGCGGGTCGAGTGCCGCAGGAGCTCCACCGCCGGGAGCCACTGCACACTGGCCGCCACAACGCCAATTCCCACGCCGGCCACCATGCCGCCAAGCACCCTTAAGGCTTGGCCTCCCGTGGCGTGTATCTGAGTCAGACGGGCAAGCCCATACGCGCCCGTGCACATCAGCGCCAGGTAAGTCACCTGCGTGTGCGCTGCGAGCACTCCCAGCGCGGTTACCATCGCGAAGAGTCCCACATACCAGAAGCGCTGACGATCCACCATGCGGTCCACCAGCAGCAGCATCCACGGCAGGTAGGCAGCGGCCTGTACCATGCTGGGAAACTGCAGCCTGGCAACCAGCACACCGCTGCCAGCGAAGGCCGTCGCTCCGAAGAGGGCCGCGATGTGGTCACCCGTTGTCCTTCGCAGGTACAGGTAGGTGCCTAGCGCCGCAAGGAAGAGGTGCAGCGCGGCATTGACGGTCAGGTAGGCCCAGACCGGCAGCCAACAGAGCAGTGCGGTGGTCGGGTAGAAGAGCCAGACCTGGGGGTTGCCAACGAGCGGCTGGCCGCAGAGTACGTACGGGTTCCAGAGGGGCAGTTCGCCGCTGCGCAGCGCGTCGGAGATCATCTGCTGCTGGGGGTAGAAGTAGAGGAATATATCGCCCCAGTAGAGGCTCTCGCGCAGAAGCACCAGCTTGTAGAGGACCGCGCAGACAAACACCAAGAGCAGCGCTGCAGGACCAAGCGC
This sequence comes from uncultured Chthonomonadales bacterium, assembly GCA_964526545.1. Classification (GTDB taxonomy): domain Bacteria; phylum Armatimonadota; class Chthonomonadetes; order Chthonomonadales; family CAJBBX01; genus CAZGLN01. The sequence goes on from CAZGLN010000401.1 coordinate 2,595, forward strand.
GCGGAGCGATGAACAGGCAGACCGGAGAGCTCTCACGGCCGCCAGTCTATCACCCCGGAAAAGAGGGCGTCAAGAAATGCA
>CAZGLN010000402.1:0-2638 GCA_964526545.1 uncultured Chthonomonadales bacterium
AGGGGCGGGTCGTTCGCCTCGTGAAGGGCGTAGTCCATCGCCGGCGGTTGACGAACGGAGGCAGCGCGGTAGGCAAGGAGCGCGCGGAGGCGGTCGCGGTAGAAGGGATCCCGCAGCATCGCCGCCCATGCCGCGGCCAGGGCGATGGTGGCGAGGCTCAGAAGCAGGGCCTGGCGTCGGCGCGCCGCGGGGCCGCTCTTCGCCTTCAAGGAGGCATCCTGGTTCAGAAGAGCACTCTCTGGATCGCTCATGGCGCGCCGTCCCCAAAATCGCTCTCCCGCACTCCTGTATTGCTATGGTATCACCCCCCCCCGTTGCTGTCAAGACCGGCCATCAAACTTTTCAGCGGATTTTGGAGGGCCGGACTGCCGCGCACGGCCCTTGGGTGGTGCTGCGCCCGCGCCTCCGCCTGCCATGGCGTGCGGCTGCGCGCTTTGCAGGGGCTTCCGCGATCTTTGCGTCCCTTTGGCCGGCTTGCGGGCAGGGCTGTGCATCGCCTCCCTCGAACACTCTCACGAGGACAAGAAAGGGTGTTCCACGCGTATCCGCTCAGTCTCTTTGAATACTGCCCGCGTTGTGGCGGCTCCGAACGCGAGCTTCCCAGCATCAAGGTGTTCGTGTGCCGTATGTGCGGCTTTCGCTACTTTCACAACACTGCCGCCGCCACCATCGCGGTCATACGAGACGCGGACGGCCGGGTGCTCTTCACGCGGCGGCAGCGCGAGCCGGCGCGCGGCAAATGGGACCTGCCCGGAGGCTTCGTGGACCCTCACGAAACAGTGGAGAACTCGCTGCGCAGGGAGGTACGGGAGGAGACGGGCCTCGTGGTCCAATGCGCGGCCTTTCTCTGGTCCTTCCCGAACCGCTACCTCTATCGGGGCGTAACTTACTTCACTGTGGACCTGGTCTTTGATTGCGAGGTCGAGAACGTCTCGAGCGCCGGCGCGCACGATGAAGTTACCGCCATTGTCTTCCTAGACCCCGCTCAGGTGGAACTCGACACGTTGAGCTTTGCTTCGGTGCGAAACACTGTCCGCGCACTTCGCGGCGAGCCGCCTCTCTTGGAGCCAACCTAGAGAGTAAGTGTTCTGCCGCAGCCGCGCCGCACGGGAGTATACATACCATGGCAACCGCGCACGACCGCCGCATCCTCCGCGACTTGGCCCGCCGCGTGGCGGAGATCGCCGCCCTCCCGGCGATGGAGGAGCGCCGGCGCGAGTGGAAGCGGCACAACTCCATGCGGCCCGGCAGGCCCATGATTCTCGTCTTTCCCGAAGGCTCCTGGAGCGAGCTCCTGCCGGCGGAGTGCCTGGAGTGCGAGGAGGAGCAGGCGCGGCGCTGGGAGTGGGAGCTGCGGCACCGCATCTATACCTACGAGCACTTCGCCGCGGATAACGTGGTAGAGGGCGAATGGATTGTCTCCAAAGCCGTCTGGAACACCGGCTGGGGCCTCGAGGCACGCCACCACGATAGCCCAGTGAGCCGCGGATCATGGAAGTTCGATCCGGTAATCAAGGAGCCGGACGATCTGAAGAAGCTCCGCTTCCCCGAGGTTGTTTACGACGAGAAGGCCACGGAGCAGATGTACGCGGAGGCGCATAAACTCTTTGGCGATATCCTGACGGTTCGGCTGAAGGGCGTGGCCCATGTTTCGTTCCATCTGATGAACCACTACACAGGCCTGCGCGGCTTGGAGCAGGTGATGATGGACATGTGCGAGCGTCCGGAGATGGTGCACGAGGCGATGAGCCTGCTGGAGGAGGGAAATCGCGGGCTCATTCGCCAGTACCAGGAGATGAACCTGCTGAGCCTGAACAACGACAACACCTACCACTCCTCGGGCGGCGTGGGCTACACGGACGAGCTGCCCCAGCCCGATTGCGATCCGGAACACATCCGCCCCTGCGATATGTGGGCCTCCGCCGAGACGCAGGAGTTTGACGAGGTCTCCCCGCGCATGCACCGCGAGTTCGCGCTGCAGTACGAGCGCCGCCTGCTGGAACCCTTCGGGCTCAACGGATACGGCTGCTGTGACGACCTGACGAGCAAGATGGAGGACGTCCTCTCCATTCCCCGCATGCGCCGGGTCTCCATCGCCCCCTTCGCCAATGTGGAGCGCGCCGCGCGGGCGCTAGGCAATCGGGCCATCTTCTCCTGGAAGCCGGACCCCACCTATCTCACCTCGGATATTGACCAGGAGCGGCTGCGCGCCTACCTCCGGCACACGCTGGATGTAACGCAGGGGTGCACGGTGGAGATGATCCTTAAAGATACGCACACCTGCGGCGGCCGGCCGGAGCGATTTGACCAGTGGACACAGGCGGCACGCGCGGTGGTCGGCTCTTGACGGGCTATGGCATAATCTTCGAAACGTTCTGGAATATGCCCATGCCCGCGGAAACCTCGGCAACCGCAGCCTGCAATGCGGTCGGCGCGCGCAATGCGCTGCTTCTGCGCGTCGGCATCGTCCTGATGGCCTCCTCCATACCCACCCGGCTGGCCGCCTATGTGCTCGCGCTGGGTTCCTGGGGCCGCCTGGACATGGCCGCGGAAGCCGCGATCATCTGGGCCTGCGGCAAGACCGCCTTCTATGTTGGGCTGGCGCTTGCGGGTCCCGCCGCCTTGCAGCGTTATCCCT
>CAZGLN010000403.1:0-1111 GCA_964526545.1 uncultured Chthonomonadales bacterium
TATAAAAGCGCACGTGCCGCCCCTCTGCTGGCTCTCGGCCACCACCTGCAGGGCGATCGTGGTCTTACCGGAGGATTCCGTGCCGTATATCTCCGTGATCCGTCCCCGCGGGATGCCGCCCACCCCCAACGCAAGGTCCAACGCAATGGAGCCCGTCGGGATGGAATCCACGCTCAGCCTGGACGCCTGCCCCAAGCGCATGATGGCGCCCTTGCCGAACTGCTTCTCGATGTTTCCCAGCGCGATATCCAGGGCTTTCTGCCTCTCCACGGGTCTCCTCCAGAATGTTCGGGCGCGCCAGGGCGCTACTCCCTTGTGAAACGAACGCGTTCGATGATGCTGTACTCGGAGCCGGTCGGCTTCAGTGTGCTCTGCATCAGCACGAAGTCCCGCACGGCGAACTGCCCCAGCGGCTCCATCTCCGCATGGCGCAGCGCGCGCACTACGGCGCGCTCTCCCGCGTAGCCGCGAACGCGCGCGATGGTGAGATGCGCCTTCAAGGGCTCCTTCTCCCGGCGAACGCCCACTCCCGCCAACACTGCGTCCAGACGCTCCGCCAAGTCTGCCAGGTCCGCCGCGCCCTGCGTCGCCCCTATCCAGACCACGCTGGGCCGCTCCACATTCGGGAAGGCGCCCAGCCCGCCCAGCTCCACGGTGAACGGCGTTGAGGTTGAACCAAGCGCCTGCGCCGCCTCGGCAATCCGGTATGCCTTTTCCCGGTGCGTTTCGCCAAGAAACTTCAACGTGTAGTGGAACTGCTGTGGACGCACCCACTTGATGCCGTCGTCGCCGATGGCATCCCGCAGGCGCCCCTGGGCCTCGCACACACGGGCGAGCATCTCGTCTGGAAGCGTTACCGCAAAGAAGAGCCGCATAGCGGATGGACCTCTACCGACCCGCGCGGCATCGGGAACCGCGTTTCCCACGACCCCGGTCCGCTCAGGACGCGCGATTCTATCACGCTTCCCTGGTTGCGTCAAGCAATACGTTGTGATTTGTCTACATTTCCACGGAGACTTCCGCGCCTGCCTGGTACAAACCCACTACAGACCGAGCCGGGACCGCCACGGCTCGTTCGGGTTGTAACGCGGCTGCTCTTCGATACGTCGGC
>CAZGLN010000403.1:1130-2634 GCA_964526545.1 uncultured Chthonomonadales bacterium
CCTCGTAACGCTGGAAGTGCGCCTCAAGTCTGCCGCGCAGCTCGCGCTCCAGGCCGGTGCCGGCAAGCCGCGGCAAGAGGTTGACGGTCTCGCGTGGATCCGCCTCCAGATCGTAGAGCTCGTCGGGATCGCTGCGGCCATAGGCAGGATAGCGCACCACTAGCTTGTGCTTCTCGGTGCGCACCATCCTGGCGTTGCCGTACTCGCAGAACTGCTCTTGCCGCCAATCGGCATCCTCACCGCGCAGCATCGGCAGGAAGCTTCTGCCGCGCGAGTTGCGCCGTCTGGTCGCTTCCTCTTCCTCGCGGATTCCGGCCGCTTCGAGCAGCGTGTGGAAGAGGTCGCAGTGATCCACAAAGGCGCCATGCACACTGGAGGAAGCCACCATTCCAGGCAGGCGCAGCAGCAGCGGCACGCGGATGGATTCCTCAAGGAAGTTCTGCGGAACCGTGGCGTTGCCTTTGGTCATCAGTCCATGATGCCCGTTCATGTGGCCGTGATCGGAGGTATAGACCACCAGCGTCCTATCGAGGTCGCCCGTCCCCTCCAGCTCGTCGAGCAGTATGCCTACCTGCTCGTCTATGTAGGTAACCGCCGCGAAGTACTGCGCCAGTGCCTCGGCGCGCTCCGCCGGGTCTCTTGGAGGCACGTGCAGCGGCTGGAGGGGTCCCTTGTACTCCTCCCTTGGCACATCGCGAAAGGCGGCCCTGCGGTAGCGCCGCACGATGCGCTCCGGGTGTTCAGCGAACGGCGCATGGGTATCCACGTAGCCTACGCAGAGAAAGAACGGGCCGCCCCGTTCACGATTGCGCAGGAACTGCTGTGCGCGGCTGGTAACGAGCGCGCTCTGCTGACCGAGGAAGGCGACAGGCTTACCGTTTTCCAGGAATCGGGGCGCTCCACGATGCGGGTATTGATGCGTCTCGTGGGTCATCCAGGTCGCGAACCCTGCTTGCGCCACTTCACGCTGGCCGCAGTGCCACTTGCCGAAGAGCGCGGTCTGGTAGCCGGCCCTCGCGAAGAGGCGCGCCAGCGGGACTTCCTCGCGCAGCCAGGTCCGGCTGTCCCCCTCCTCGCGGATCCAGTCGTGGATGCCATGCTGGGATGGCAGCCTTCCTGTCCAGAGGCTGGCGCGCGCGGGCGAGCAGACAGGACAGGGCGTAAAGGCATTGGCCATGCGTGTGCCCGAGGCCGCGAGGAAATCCAGGTTGGGCGTGTGGAGATCCGAGTTGCCGGAGGAGCCCATCGCCCAGTGGCCGTGATCGTCCGTGAGGAAGAGCAGGACATTCGGACGGTCGGGCGGCCTCGAAGGTCCCAGCGAAGAGGCGGCTGAAGCGGCTGCGCTCATGGCGAGGAACTCCCTTCTGGGCAGCGCGGTGTGAGCCATGGTTCCGCTCCGGCAAAGGTCGGCAGCCATTATCAGGGGAGGTTCAGCAGTTGTCAACAGCCCGAATTGCCTCACCTAAGATCTTGCCGAAGGGTGGTCGTTGCCTCATGTAAGGAT
>CAZGLN010000404.1:0-2626 GCA_964526545.1 uncultured Chthonomonadales bacterium
CGAGAGGCTCCTCGCCGAAGGACTCGAAGTGGTGGCCGTGGATAACCTCGTTACAGGATCCACGCACAACATCGAGCACCTTCTTGGCCGCGACGACTTCCACTTCGTGAAGCAGGATGCAACGACCCCGCTCAACGTTGCCGGCCCGCTCCGCTTCATTTTCCACCTCGCATCGCCCGCCAGCCCGGACGACTTTCCGCGGATACCCATCGAGATCATGCGCGTGAACAGCCTGGGTACCGAGAACTGCCTGCTGCTGGCGGAAGCCACGGGAGCTCGCTTCTTCCTCGCAAGCACCAGCGAGATCTATGGCGATCCGCTGGTCCACCCCCAGACCGAGGAGTATTGGGGCAACGTGAATCCCACCGGAATACGCGGGGTCTATGATGAATCCAAGCGCTTCGCGGAGGCGCTTACCCTCGCCTACAGGCGCAAGCGGGGTGTCGAGGTGCGCATCGCCCGCATCTTCAATACCTACGGTGAGCGCATGCGCCTGGACGATGGCCGCGTAGTGCCCAACTTTATTGGACAGGCGCTCCGCGGTGAGCCGATCACCGTCTATGGCGAAGGCAAACAGACGCGCTCCTTCTGCTACTGCGCCGACCTCATCGAGGGCTTCTGGCGGCTGGCGAACTCCGACTATTCCGACCCAATCAACTTGGGCAACCCAACAGAGCGCACTATGCTGGAGTTTGCGCAGGAGATTCGTCGCCTGACGGGCAGCTCCAGCGAGATTACACATGTGCCGCTGCCCACCGCCGACGATCCACGTCAGCGAAGGCCGGATATCAGCAAGGCCCGCGCAATTCTGGGATGGGAGCCGAAAGTCAGCCTCGAGGAGGGGCTGCAACGGACCATCCGCTATTTTCGTCAAAAGCTCGGAGTACCCGACTCGGCCGGATGAGATGCGACAGCTCCTCTATCGCGTGAGCGTGGTGATCATCGCGGCATGGGCCCTTGCCCTGCTGCCGAGCCCCTCCTCCGCCCTGCCGCTGCCGATAAAGAACACTCTGGTGGTGGTTGTCGCCATCCTCTACTCGGGCAAGCTCCTCTACGACACACTCTTCTTCGATCGTTATCGGCCGTAACGGCGCGGCGCTGCCCGCCTCCAGGCCCTGAACGACTGAAAGGAACTCCGGAGATGCCAGGCCCCGTTACTCGTCGCGCCCTGCTCGGCGCCGCGGCATCCGGCGTGGCGCTGCCCGCATCGGCCCATGCGCCCTTCCTCCCGCGCGCCCAGAGGCCCCGCCGCGTCGTTGTCCTGGGGGCCGGCATGGCGGGGCTGGCGGCGGCCCTGGAGCTGCTGGAAGCAGGCCACGAGGTAACCGTTCTGGAGGCCCGGTTGAGACCAGGCGGACGCGTGTACACCCTGCGCGATCCCTTCAGCGATGGTCTCTACGCCGAGGCTGGCGCCCTCTTCATTCCGGATCATCATGACGCCGTCCTTCGGTATATCCGGCGCTTCAATCTTCCGCTCGCGCCTATTCCCTCGCGGGCTATGGTCTCCATCTACTACCTGCGTGATACACGGATCCTGGCCTCCGAGGGGGCCTCGGCACGATGGCCGGTTGAGCTCAAACCCGAGGAGCAGCGGCTGGGACCCGTCGGACTCTGGAATCGCTACATCACACCGACCGCACGCAAGCTGGGCGATCCGAGCCGTCCGGACTGGCCGCCCGAGGAGTTCCGCCGCCTCGACAGCATCTCGTTCGCAGCCTTTCTTCGCGAGCAGGGCGCGTCCGAGGGTGCCATCGCAATCCTGCGTCTGGGCTACTTCGATCTCTTTGGCGACGGCATAGACCAGACCTCCGCGCTCTTCCTGCTGCGCGATACGGCCATGCGTAAGGACGAGAAGCAGACCTATTGCCTGCGCAACGGCAACGACCAGCTTCCCAAGGCCATGGCGGCCGCCATGAAGGACCGCATCCGCTACGGATGTGCCGTCCAGCGCATCGAGCAGGAGACGGCCCGGGTGCGCGTGGTGTACCGGAGGGGACTGGAGACGGAGACGATCACCGCGGACCGCGTCATCTGCGCCCTGCCGTTCAGCATACTGCGCGGCATCGAGGTAGAGCCCGGCTTCAGTCCCGTAAAGGCCCGGGCCGTGGAGACGCTGCCGTACACCAGCGTCTGCCGCATCTTTTTGCAGTTCCGCACGAAGTTCTGGGCCAGGCAAGGGCTGCCAGGCTCCGCGAACACGGACCTCCCCATCATGTGGTGCTGGGATCCCACGCTGCTCCAGGGCGGCCCGCGTGGTATCCTCGAAGCCTATATCGCGGGTCCTACGGCGCGCAAACTGGTCGGGATGAAGGAGACGGATAGGCTCCTCTTCGCCCTGACGGAGATGGACAAGGTGTATCCAGGCTCGCGGCGTGAGTTCGAAGGCGGCGGCACCAAGAGCTGGGACGAAGACGAATGGCAGCGCGGCGACTATGCCTGGTGCCGCCCGGGACAGATGACGACGTTCGGCGCGCAGATCGCCACTCCGGAAGGACGCATCCATTTTGCCGGAGAGCACACCTCCGCGTGGCCTGGCTGGATGCAGGGAGCGGTGGTTTCCGGTCTGCGGGCGGCCCGCGAAGTGCACGAGGCAGCAGCATGATGGAAGGACTGAGCGAAAAGGGCA
>CAZGLN010000405.1:0-2612 GCA_964526545.1 uncultured Chthonomonadales bacterium
GCATATTGGGTCCCGCGCCGGAGGACGTGGCCACACCCTTCGAGGTACGCAAATACGAAGGGCGATCGGACCGTGACGAGCAGCTGGTGCTTGGGGCGGAGTGTGTGAGCGCGTACCGGCGCCGGCAGGAGGAGTACTCCAGGAGCCTGCACAGGCGTTATCTCGCCTTCGGCGAGGAGGGGCTGCGATGGCATGCCTCCACGATGGACGAGATGATCGAACTTGAGCGAATTCACTGCAAGGATTGGCGCAGCGTGCCCCGCTTCGTGGTGCGCTGCGTTCCGCCAGCCGAGGAGATTGAGCGCTTCGACCTCTACGAGGCGGAGGCCGAGGCTGCCCGCGCACGGATGTCTCTGGCCGGAGTAGGCTAGGTCGGGCTATTCTGGCGGAGGTTCCATCCCGCAGTGGTAATGGCTCCCGGGGAGCCGTCGGCACGGACCTCCAGGTATTCGCAGGTGATGGTTGCGAACGAGATGGCAATCTGATCCAGGGGAAACTCGTTCACGGAGCCGTGGGTCTCGAACGAGGTTATCTGAACGTCTGTCATCACCCACTTCAGGAAGTCAAGCGGTCTGCCGGCCTTGCGGCAGGTGAGCACTGCCTGCGCGAATCGCTGGCCGGAGGCACACGCGAGAAAGAGCTTCGGTGTGGCCCGGCTTGCCTTCATCACGAGGTGGAGGTCCTGCATCGCCACGCGTGCGGCCGAAGCGCTCCCTCGGCCGGATGGCACGGTCTGCGTCTCGCCCCAAGCAAACGACTCCACCTCGATCGCGCCATGGTGACGCGTCTCCACCACCTCACCCTCGATCCCGTCAATATGAAGGTAGATGTCCTCGGCAGCCATCGCATGCTCCTCGACTCGGGAGTATAATGCCCGGTTGGTCGGTACGGGGGAAGCGGACGGCCTCGGCTGGCAGCGGCATGGCCGGATGAGTGTTTCCAACCGGACACCCTGAAAGTAGGCCCAATTGACGGTACAGATTCTTTCGGGAAGTATTGACTTCCTGCCGTCAACTTGCATATACTACGCAGGTTGTCTTGCCGTTGGAAACGCTGCCGCGAGGCAACCCTAACATGGCCCTACAAGGAGGCGACCCAGGGAAGGCACTTTCACCCTCTGAGTGAACGTGCGCGGGTGCGAAATGCACGGCGCTCCCCTGTCGCCCCTCCTGTGCCAGAGAGGGGCGTTTTGCATCTCTGGGGTTGGACCTGGGGCCGAGGAGATTCGGAGGACGCACGCATGCCCACCATCAATCAGTTGGTCCGGAAGGGTCGTCAGCGGATCAAGAAGAAGAGCTCGGCTCCGGCGCTCAGGGGCAATCCCTTCAAGCGCGGGGTGTGTCTGGTAGTCAGGACCGCTCAGCCGAAGAAGCCGAATTCCGCCCTTCGCAAGATCTGCCGCGTCCGCCTGACCAACCAGATGGAAGTGACGGCGTACATTCCGGGTATTGGGCATAACCTGCAGGAGCACTCGGTGGTGATGATTCGCGGCGGCCGCGTGAAGGATCTTCCGGGTGTCCGCTATCACGTGGTGCGCGGCACGCTCGATGCGGCAGGCACCAAGGATCGCAAATCGAGCCGCAGCAAGTACGGCACGAAGAAGGGCAAGTAGCAAGTCAGGCGCCGCGCAAGGGCAGGAGATGCGCGGCGCAATCGTGGAGGAAGTGCATGCCTCGAAAAGGTCCGGTTCGAAGGCGCGTGATCCATCCGGATCCGGTCTACAACAGCGTGCTGGCGCAGAGGTTCATCAATCGGTTGATGATGGACGGCAAGAAGAGCGTCGCCGAGCGCATTTTCTATGGCGCGCTCGAGCAGATGGAGAAGAAGACCGGCAATCCGGGGCTTGAAACGTTCGAGCGCGCGGTGCGCAACGTGATGCCCGTGATCGAGGTGCGTCCGCGCCGCGTGGGCGGCTCCACATACCAGGTGCCCGTGGAGGTTCGGCCGGAGCGGAGGACGGCCCTGGCGCTGCGCTGGATCGTAACGAATGCGCGCAAGCGTTCGGGGCGGACGATGGTAGACAAGTTGGCCAATGAGCTGCTGGATGCGTCGGCTGGAACTGGCGCAAGTGTGAAGAAGCGCGAGGACAGCCACCGCATGGCTGACGCCAACAAGGCGTTCGCGCATTACCGCTGGTAGGAGCAGTCTTCCAAACACATGCCTCGCGAGTACAGCCTTGAAAAAACGCGGAACATCGGGATTGCCGCGCATATAGACGCCGGAAAGACCACCACCACCGAACGGATTCTCTTCTACACGGGGAAGACGTACAAGATCGGCGAGGTGCACGAAGGCACGGCTCAGATGGACTGGATGGAGCAGGAGCAGGAGAGGGGAATCACCATCACCTCGGCCGCAACCACCTGCTTCTGGAACGACCATCGCATCAACATCATTGACACACCGGGTCACGTGGATTTCACGGTCGAGGTCGAGCGCTCCATGCGCGTCCTCGATGGTGTCGTGGCCGTGTTCTGCGCCGTGGGCGGCGTGCAGCCTCAGTCCGAGACCGTGTGGCGCCAGGCAAACAAGTACAAGGTTCCGCGCCTTGCTTTTGTGAACAAGATGGACCGCACCGGCGCCAATTTTTTCCGCGTCTACGAGCAGATGAA
>CAZGLN010000406.1:0-2605 GCA_964526545.1 uncultured Chthonomonadales bacterium
ACGCCATCTTGCGCCTGGGAGCATTGGGCGAGGCGCTCCGCGCTCTCCAGCAATCGGTGGACCTCTATCCCGATCCGGAGGGCTACCTGCACCTCGCCCTTGCGTGCGAGGCGCTGGCCCGCGCACCGGGCTCAGCCGCTGCGGCGGGCCACTGGAACACCGAGGCGCTGCGCCGATTGGACGTTGCGCAGCGCCTCGACAAGCACGGCGAATGGCGCGATGAGATAGAGTCCCTCCGTGCGCGCCTGACGGGCGTATAGCCCGCTCAGGTCCCGTCGCTTCACGCTCGGCAGCCGAGTCGTCTAAACGAACCGCGCCCGGCCCGTCGCCTCGTCAAACTCCATCGCCCTGCCGCGCAGATAGGAGTGGACGGCCATGTGCAGGGCCGTCATCACGTAGTTGCCGTATACCTCGTTGCTGCGCGGCTTGTTGCGGGTCTTTACACACTCCAGGAAGTCGGTGAAGTGGAGGTCCAACGACATCGGCCTTCGGCTGGGCACCTCGGAGCGTTGGATCCTGGTGCCGGAGGAGGGCTGCGGCTCAATCAACGCGCCGGAGCCGCCGAAGCTGAGCGTGGCCTCCTGTCCGCGGATCATCATCGGGAGGCCGGTCTCGGTGGCAAGCGAGGCGAGCAGAAGCACGGAGGGCCCGTTGGGATACTCGATGCTCACGTTGACGATGTCCGGAATCTCGCGGCCGTCATTCCAGAAGTAGCGCCCACCGGAAGAGGTGACCCGCTTGGGGAAGGTGAGTCCGAGGGTGCGCACCAGAGGCGTGAGTACGTGCGGGAAGAAGTCCGTGGTGGTGCCGCCTGAGTAGTCCCAGAAGGAGCGGAAGGCCATGAACCGGCCGGGCTCGTACGGCCGCTTCGGCGCGGGACCTAACCACAGGTTCCAATCCAGCGTAACGCCCGGCTTCGCGTTGGGATCGTTGCTGAGGGGCGAGTAGAGGCCTATCGGACCGTTGCGGCAGTCGGAGGCCTGGGCATGGATGGGTTTGCCGATGCCGCCCGCGCGAATGCGCTCATGGCACAGCTCCCAGATGTCGGACGACATGCCCTGCGTTCCCACCTGCAGGACGCGGCCGTGGCGGGCCACCGCCTTCACGATGCTCTGAGGCTCGTCAAGGCTGCGCCAATAGGTCATGGGCTTTTCCACATAGACATCCTTGCCCGCCGAGAGGGCGGCGAGCACCATCGGGGCATGCCAGTGGTCCGGCGTGGCGATGGTTACGGCGTCCAGGCTCTTATCCTCCAGCAGTTTGCGGAAGTCGCGGTAGGGCTTGCCGCCGGACTTCGCCGCCGCGTGATCCAGTCGGTGGGTGTACACGTCGCAGACCGCGGCGATCTCCACCAGCCCTTGCTGGCGCAGCCTTATCAGCGCGTCCAGATGGGCGTTGCCCATGCCGCCGCAGCCTATCACGCCGATGGTTACGCGCTCGGCGGCACCAAGCGCCCTGCCCGTGCCCGAGAGCAGCGCCGAGCCGGCCGCTCCAGCCAAAAAGTCACGGCGATGCATGATCTCTCCTCCTTGCCGCCGGTTTCACAACGGCATTCCGCATCCTTGCCGCAACTCCTGCACGGAGGCGCGCGAAACGCCCGGAGGTTACACACCTTCGCATCCGAGCTGGCGGCGGAGTGAGCGTGTGGCCGCAGGAACGCAAGGCTTTGAGTCCGCGTCTTGTCTGATTGCGGAACATCGCCCGCCGAGTGCGCGTACGTAACTCGAACGCGGGGCCCGCGTCCACGCATTCTCGTTACGAGACACTTGCGCGTTCGTCTAGCCTATTGTGTAACGGCACTAAGGTATAACTTGCTTTTGCGGGCCCAGTCCGCACGCTCGGTAACGTCAGGAGGGATACGGATTCGCCATGAAAGTGCATCAACGCGCCGGCTTCACGCTGATTGAGCTTCTGGTGGTCATAGCCATCATCGCAATATTGGCCGCCATCCTCTTCCCCGTGTTCGCACAGGCACGTGAGAAAGCACGCCAGGCTAGCTGTTCCAGCAACGTGCGCCAATATGCCCTGGCGACTCTCATGTACGCGCAGGACTACGACGAGACGTTTCCCTTCTCGGCTGTGCAGAATGGAACCTGCGTTGCCACTTTCTACTGGTCGGTGCAGCCCTACGTGAAGAACGACCAGATAACGCAGTGTCCCAGCGAGCCGCGGGCGGTGGACGTGCTCCAGGCTACGGGCGCTCCCTGCCAGGGCACCCCGCCGTTCACGAGCTTTGTTGTCAACCACGGCATTTTCATCAATGGCTACATGCCGGGTGCGGCGCCGATGGCTCTGCCCGCAATCCAGCGGCCGGCGGAATCCGTGATGGGCTATGACGGCAACATCGCGTTTGTGTCGCAGCAGCGCCCGCAGGTCCAGTTGGTTCAGGCGCGGCACAGCGAGACCTTCAACGCCAACTTCGTGGATGGGCACGCGAAGGCCATCAAGGCTTCGGACACCGGCCAGCAGGCCATGCAGTTCAACCTCTTCGGACCGGGCCGGATGCTCAAGGTCTGGCGGATTGGAGCCGGCGGCGGCTACTACGCCGGGATGGATGAGTGCCTCGGCTTTCCGCGCTAGGGCTTGGCAAGCCGCACTCCGCGGC
>CAZGLN010000407.1:0-2574 GCA_964526545.1 uncultured Chthonomonadales bacterium
CTATGTGCGTCTGCTGACGCTTCCGCCCGCGGCTGCAAGGGTTGCACGTGTACGTCTAACGGGCAACAAGCGACCATGGCATGCTTCGTGCGATCCTCCTGGGCCTGCCGTGGGCTCCGGCGGTGGCACCTCGGCCGCGCTGGTTGGCGCCTGGCGCGAGCACGGCGGCAAGCAGCCCTTCGGCGAGTGGCTCGAGGCCAATCGCGTCCTCCTGGTTCACGCGGGCGGACAATCCAGGCGCCTGCCCGCATACGCTCCAAGCGGAAAGGCGGCCATACCTATCCCCGTGCGGCGAGGCAGCGTAGGTCAGTCGCTGGACCAGGACCTGCTCTCTTTGCAGGAGATCTATCTGGAGCAGCTCATGGCGCGCGCGGGCGCTTCCGCGCGCTTGCTGGTGGCATGCGGTGATATGCTGCTCACCTTTGCGGAGGACCGCGCGCCGCTGCCGGATGCCGACGTGGTCATTCTGGGCATGCCGGCGCCCGCGGAAGTGGCGTCGGGTCACGGCGCGCTGCTGGTGAAACCGGACAATCCCACGCACTTGGTCACGTTTCTGCAGAAGGCGCCCGTGGAGCGCCTGCGGCAGTTACAGCGGGAGTACCACTTGCTGCTGGATACCGGCGTCTGGCTGCTGAGCGGGCGCGCGGTGGATTGCCTCCTGCGGGCCTCGGGCTGGAACGGTTCCGACTTCGAAGGCGGCGCGATCCGCCCATACGAGATGTACGCGGGCATGGGTCCATCGCTCGGCGCGGCACCCCACAACCCTGACAGCCGAATATCCTCACTGACCAGCGCCGTGGCTACCGTGCGCGACCCTGGCTATCTGCATCTCGGCGCCACACGACAACTCATCCAAGCATGCGCCACCCTGCAAGCGCCCGAGAGGCTGCTCAACAGCCCCAGGAGCTGGGCGTTCCCCTCGCAGATCGTCCAGAACAGCGCGTTCGATCCGCCCATACGTACGCAAACCAACCATACGCTCTGGGTGGAGAACTCGGTCATCGGTGCGCACTGGCAGCTCGCGCATGACCACTGTCTCACGGGAGTGCCGGAGAATGACTGGCACTTGCGCCTGCCCGCCGGTGTCTGCCTGGATTTCGTCCCCCTCGACCACAACACACTCTGCATCCGCTTCTATGGGTTGGACGACACCTTCCGTGGACCCGTGGGCCACGCGGAGACCGAATGGCTCGGCGCACCCGCGGAGTGCTGGTTTCATCTTCGCGGCCTGGCACTTGCCGGTTGCGGCATGGACCCTGAACAGGATATCTACGGCGCCGCGCTCTTCCCGGTTATGCCATCCGACCAGGTGGATCCCGACTATCTTCAGTGGCTGATTGAGCCCGAACGCGAGGAGCGGGCTGACTTCGCGGAACGGTGGAGAACTTGCGAACGCCTGAGCGCGGCCGATCTTAACGTACGTTGCCCTGCTGGAGCAGTCGCGGCAAGCGCGTCAGATGGAGTCGCTCCACACGCTCTACGCACACCACCGCAACGGTCTGTTCCATGGATTGGACCTCCTGCGCACGGCGGAGATGCTGGTTGCCGCGGGCGGCCACGCGCCGCGCCCGCCGGAGGGACTGGACCCGCTCACGCGCGCCAATGACGAGATGTGGCGCGCCACTCTGCTGCAGCTGCGCGGAGAGCCAGGCGAGACCCAGCACGAACAGGCCGCATTCGCGGCACTTCGCGAGGCGATAGTCGAGCACGAGCGCCAACAGCGCGTCTTTGCTACGTGCGACGTGCTGGAGGATCAGATTGTCTGGGCGCGAGCGCCCGTACGCCTGGACCTGGCCGGCGGTTGGACGGATACTCCACCCTTCTGCCTGCGTCACGGCGGAAGCGTTACCAACGTGGCGGTGGATCTTAACGGCCAGCCGCCCATCCAGGTCTTTCTGCGCACGTGCGAGCAGCCCCATATCGTCATCCGCTCCATTGACCTGGGCGTGGAACAGAGATTCACCACCCTGGAAGAGATCCAGGACTATGCAAGGCCGGGCAGCGAGTTCGCCCTGGCCAAGGCGGCGCTAGCGCTCGCCGGATTCCATCCGGAGTTCGGCCACGGCGATTTCTCCGACGGGCTCCGAAGCCGCTTACGGGAGTTCGGCGGAGGCATCGAGATCAGCCTCCTCGCTGCGGTTCCGCAGGGCTCCGGTCTCGGCACCAGCAGCATCCTCGCCGCTACCCTTCTTGGAGGGCTCAGTTCGCTCTGCGGGCTTAAGTGGAGCCACGATACTCTCGTCTCAAAGACGCTCGCGCTGGAGCAGATGCTGACGACCGGCGGCGGATGGCAGGACCAGGTCGGGGGAATATGGCGAGGTGTCAAGCGCGGTCACAGCGAGCCGGGCATCGAGCAGCAGATCGGCATCCACTGGCTGCCGGAGCACCTGCTCTGCGGTGACCGGACGAACCGCGAAATCCTGCTCTACTACACCGGCGTAACCCGCCTCGCGAAGCAGATACTCAAGGAGATAGTGCGAGGAATGTTCCTGAACTCCGCCCGCCACCTTCGCGTGCTAGAGCGGATTGGCCAGAACTCGCACTTCGTTGCGGACGCCATCCAGCGCGCGGATT
>CAZGLN010000408.1:0-435 GCA_964526545.1 uncultured Chthonomonadales bacterium
CCCGAGGAAGCCACGGAAAGGCAGCTTCTGGATTCCGAAGCGGGACGCCTCTTCGTAGAGCGCGCCCACGAGTCGCGTCCCGATTTCCAGCTTGGCGGCCGACGGGCGCGCACCATCTCCCGCCTGCTTCACAGGCTTCCCGCCCTGCCGGCCACCATCGAGAAGGCCGTGGAACAGACGGTGGGTACCTTCCGCGGGCGGGAAGCCACGCGCATACTGAACAGTCTCGGCAAGGAGTTGATGGCTTCGGCGGAGGAGGCCGGCCACGAGCTGATGGAACGCGGCCGCCACGCGCTGGAGCAGATGCGCGAGTCGCCCACGGTCTCCCCCCTTCTGGAATCGCTTGCGCCTCACACCGGTCAGGGCGACCTGGAGGTGGCGGAGGCCAACTACCGGGATGCGCTCGATATCTACCAGCGCCTCGATGATAAGCAG
>CAZGLN010000408.1:525-2561 GCA_964526545.1 uncultured Chthonomonadales bacterium
CCCTGCGCGAGCTCGGCAGCCCGGAGGCTCGCGAGGCGGCGGCCGACCTGGAGGCGGCAAGGACGGCCCAACAGGCTGCTCAGCCTCCGGCGAAATCCCAACCGGCAACGGAGACCCATGGCGGCTGAAACGACCCAGCGCCCGGAGGAGGAGAGGCCGCGTCCTCGCTGGACGCCGGGGCTGCGCCTGGCCTGCGGCGGCTGCGCCGCGCTGGGAGTGGTCCTCATTGCGCTGGCCACCATCGGAGCGCGCACCGTTACCGCGCGCCTGCCGGAGGCGCAGGCAACGGCCGAGCAGTTCCTCTCGCTGTGTGCCGCGGACAAGCACGAAGAGGCGCGCGCACTCACCGCCCGCAAGTGGCGCGACTCCACCAACGCTTCGGACTTCCAGGCCTTCCTCGATGCCTTCCGCGAGACCGTGGGCACATCGAACCGGCACACCCTCCTGGGCAACTCCTGGTTTGGGGGCATCGGCGGCATGCCGATTGCGCTGCGGTACCAGGCGCAGCATGAAGGCCAGGCCGTGCAGATACTGCTGCTGCTGGCGGTGGAGCGGGAGGGCATGCGCGTGCAGGCCTGCCACTTCAGCAAGCCATCGTCACGGCGCCGGCTGCTGCGCTAGGGTACAACGAGTACCTGCAGACCTCTCCGCGGAGAAGCGAACGGTATGTCGGAAGCGCCCGCCAAGAATCGAGCCAACGGACTGCGGATTGCCGCGGTGGATTCCGGCAGCCCGGCCGAGCGGGCCGGTCTGCGCCCCGGCGATCTCCTCCGCACACTCAACGGGCGCGCCGTGCCGGATGTGCTGGCCTACCAGTATCACTCCGCCGAAGCCGACCTGCACATTGGCTTTGAGCGGGAAGGGGCCATCCGTTCGGTCCGCCTCCGCAATCCGGCCGGGCTGCCCCTGGGCATCTCCTTCGAGTCCGATCTGGGCGATGGCATACACACTTGCAGCAACAAGTGCGTCTTCTGCTTCATCCACCAGATGCCGAAGCGCATGCGCCGATCGCTCTACCTCATGGATGACGATTTCCGCCTCTCCTTCATGCACGGCAACTACGTTACGCTGACGAACGTAACGGACGCGGAGTGGGCGCGCATATTGGAGGAGCGCCTCTCCCCACTCTACGTCTCAGTGCATGCCACGGAGCCCGAACTCCGGGGAAGGCTGTTGGGCCTGCGCGGGCCTGCCCCCATCCTGCCCAGGCTGCGCGAGCTGGCGGAGAACCGCATTGACGTGCATGCGCAGGTTGTGCTCTGCCCCGGCCTGAACGACGGGGAGGCACTGCATCGCACGGTCCATGAGCTCGCCGAGGAGCATCCCGCGGCGGCGGGCCGGCGCTCCGGCGTACTCTCCGTGGCGATCGTGCCCGTGGGCCTCACTCGGTTCCGCGAGAGACTGCCGAAACTCGCCTCCGCCGATAGGGACTATGCGCAATCCATGATAAACGAGGTGGAGAGGATGGCGCGCGGCCTCCGGAAGCGTCTGGGCACACGGTTTGTGTGGCTCTCGGACGAGTGGTACTTCCTTGCGGAGCGCGACGTGCCCGGCATGGCGCACTACGAGCAGTTCCCCCAGCTCGAGGATGGAGTAGGCACTGTACGGCTCTTCCTAGAGGATATGCGGCGGCTTGCCCGCCAACTGCCCGGGGAGGCAACGCCCATCAAGGCGACGCTGGTTACAGCCGAGCTGCCCGCGCGCGTGGTCGGCCGCCTCTCCAGCCTGCTGAACGGCGTGAGAGGCGTAGAGACCAACGTCTGCGTGGTCCGTAACGAATGGTTCGGCGGCGGGATAAACATCGCCGGCCTGCTGACCGCGGCCGATATCCGCCGCAGTCTGGCGGATTTCCCTGCCCACGGCGTCGTCTGCATCCCGGATATCTGCCTGAAGGATGGCCGCCTCTTCCTGGATGATGTGCTTGTGGAGGACCTCGCCGAGGAGACGGGCCACGAAGTCCGGGTGGTTGGCACGCGGCCGCGGGCACTCGCCCATGCGCTCGGGCTCAGCGCGCATCAGGCGCTGGTCTTCTCGAT
>CAZGLN010000409.1:0-2550 GCA_964526545.1 uncultured Chthonomonadales bacterium
AGGCGCAGTTCGGTGCGTGGCGCATGCTGCGGGATCTGGGCGTGCCCGTGCGCATCGTGTGCGAGGATAACCTGAACGAGCCGCTCCATCGGTACCGTTCGCTCTACGTCGCCTTCTCACCGCTCGAGCTGATGCCGGAGGAGGACCGCAAGCGCCTGTCCGCGCTTATGCGGCGCCTGCCCAGCGTGGCCGAGGTGGAGGGCGCACCATCCAACGCGCCGGCATGGCTGGAGCACGCGCGGGCGCAACCGCTCCAACCTGCAGGTGCACGGGGCGTCCTGGGCGCGCCGCTGGGCTGGCTCTGGCTGCATGGCCAGGACCGGCAGGGCGTGGCGCACGCGGCGCGGGAAGTGGTGGCGCGCCTGCGTGAGGGTGGCCGCTCCGCGAAGCCGTGAAGTGAGCGCTGCAGGCCCACGAAGGCCGTGGTGTTGCTCACTCCTTCGCCGGGCAGTCTAGAATCCAGTGCGGATTGCCTATTGCGCTATCCTAATCTTCACTCTCTCCAGGATGCATTGACGATGCGGTTACGCCTTCTGCCAATTCTCTTCCTGCTGCTGGCCGCGGCAGCCCACGGCAGCGCACGGGACGGACTGGCCGAATACCGTACAACGGCCACGGCCCAACGCGCCGAAATTCAGCCCGCGGACGTCTCCGGCAGGCTTACAATGCCCGCCTATCTCGGGGTGGCCACCGAAACCCACCGCGGCAGGCCGGTGGTGCTGGAGGTGGACCCAACAGGCCCCGCGGCAACGGCGGACCTGCGCAAGGGCGATGTGCTTTTGGAGGCGGAGGGCAAGGCGCTCAAGTCCACGGACGACTTGCGCGCGTGGCTTGCGGAAAAGAGACCGGGTGAGAGCGTCCGGCTGAAGGTGGAGCGGCAGCGGAGCCGCGTAGAGATTCGCGCCACACTGGGCGAGGTTTCACGGCCGATGTCGGAGCCTCCCTTCAGGCAGGCGGACCTCACCTCGGAGGAGCAGCCCACCATCCAATCCGGCCCTCGCCGCACGACCTTCGGCGAGCCGGTGTATCGGCTGGCGGTTGTCTGCATTGAGTACCCGGACGTCAAACACAATCCCGCCATCACCCTGGAGCATTGGAACGAGGCGCTCTTCTCCAAGGGGACCTACAGCGGCAAGCTCTCGCCGACGGGCCAGCGCACGTATGGGAGCCTTAACGACTACTACCAGGAGGTCTCCGCGGGCGCCTTCTCGGTGCAGGGAAAGGTCTTCGATTGGGTAACCGTCTCGCGAAATCGCGGCGACTACGTGGCGCCGACGAGCACCCTGGGCCGTACCGCCCTCCTGAACGAGGCGCTCGACTTGCTGCTGCAGCGGGACGGGGCGGAGGCGCTCAAGGATTACGACGGCCTGCTCTTTCTCTATGCGGGCAGCCGCTACCGCGCCAATCGTGGGCAGCTCTATTGGCCGCATCGCGCCACGATGACTCATCGCTCCAAGCGCTGGCCCTACTTTATTGTGCCTGAAGGCGGCCCGCGCATGGGCGATATCAGCGTGATTGCGCACGAGTTCGGCCACATGCTAGGGTTGCCGGACCTCTATGCACGGCCGGAGAATCCCGGCTCGGAGGGGGTGGGAAACTGGTGCCTTATGTCGCAGCAGGTGGCGGGCGGCCGGCCGCAGCACATGTCCGCCTGGTGCAAGGAGCGGATGGGCTGGCTGAAACCCGCCGTGGTAGACCCTCGCGTGCCGCAGAAGCTGGTGCTTGGCCCTATCAACGGCAGCAGCACGGAGTGCTTCAAGGTGCTTGTGCGCCCTGATGGCAGCGAGTACCTGCTGCTGGAGAACCGGCGCAAGACGGGCTTCGACGAATCGCTGCCCGCGGAGGGCCTGCTGATATGGCGGGTGGTGGGCGGCCGCCCGATACTGGAGGAGTCGCACGGAATCGAGGGGCCCGCCGGGCCCCGCAGCTACCCGAACCTGGTGCCCTATCCGAGCGCGGCCAACAGCAGCTTCACTCCCTACACATTGCCCTCGTCACGGTCGCAACTGGGAGGCGGTCTGCCTGTACACATCACGGCGATCCGTCGGCTTGATGATGGCCGCATCGCCTTTCACATCGGCTACCAGTACGAATAGCGCCACGTCCTCGGAACCGGGGCCAGGCATCCCTACGCGGCACGGATCGGCGAAGTGTGCTCGGCTGCCTGGACACTGCATCCTGGCCGAACCGCGTGACGGCATCCCACGTTGATGAGGGGAGCGCGGCGAGTCTGGGTAAATTTCACGCCTTCGGGCAAGATTTAACGCGGAGATAACACAGGCGCCGCATCCTATAGTTGGTAGGCCGGCCGCGGGGACGCGTTGATTATCTGCTGATACTGCTGGGCTGGCGCCAGGCGTAGCCGGAAGGACGGCCTGCCACCAAATCGACAGCCCTGGGCGGGCTGAGCGTTGGGTTGGCCCGGCGCCACGGAGTGTTCGCCGGGTCAACTCGCTTGTGGCAAGGCTATTCCCTGCCTGCTTGCGCCCGCTCAGGGTTCTATTGCGCCGAGAGCCGGCCTTTCGGGACGTGGCCTGCCGAAGTAGTCAT
>CAZGLN010000410.1:0-2534 GCA_964526545.1 uncultured Chthonomonadales bacterium
GGGGCGCTTGACCTGGTGCGGGGGAGCGCCTAGAATAGGATGTCGCCGTCGTGTGTGGATAGATGCATGCTGGGTAACGCGCGGATTGAGGAGATCCGCGCATGCAGCGGAAGGGAGGAGGCGCCATGCCGCGCTACATCGGTCTGTGCAGATTCACTTCCAAGGGCCTGGCGACCATCAAGGAGGCGCCGGGCCGGCTGGACCTCGCGCGCAAGCTCTTCGAGGAGCACGGCGCGAGGCTGGTGGATTTCTACCTGACGCTGGGCGAGTTTGACTTCGTGGCCATCTCGGAAGCCCCGGACGATGAGACTCTGGCCACCGTGATCCTGAAGGCCGCCTCGCAGGGCACCTTCACCTGCGAGACCCTCAAGTGTCTGGACGAGCAGCAGTACCGCAGGATTGTCTCCGCCTTGTAGAGCGTGGCTCCCTCGAGCGTGTTCAGCGGCCGGCTCCCCGTGGCGCCGGCCGCGCGTTTTTCTCGGCGGAGGCCGTGCCGCTCGGCAATTTGGCGCGCGCCATGTCAGAGCTTAACGCGCCCATAACACAGGGAGACCATGAGTTACGCTGTGGGCGCAAAGGCCGCGAAATGTTCTTGGCGCCCGGCGCCGGCAGGCTCGCTCGGGCCCGGCCAGCGCGTGCAGGTACCGTGCCTGCAAGGATAGAGGAGAAAGAAATCCATGACCGAACGGGATGCCCTCACCAGGCGCCAACTTGTGGCGCGTGCCGGCGGATACGTCCTCATGCTTGGCGGCATGGCCGCCTGGCTGCCCGCATGGGCCGCGCGGCGCGGCGAGCCCTACGCGGGCGGCGTGTGGCTCTCCGGCGACCACCACATCCATACGAAGTACAGCCCGGACGGGCAGTATGAGATTGCCGAGCAGGTGGGCAGCGCGGCGCGCTTTGGGCTGGATTGGTGCGTCATCACGGATCACGGCGGACCGCGGCACGATAAGATTGCGCTGGAGCAGGCCTATCCGGATCTGCTGGCGGCGCGCAAGCGTTTCCCCAGAGTCACCGTGTACCAGGGCTTGGAGTGGAACATTCCCTCGGCAGAGCACGGCAGCGTGATTCTGCCCATCACGCGCGACGAGGCCAGGCTCATCTCCAACTTCGAATATCTCTTCGACTCACGCTGCAAATCACGCAGCGAGACTCCGCCTAACGCGGAGGAGGACGCGGTGGCCGGCATCCGGTACCTCCAATCGCTAAACCCGAAGCCGCTCTTCTATGCCAACCATCCCTCCCGCCGCGGGCTCGATAGTCCGCACGAGATGCGTGCCTGGGCCGAGGCAGGCCCGGATGTTGCGCGCGGCATGGAGGGCTCTCCAGGGCATCAGGCCGATACGTTTGTCGGCGGGCTGCGCGGCTCCTACGAAGCCTCCGCCACCAAAGATTCATTTCCTGGCTACCCGCCCGAGGCCTACCGCACCTGGGGCGGCTACGATTGGTATGTGGCCAAGGTGGGCGGGCTGTGGGATAGCCTGCTGGGCGAAGGCAGGCCCTGGTTCATCACTGCCACCTCGGATAGCCACCGCCATTGGGAGGACTACGCCGTGCTCGATTCCTCCACCTATGCCACCAAGGGCTACGTAACCAATACAGGAAAGAAAGGCGAGAAGCCCGGCGGGGGCGATTTCTTCCCCGGGGAGTATTCGCGAACCTACGTGTACGCGGCGCGGCGGCACCCCATGGCGATACTGGATGCCATGCGCGCTGGCAATATGTTCACGGTGCTCGGCGGGCTTTCGGAGCGCGTGGAGCTGCTGGCCCATACCGAGGAGGACGCGGCCGGCATGGGCTCTACCCTCCGCCTCGAGAGGGGCGCCGCGGATGTGACCGTGGTGCTCCGGGTGAAGCCGGCCGGCCGGCCGAACCTGGGCGGGGAAGTGGCGCGCCTGCACCATATAGATCTCATCGCGGGCGACATCGTGGGGCCTGCCACGGATCGCGATGCCATGACCAACCCCACCGCCCGCGTGGTGGCGCAGATGGATGCGAAGGATGGCCGCATGGAGCGCGGCATGCTCACCTTCCGCCATACCTTCCGCGATGTGCGCGACGATTTCTACGTGCGGGCGCGGGGGACCAATACGGACGTGGACGCGCCGAAGGTGGATGCCCCGGACGTGAACCCGTGGAAGGACCTCTGGTTCTACACCAACCCGGTCTTTGTGCGCAGGGGCTAGGTGCAACCAGGGAGCCTGGCGACCTGCTGCTAGAGTAATGCATGCCGCGTGCGTCCTTAGGGGCATCCTCATTGCGCTTCCGCTCTGGCCGCGAGATGGAGGCCGGACGCGGCCGGCGAGGCACGAAGCGTGAGGCAAGCCTGAAGAGTCACTGCGCTGGTTTTTCAGACTTTTTTTCGTGACGCGGGAGGAGGGAGCGCGGAGAATCGCGAAAGAACGCTTCGCGGATGCATGTTGACAACCCGGGCGCGGAACACGGAAATGCCCGTCCGCTTGCCGCTAACCTACAAAAGGGCCGAAAACGGGGGGAGGTTAGCGGCAGTCTCCACGAGGCAAGGACGCGATGGT
>CAZGLN010000411.1:0-2532 GCA_964526545.1 uncultured Chthonomonadales bacterium
TGGCACATCAATGTGCAGGTCAATACGGTCCAAGAGCGGCCCCGATATCCGCTGCTGGTACTTGCGCACAAGCGACGTAGGGCAGGTGCACTGCCGGAAGGTGTCGCCGTAGTAGCCGCAAACACACGGATTCATAGCCGCCGCAAGCAGGAAGCGTGAAGGGTATTGGATGGAGGCCTGCACGCGGGCAATAGTGACCGAGCCATCTTCCAGCGGCTGGCGCAGCACCTCGAGGCCGTCACGCCGAAACTCGGGAAACTCATCCAGAAAGAGCACACCATGGTGCGCCAGGCTCACCTCGCCGGGCCGCGGAATGGAGCCGCCGCCCATCAGAGCGATTGGCGAGACCGTGTGGTGCGGCGCACGGAAGGGTCGGGTGGTGATGAGGGCTGTATCCGGCGGCATCAGCCCCGCAACGGAATAGATCTTGGTGGTCTCCAGCGCCTCTCCCACGCTCATGGGCGGCAGAATGGAGGGGATGCGGCGAGCAAGCATCGTCTTGCCGGAACCCGGAGGGCCGATGAGCAGGATGTTGTGCCCGCCAGCGGCCGCCACTTCGAGCGCGCGCTTCACATGCCCCTGCGCCTTCACATCCGCGAAATCCGCTTCGTACGGTGGGTGTTCCGGCATCAGCAGCGCGGGGTCCATCGTAACGGCGGTGACCGAGCCCGGGTCGGCCAGGAGATCGGCCACCTCCAGCAGCGAGGCGACGGGATGCACCTCCAGCCCGCCGACTATCGCCGCTTCGTTCGTGTTCTGCTTCGGGACGATGAAGCGCCGAAATCCGCTCGCCTTCAGGTGCAGGGCAATCGGCAGCACACCCGCCACCGGACGCACGCTGCCATCTAGGCCGAGCTCGCCCAGCAGCGCGGTCTGTTCCAGGATATCGCTCTGGAGCTGGCCTGCCGCCGCGAGGACTCCAACCGCAATGGGGAGATCGAAGCTCGGGCCTTCCTTGCGGGTATCGGCGGGTGCCAGATTGATGGTGATGCGGCGCTGCGGAAACTCGAACCCCGAGTTGCGGATGGCGGAGCGCACACGTTCGCGGCTCTCCTGTACCGCCGCGTCCGGCAAGCCCACGAGCGCCCAGTTCGGCAGCCCGCCGCTCACATCCACCTCGCAGGCCACTGTATAGGCATCAATACCGAAAACCGCGGCCGACTGAATGACGGAGAGCATGCACGCGCGGTCTCCTCGCCCGCTCGCCGGGTAGTTCGCTGCGTTTCGGCCGACTCCCTCCCTGGCGGCCGCAGGCGCCGCCCAAACATCCGGGGGTGAGAAAAGCACCGCGGGCCCCCGCTGCCTCCAGCGGGAGCCCGCGCCAAGACGAATGCGATTAACTCAGGCGGCCACGCCGCAGCACTTGCGCACCATCTGCTTGCGTCCGCTGGGGCTGATGGTCATCACCACCTCGACCTTTTGGCCGCAGAACCTGCAGAGCTGCACGGCCTGCTTCGACTCCTGGCGGGCCGCAACGTTCGTCTTCGACTTCTTGCCCTCTCCTGCCACTTCCCTGCTCCTCCGTTTGCTCGTAGCGGCCCGTCTGACCGCACGCAAAGTATACCAAATGCATCGTACTGCGCTGTTGCCTGTTTCGTTCCGCACGGCGGCGGATTCGCGTTATACTTTTCCACCTGCGATGGAGACCCTGGGAAGTTGCTGACAAGTCCCCAATACGACTGCGTGGTAGTAGGCGCGGGACCCGCCGGCGGAGCGGCCGCGGCGGAGGCAGCGCGCCTCGGACTGCGCACATGCCTTGTCGAGAAGCGCTTGCTGCCCCGCCACAAGACGTGCGGCGGCGGCATGCCGATGGTTCTTGCCGACCACCTGCGTGATATAGTTCCCGAAGCCTTTGTGGAGTGTACGGTTCGCCACATGCGCCACACCTGGCGCTATGGCGATGCCGTCCTTGCCTCCATGAACCCTCCCGACGCCGAGCGTGAGGTGACCCTCTGGATGGCTCGGCGCTCCGAATTCGACAACGCTATGGCGATGCGTGCGGCGCGCCACGGCGCGGAGCTTATCGAGGGCGTGGCCGTGCGATCCGTCACGGAAACCGATAGGGGAGTCGAGATTCGGGGCGACTCGCACGCGGACAGAACCTGGACCGCGACGGCGCACTATGTGGTCGGCGCGGACGGCGCGAACGGCGTGACCGCTCGCTGTGCCGGCCTGCGCCGGCATCGCGCCCTTGCCATCGGCATGGAAGCGGAGGTGCCCCACCGCTGGGGCTCCGGCCACCCGGACCTGCGGCCGGATGTCGCACACCTGGAGTATGGAGCCGTCCAGCAAGGCTACGCGTGGGTCTTTCCGAAGGGCGATCACCTGAATGTTGGAGCGGGCATCTTCCGACCGCGCTCCGATACCGGCCGCGGCAACCCGGCCATCGCGCGAGAGCTGGAGCGTGCCATACACGCCTATCTCCACGCGCTCCATGTGCCCTATGACGAAGAGAAGCTTGTGCTTCATGCCCATCCCCTGCCCATCTGGACAGGGAAAGAGCGCCTCCACTCTCGGCAAGGCCGCATCTTT
>CAZGLN010000412.1:0-2195 GCA_964526545.1 uncultured Chthonomonadales bacterium
GTCGCTCGCGTTGACGGGCAGGCAGAGCTTCACGGGGTAGCCGAAGGCGGAGCCAATCATTGCGTAGGCGATGCCCGTGTTGCCGCTGGTCGCATCCAGGATGGTCTTGCCGGGTGTGAGTTGGCCGCTGCGCTCGCCGGCCAGAATCATGTTGAGCGCCGGACGATCCTTCACGGAGCCGCCCGGGTTGTACCACTCCGCCTTCGCGTACACCTGGACTTTTGGGTTGCGCGGCGCGATTCGCCGCAGGCGCAGGAGCGGCGTGTTGCCGATGAGATCCACAATGGAGAGATCGCGAAGAGAGGATGGCATGGTTCTCGGTTTGACTTTGGCGACGGACTGGCTGCTGCGCCCTTTCCGTAGAGTGCGCCGCCCGCATTGGCTTCTTACGAAAAAGAACCCGGAGGCGTCTCCGCCTCCGGCAGAAATGTTGACTTAGATTGTACCCTTTATCAAGAACTTGTGGCGCCGCTCTTAGGGCTTGCCAGGGGTTTCCATACGGATACTCTCGATTCGGTCACCCTCGCGGAGTGCAAGGACTACGTCGAGTCCCTCGATTACCTTGCCGAACGCGGCGTAACCCAGCCCGTCCTGGCTCTTGTCGCGGTCGAGAAACGGGGCCGGTGCCAGCGTGATGTAGAACTGGCTGGAGGCGCTGTCGGGGTTGTTCGTTCTCGCCATCGCAAGCACTCCAGGCTCGGCATGGCTGAAACGGGAGGTGGTCTCAAGCGGAATGGTGTGTCCTGCGCCGCCGGTGCCGTCGCCGCGCGGGCATCCTCCCTGGATCACAAATCCAGGCACATAGCGATGGAAGCTGAGGCCGTCATAGAACTCGGCGCTCACCAGGTTGATGAAGTTGGCCGTCGTGATAGGGGCATTCTGCTCATCCAGTACAATCCGGATGGTTCCCCGGTTGGTCTCCAGCACGGCGTTCCTGTCAGGCAATGCGTGCTCCTCTGCGCCGGTCTGCCGGCGCGGTGAACTCCTCGATAATCTCCACGTCATACCGCGCGGGCGAGGTAACCGTTGCGGAGGGGTCCGACCAGACGAACCTTCGGCGGGGCAGGTGCATTCGCAGCAGCAGAAGGTCGCGATGCGGGTTGTGCAGGCAGAGAGCCTGGGCGCCAAGCGCCTGAGCGACCTCGATGGAGAGACGCTTTGTAGGTGGATTTGCCTTGCCCACTCTGCACCGTCTCTGCTCACGGTCATACGTGCGGCATTGCCAGCACTCCAGGGTTCTCTGCGCGCGGTTGGGCATTCGTCTCTGTCCCGACATGTATCGGCGAATGGTGCATTCTACTCGAGCGATGGCCGAGTGCGCAATGACGAGCGTGCAGAGATCCAGGTCGAATGCGTCGTTCACGCGCACAACGAACCAGCTAATCGCGCCAAGGCCGCTTAGCGCGCCCAGCCAGATGAGCCCAATCTGGCCATTGTCGGTAACGTGGAGATAGCCCAGAATCCACATGGCGCCGAGGAGCGACCAGATGAGGGCCGATGCCAGGGTCATCACCCAGAAGAGCACGCGGCAGAAGAAGTGCCGCATGAAGATGAGCACACCGGGAGCGCATGCCACCACGCCCGTCCAGAAGTAGTCCGACCAGGTCACTCCTGCGTGGGCTGGGCTCGCCTTGATGAGGAAGCGTCCCGCCACGATGGCGCTCACGCCCAGGACAACCCAGGCCAGGCCCAACAGGTCGAACCCCCATGCGCGGCGCAGGGGAGTGATATCGCCGACGGAGCCTGCCTCCACAACCTCCAGCGGTCTTCGGCACCGACGGCACTCCACGGCTGCCTCTTCGTTCTGCAGCCCGCAATGCTTGCAGTAGAGCAGGCGCATCATCCCCGGAGGCACTGCTTCCGGCGGCGCGGCGTCGCCCAGTGTGAGCGGCAGTTGGGCAGCGGGTTGCTCCGAGGCTTCGGCTGGCTCCGGCGCTTCCACCTGCTCGCCCGTGAGGGTTACCAACAGCCGCTTGAAGCCTCTGCGCGGCTCCGGCGGAGGCGGCAGGACGATCTCCGCGGTGAAGTCGCGCAGCGTATCCTGAGGCTGGGTCTGCGTGGTCTCGGTGGATTCGGCCTGCTCGATAAGCGCCGAGCACTTCCAGCACACGATGCCGTCCTCGGGATTCGCCGCGCCGCATTGAGGACACTGGATAGAAGGCGTACCGGACATGGGCATTGTGTCTGGTTGGTGA
>CAZGLN010000412.1:2216-2495 GCA_964526545.1 uncultured Chthonomonadales bacterium
TATATACGCACGGCTCCATGAGCGCGGATCCGGACTTACCGCACACGCACGAAGGGCAACATCGCCTCGAGCTTCTTTTGACCGATGCCGGATACGTCCAGAAGCTGCTCCGGCGCCGAGAAGGGGCCGTTCTGCTTTCGAAATTCGATGATGCGGCGGGCGGTGGCGGGACCGACCCCTGGCAGCCGCTGCAGCTCCTCCTCCGAGGCGGCGTTTACATTCACTGTGCCGTCGCCCGGGCTGCTCAGCTTTCCCGCCCGCCCGGTGCCCGAGGCGGCC
>CAZGLN010000413.1:0-2490 GCA_964526545.1 uncultured Chthonomonadales bacterium
CTGGGCGCGAACCGCGTCGGGTTCGGGACCCTGCCGATGGTCGCCATCGGCTGTACGATCTGCCGCGACTGTCAAAGCGGAACGTGTCACACCGGCATCACGACACAACTCGAAACGGCGGAAGAGGCGCCGCTCCCCGACCTTGTGCAACACGCCAGCGGCCGCGGAAGCATCCGAAGCATTCCCTACATCGAGCAGATCGGCGGCGGAGAGGTGGGCAGGCCCTCGCCCGCCCTTTCGCTGGTCGGTTCGCGCATGACCGGGCGCATCGTGCTCGAGGCGGAGATGGTGGAGCTGCGCTGGGTTCTGGTGCTGCGGAACTTCGGAGGCACGCCGGAGGAGGCGCGCACCGAGATAGACCTGCCGGAGGGCACCCTGATCACGGGGGCGGGACTGTGGACGGCCGGCCGCGAGAGGCGCGCCCTCTTCGCACCATGGGGAGGCGCGAGGCAGGCCCTGCCTGCAGGCGGCTCCGAACCGGGACATCTGCTTCTCGTTACCCAGCCCTCGCCGGATAAGGCTTTTCTCCAGTGCTACCCCCTTGGCCCCGGAGGCTTCGCGCGCATCAGCCTGAACGTCGCGGTGCCCCTGCGATGGCGCGACTCGGGCGGCATCTGCCTGGAGTTCGTGCCGCCGCGCTTCCGCCGCGCAAACTTCGAGCTGGCCCCCAGTGCCCGGCACGAAGTTTCGCTGGTGGGGCGCTGGAGTCGGGCAGAGTGCACCATCCGCGAAGGCGCATGGACGGGACGCGCCGGCGTGAGGGCGCGCCGCGGCTTCGTGGGCGGCCGCCTCGCCATCACCCAACTGCCGGTCGCGCCGGATGCGGCCGTGGAGCCTCTGCGCCTGGATGTGGCAAGAAGGCCGCGACAGGGAGAGGCGCTGCCGGGAGGCCTCGTGCGCCTGCGCGATCCCCTGGCGCCACTTCCCGCGCCAGTCTCCCTCGCCCTGGTGGTGGAGCCCGCGCCGTCGGTTGTCTTAGAAGCGCGCGAGCTTATCGAGGACCTTCGCGGTGCTCTCGCCAGGCTGCATCCGGATTCGTCCGTGGCCCTTCTGCGGTCGGACCTTCCGAGGCAAGCGCTGGCCGAGGGCAGGGCCGGCAAGCCCGAGCCGCTCCTGGCAGCCTTCATGCAGTCCCTCACGGAGCCCGCCATGGGAGGCGTAGATCCCCTTCCTGCGCTCCAGCGCGCTTTCGGGATCGCGGCGGGTGCCGAGCGGCCCGGCGCCGTGGTGTGGCTCCATGGACCCATTCCGCATGGCGTCTCGCGCCCCATGGTTGTAGCCGGCATGCTGCGGGCGGCGCGCGCGCCCGCCCTGGTCGGGGTGCTCTGCGGCTCCGGCCCCGATGGATTCCTGGACGAACTCGCGGGAGAGCCCCTCGCGGCGGCTCGTTGGCGGGCTCCGGGCGACCGCCATACACTGGAGGATGCCCTGATGCAGGCGGGCCTCCTGACGCTGGAACGCGATGAAACAGCGGACCAGATGCTCGCCGGCGGGCGCCGCGGCTCCCTGGAAGGCGCGCTCCTCACGCAGGCAGGCGAACATGCGCCCGACGAATACCCGCGACGTTCGCGCGCACTCGCCCTGCACGCGTGGTTTGCCGCCGGTGGCGACCTGAAGCAGCCCTCGCTCGCGAATGCCGCCAGGGCGGCGGCGGCCGGCCAAGTGCTCACACCGCTTACGGCGGCTGTGGTGCCCGAGCGGGAGGGGGAATCCGAGCTGTTTCAGTTGGCAAAGGTGCAGAGACACGGCATCACGCCGGAGCCTGGACCGGCGGCCGCGGGGGCCGCCCTGCTGCTGGCATGCCTCGTCGCCTGGTCCCGCAGAAGGTGGCCTCCGCCCGCGGGGCGCTGCAGGGCCGCCTTGTCGCGCGTAACCTCCGCGGCCGGGCAGGACACGGACACACGCTCCGATGTACACTCCTCGTTAGGCGATACGTGATGCAGGCGCTCGGCGACGACTCCGGCACGCGCCTGGTGGCGCGGCACCCGCCGCTTGCAGTGCACTTCGTTCAGGGCCACCCCAACAACTCCAGACTTTACGGGTAGAGTGCACGGGAGGAGCGCATGGAAGGCTTCGGAAACTCACGCGGTCTTACACGGGGCAGGTTCCTTGCGGCGAGCCTCGCCGGGCTTGTTGGAGCGGCGCATGCCGCATCCTCTGATCGCGCCGAGCCCGGTGCGCACTGGCAGATGCGCGACCCGGAGGAAGTAGGGCTGAAGCGGTCCAGCCTGGATGCGCTGCGTGACCTTGTTGGAGGACGCGGCTGCGTGGTGCGGAGGGGATACCTGGCCTATTCCTGGGGCGATATCGCGCGGAGCGCCGACGTGGCCTCTGCCGTGAAGCCCGTTATCAGCATGCTTCTGCTGATGGCCGTGCAGGAAGGGCGCATCAAGAGCGTGGATTCGCCCGTGGCGGATTTTGAGCCCCGGCTGCGGAACCTGAACAACGGGAAGGATGCTGCCATCACGTGGCGGCACCTCGCCTCGCAGA
>CAZGLN010000414.1:0-2471 GCA_964526545.1 uncultured Chthonomonadales bacterium
CGTCTCTTCCGGGGGCTCCAGCCTCCTGATGAACATGACGGCTATCGGACTGCTGTTGGGGATCGGCATGCGAAAGCACAGGCTCAGTTTCTAGGCAGGACGATCCTGTGCGGCCGATACAGCGTTCTTGCGGTTTGCATCTCCGCCAATCAGCCGGTGTTCGCCTTGCGTGGCCTCGTAGATGGCACCCGCTTCTGCATGCAAGGAGCCCTAACTCGGAACCAGAGTACAAACGCGAGCCCGGCGGATCTACTCAACCAACGTCGTTTCGGTGTCGCGTCGGCCGCAGGAGCGCTCCGCCCCTCCGTTGAATCGAGAACGGTAACTCGTAAGATGCCGTGACCGCTTACAGAGAGCAGTCCCGAACTCAGGAGACCATCATGCTGCACTCGCGGAATATCGTTTTCACCGGCGTGAACCAGGTGGAAGTGTTGGATGAGCCCGTGCCGGAGCTCGGACCGCGGCAAGCCCTGCTGGAGGCGCGCGTATCGCTCATCAGCACGGGAACCGAGGGCATCTGCCTTTCGCACCTCTATGACAGCGGCACCCATTGGGATGAGTGGATCAAGTATCCGCATCATCCCGGCTACAGCATGGTGGCGGATGTGGTGGCGGTGGGCACGGAGGCCAGGCTGTTTCGCGGGAGGGAGCGCGTGGTGAGCTGGACCAATCATCGGCGCTACAACGTGATGAACGAAGATGCGCTGGTTCCCGTGCCGGAGGGAGTCTCCGATGAGGAGGCTGCCTGGTTCGCCATCTCGCTGATCGTGCAGAACGGAGTGAGGTCGGCGCGCCATGTGCTTGGCGAGCACGTTGTGGTGATCGGCCTGGGCATCCTGGGTCAACTGGCGGTTCAGTACTTGCGGCTGCTTGGCGCGCGCACCGTGATTGCCGTGGATACGGCCGAGGCGCGGCTGGAGATGGCGCGCGCACATGGCGCCACGCACTGCATACAGTCCACCTCCGATGCCTGCCGGGAGCAGGTGTTCGAGATAACCGGCGGACTGGGCGCGGATGTGGTGTACGACGTAACGGGCAACTACCGCGTGCTGCCGGATGCGCTCCGTCTGCTGCGTCGCTTCGGTCGTGTGATTGTCCTGGGAGATACAGGCCAGCCGAGCGAGCAGCGCCTGACCGGCGACCTCATCCGCAAAGGGCTGCAGATTATCGGCACACACGCCACCACGCCGCCGCCGGTCTCCACGGACCATGCGCGCTGGAGCAACGCGGAGATGGCCGCACTCTACTTCGACTATCTGCGGCGCGGCGATATTCGCGTGGCGGACCTCATCACGCACCGATACTCGCCTGAAGAGGCTCCCGAGGCCTACAGAATGCTCCAGACCGACAGATCTACCGCAATGGGAGTGATCTTCGACTGGTCGCGCCTGGAGTAGGGCGATGTTGCGCCCACCCGTTTGGCCTCAAAGCCAGTGGCGTGCCTGAACGATGCCTTCTGAAAGGCATTCAGACACGCGCCACTGAGGCATCCCGGGCACAGGGAGCGGTACGCGCAATCCTCCATGGGAACCATGCCGCGCCGGACCAGAGCGACTACACCCGGTTCTCCTTGATCCAGGCGATGAGCTCATCCACTTGGCAGAAAGCGAGTGCCGTAACCGTGTCCGCGCCGCCGTAGTAGATGGCTATGCGGCCGGTGGCGGCATCCGCGAGCGCGGCGCAGGGGAAGACGACGTTGGGCACGTCGCCCACGCACTCGTAGGTCTCGCGCGGGTTCAAAATGTAGGGCGCGGCACGCGCAATGACCTTCCACGGCTCATCAATATCGGTGAGCATGGCCCCGGCACTGTAGACGAAGCCGTTGCACGACGTGAGCACGCCGTGGTAGATGACCAGCCAGCCCTCGGTCGTCTCGATGGGTATGGGACCCACCCCGACCTTGGTAGCTTGCCATCCGCCGCAGGGCCGCATGACCCACCGGTGGCACCCCCAATGCACCATGTCGGGCGATTCGCTGTAGAACACGTCGCCGAATGGCGTGTGGCCGGTATCGCTGGGCCTGCTGTACATGGCGTACTTGCCGCGAATCTTGCGCGGGAAGAGCACGCCGTTGCGGTTGTACGGCAGGAAGGCATTCTCCAACTTGTGATACGTTACGAAGTCCTCTGTCCAGGCAACGCCGATAGTGGGGCCATGGTATCCGTTGCACCAGGTGACGTAGTAGCGATCCTCAAGCCACACCACGCGCGGATCGTAGCCGTACTCCCACCGCGCCACCTCCGGATCGTCGCTCTGAAACCGTATGCGCTCCGGCTCAATCTCCCATGTGATGCCGTCCTTGCTGCGGCCGGTGTGGAGCTGCATGTTGCGGATGGTATCGTCGCAGCGGAACACGCCCGCGAAGGCGCCCATGTAGGGCACCACGGCGCTGTTAAATATGCTGTTGGAGGTTGGAAGGAGGTCGCGCGGGATGATGGGATTGGCCGGATATCGCCAGCAGATTCCGGGGT
>CAZGLN010000415.1:0-2454 GCA_964526545.1 uncultured Chthonomonadales bacterium
ATCCACGAAGAGGCTAAATTCCAGCTCCGCCGCCTTCTCGTCTGCGCCTACCACTCGCGCCTCGTGCTCCTTGAGTGCGGGAGTGTAGTAGCGCTCGCCCGCCGCCGTGGTCTGTTTGCGGATGTAGTCCGGCGGCACGCGGGAGAGATTCGGGCGCGTAACCTCGATGTAGTAGCCGAAGACCGCGTTGTAGCCGACCTTGAGCGAGCCGATGCCCGTCCGGGCCCGCTCCTCGCTCTCCAGGTTGGCGATGAAGGATCGGCCCTCGGCGGCGGCACTGCGCAGCGCATCCAGCTCGGCAGAGTAGCCTGCGCGGATGATTCCGCCCTCCCGCAGACCCGCGGGCGCATCGGCGGCGATGGCGCGGCTGATCAGCTCCTCGATGGCGGCCGGTGTGCGCTCCGCCTCGCACCTATCGCGCACCATGAGCAACGGGGCGGCAGGTTCACTCGCCAGCCGCTGCCGCAGGTTCACCAGCATCTCGGACCCGCACAGCGCCAGCCGCTCGGCCAGCGCGGGAAGACGCCGCAAACTCTCCGCAAGGCCCAGCAGGTCCCGTGCGTTGGCCAGCCCCGCGGAGCACCGCGACACCAGCCTCTCGATGTCGTTAACGCCGCGGAGGAGATCTCGCAGCTCGCCGCGCTCCAGCTCGGCGCGCGCCAGCTCCTCGATAGCGTCCTGCCTGCGCCGAATGGCCTCGACATCCAGCAGAGGCTCCTCCAGCCAGCGGCGCAGGAGCCGGCCTCCCATGGCGGTCGCCGTCTCGTCAATCACTCCCAGCAGCGAACGAGCGCGGCCGCCCTCCCCCAGCGAGGTGGTGAGCTCCAGGTTCCTGCGGGCCGCCGCATCCACGGTCATGTGGTCGTGGATGGAGTAGGCGCTGAGGCTGGTGATGTGCGCCAGGGCCCCTACTTGCGTCTCCTTCAGGTAGTCCAGCACGAGAGCCGCCGCACTCAGACCCGCCGTGTACTCCTCCACTCCAAACCCGCGCAGCGAATGCGTGCCGAAGTGAGCCAGCAGCGCCTCGCGCGCCGTGCGGTTCCGTGGAGCGTCGCGCGGACCGTATGGGTGGACGGGCGCGCCGGTGGCGGAGCGTATCTGCTCGGCGAGATCCGTCTCTGACTCCGGCACCAGCGCCTCCGCCGGGTCGAGGCGGCATATCTCCTCCAGCAGCGCCTCCGCCCGCCGCTCGCCATCCACCTCGGTTGCCACGAACTCACCCGTGGATACATCCACCACGGCCAGGCCCGCCACGGGATCACCTACCACGGCTGCAACCAGGTAGTTGTTGGTCTTGGAATCCAGCAGGGAGTCTTCGAAGACGGTCCCGCGCGAGACCACTCGGGTCACGCGCCGCTTAACCAGGCCCTTGGCCTGCTTCGGGTCCTCCACCTGATCCATCAGGGCCACCCGGTAGCCCTGCTTTATCAGGCGGGCAACGTAACGCTCCGCGGCGTGGTGAGGCACGCCGGCCATGGCCACGCGCTGTCCGGCGTCCTCACGCGAAGTGAGGGTAATGTTGAGCGCCTCGGCAATGATCTCCGCGTCGGGCCCATAGGCCTCGAAGAAGTCGCCCACACGCATGAGAAGGATGACACCGGGGTGCTCCTCGCGCGCGCTGAAATACTGGACCATGAGCGGTGTGCGCGGCGTGATGGGCGTGGATTCGGCGGCGGTGGGCATGGCTGAGTATATCGGCGACGTGTTCGGCAAGTCAATTGAGCGATGGGCGGATGCCCGTGGGAGGAGACCTTCTTCTGACGAAGCGCGGCTCCGCCTGTCGCCAGGCGGAGCCGCGCGATGCTTCAGTGCGCTGACTAGATGCCTAATCGGCTGCGCCGCAGAAGCTCGCCGGTATCGCACGGCCTGCGCACGCTGTAGCCCTCCAATGGCAGAATGTGTTCGTGGACGGCATCTAGGATGTCCGCCGGGAATGGGAAGAAGCTGTCCTCCACCTCGTCCGGCGGCGTAATCCAGTTGCGCGCCCCCACCACCACGGGCGGTGCATCCAGATGATCGAAGGCGAACTGAGCGATCTTGGCCGCCATCGTCTGGAGGAAGCTGCCGCGCTCACAGGCATCGGAGACCAGCAGGATGCGCCCTGTCTTGGCCACCGATTCGAGGACGGGCTCATAGTTGAAAGGTACCAGCGACCGCGCGTCTATCACCTCACACGAGAGGCCGTACTCCGCCTGCAGGGTGTCCGCCGCCTCCAGCGCCCGATACAGCGTTGCGCCGATGGTGAGCAGCGTCAGGTCCGTGCCCGCCCGCTTCACGTCCGGCTCGCCCAGCGGCACCTCGTAGGGCTCCAGCGGCACGCCCTCCACGCCGTGGAAGAGCTCGGGCATGTCGTAAATGCGCTGGCTCTCGAAGAAGACCACCGGATCGGTGCCGCGCAGAGCCGCGGTCATCAGACCCTTGGCATCGTAGGGAGTGGCGGGAAAGACCACCTTG
>CAZGLN010000416.1:0-1007 GCA_964526545.1 uncultured Chthonomonadales bacterium
GGACCTCGAGCCGGATACGACCGGCGTAACCGCAGGCGGCACCGCTCGGCGCGAGCTGCCGCGTACGCTGGGAGCCATTCTTGAGCGGGTCGCTCGAACGCGCAGCGTGAACATCATCGCGGACGCGCTGGGTCCGGATCCGCCCGTTCCGCTGCCCGCCGCCGTCACTCTGGGCGAGTTCCTTCACCACATCGCCCGCGCGTCGGAGCACACGTGGGGCTGGGACGGCGAGTACATCGTCTTGAGAAGCAGGCAGTTTGCATTGCGCAGATGGGCAGAGCCGCCCTGGTCCGATGTCTCTCGATGGTCCGAGAGGGCGCGGCAGGGCGCCTTGTCGCTCTCGGATCTCACCGAGATTGCCGCATTGCCAGACCACCAGTATGCCACGCTGATGCGCCTGACACAGCGTGAGGCAGTCCCGCGCGAGATTGCGACAGCGAATCAAGCGCGCGCGCACCTGCAGCTCTGGCGTCGCCTGCCCGCAGAGGCTCGCGAGAAGGCAGCAACGGAGGGGCTCTCGCTGGCCGAGCTCGCTCCGGAGATTCGAAGCCTTGCGCGACAGGTTATTCAGGATCCGACGGGAGGGGCGGCGTCCGTTTTCGCGGATGAGGCGATTGTCTCGCCGGAGATGGTTGATCGGCTGCGGATGCGCATGGAGCAGCGCGACTCGCGCCTATGGGCGGCGCGTCGCGGCTCTCAGATTCTCGCCTGCGCGGCGCCCTCACTCGCTGAAGCGCATAGGCAGCTGCGTGAATCCGATCCGCAGGTACGCCGCAGGGATGTCCGCCAGGTAGTCTCCACAACGTACATCTTCACTTACGAGCGAGAGCGGCCAATCGCGCGGGCGTGGATCACTCTGCCGCCGCGCTGGGAGGATCCGCCGCCGGGAGACCGATGAGACGGATCTACCTGGATCACGCGGCCACAACACCCCTGCACCCCGCCGTTCGCGCGGCTATGTCTCCCTTCTTGGGACGACGCTTTGGCAACCCATCCAGCATCCATGG
>CAZGLN010000416.1:1098-2441 GCA_964526545.1 uncultured Chthonomonadales bacterium
TCTTGCTATTGTGGGTGGCGCGCTGGCCGCTCCGCCTTCGCGGGACACCGTCATCCTCTCCTCCATCGAGCATCCGGCCGTTCTGCACACGCAACGGGTTCTTGAGCGTCTCGGCCGCCGGGTCATTCTTCTGCCGGTGGGGCCGGATGGTCTGGTTGCGGAGGATGCCCTGCGTGCAAGCGTCAACGACCGAACAGCGCTCGTCTCCATCATGCACGCGAATAACGAGATTGGCGTTATCCAGGACATTCCGCGATTGGCGGCCCTCACGCGAAGGGCCGGCGCACTTTTCCACACGGATGCCGCGCAATCGTTTGCGTGGCTTCCGCTGCATGCGCGCGCCATGGGTGTGGACATGGTATCCCTCTCAGCACACAAGCTCCAGGGCCCGAAGGGTGTGGGAGCGCTCTGGGTGCGCGAGGGCGTGCCCATTGAGCCGTTGCACGTGGGTGGAGGACAGGAGAGGGAGCGGCGTCCAGGCACCGAGAATGTGGCCGGAATCGTCGGCTTTGGCGCGGCGGTTCGGCTCCTGCTGGAGCGGCGAGAGGAGGCTGCGTCCAGGGTTCGCTCGCTCTCTTCCAGGCTGCTTGAGACTCTGCGACGGGAGGTGCCGGACTGTGTGCTCTACGGATCAGCGTGCCGGCGGCTGCCTAACATTCTCTGCCTGGGTTTCCCTGGTGCGGATGGGGCCGCGCTGGTGATGCGCATGGACCGCGCAGGAGTGGCGATCTCCTCCGGCGCCGCCTGCTCGAGCGGCTCCATCGAGCCGAGCCACGTAATCATGGCGCTGGGCGTAGGTCGTGAGGCGGCGGCCTGCGCCATCCGCATATCGCTCGGCTATGAAACAGATGCCGAAGAAGTCGACTCGGCGGCAAAGCGGCTAGTCCGAGAAGTCAGGGCGCTCAGAGAAATCGGCTAGTTTCGCACGGCAAGGTAGACGAGCTGCGCCAGCACGATCTTGCAGAGCAGGGCCACAGGATAGATGGTCGCGAATGCAACCGCCGGAGCGTCCGACACGGCAAGCCGGCTTGCCGCGGCTAATGCGGCGGGATTCGTCATGGCCGCGCTCAGAGAGCCCGCCACGGTCAGCATGTTCCGCACCAGGATGCGATAGGCGAGGAGTACCGCCGCGCCCGCGGCGGACAGAGTTACCAGCGCACCCGCCAACACGACCTGCCAGCCCGCCTGTTGGACCACCTCCACAAAGCGTTCACCCGCGGCTGTTCCGGCGCCGGCAAGGAAGATTACCAGGCCCAGTTCGCGCGAAAACGCCCGCGCGGCCGCTGGAACATAGAGCCGCAACGGGCCGATAGAGCCCACATTGCTCAGCAGGATCGCCGCGA
>CAZGLN010000417.1:0-2438 GCA_964526545.1 uncultured Chthonomonadales bacterium
GGAGTAGCGGCTAGGCCGCAAGGGAGAAGCAGCTATGTTGCTGGAGAATCGGGTGGTGCTGGTGACCGGGGGCGGGCGAGGGATTGGCGCGGCGATTTCGCGCGTGGTTGCCTCGCACGGGGCGGCCGTGGCGGTCAACTATTCGCGAAGCGCGGAGAGAGCGGAGGCCGTGGCTGAGCAGATACGCGCGGGCGGCGGCCGGGCCGCGGCGGTGCCGGCCGATGTGCGCGATCCGGACCAGGTGCAGCGCATGATGGCCCGGGTGGAGGCGGAGTTCGGCGGCCTGGATGGACTTGTGCACAACGCCATCGCCGGCCGTCAGCACGGCGCCTTCTCCGATTGCACCCTGGAGGATTTTGCCACGGCCTTCGATTTTGGAGCGAAGGCCGTGGTGAACCTCGTGAGCGCGGCACGCCCGCTCTTTGTGCGCCGCGGCGGAGGGCGCGTGGTCAACATCGTGACCGAGCTGTGGAACATGGCGCCCGCCGAGTGGTCGGTGTACCTGGCCGGGAAGGGCGCGATGGTGGGGCTGTCGCGATCGCTGGCCATGGAGCTGGGGCCTGAGCAGATCACCGTGAACATGGTGGCTCCCGGCTGGATGGCCGATGAGAAGGTGGATACCACTTCGGCCGCCAGCGTGAATTTCGGGAAGAGTCTGCCGCTGCGCAGGCACGGAAGCGCGGATGAGATCGGGAAGGCGTGCGTCTTCTTCCTGAGCGACCTGGCGAGCTACATCACGGGCGCGTACCTGCCGGTTACCGGCGGACGCATCACCCAGATGGGCGCCTGATATCAGGAGACACCGATGGCAAAGCGCGTTGGGATGGGCGTGGTGGGGGCCGGCAGCATTGGGATACGCGGGGCGCTGCAGCATCTCTGCCTGCCGGACGTGCAGGACAGGGTCCATCTTGCCGCCGTCTGTGATCCGGCGCCGGGCAGGGCGGAGGCCGCGGCGCGCAAGTACGGCGTCGCCCGCGCCTACGAGACGCTCGACGAGCTGCTCGCCGATCCTCAGGTGGATGCGGTAACGCTGGGGTCCCCCATCGGCCTGCACTACGAGCAGGGCCTGGCCGCCATTCGCGCCGGCAAGCATGTGCACTTCAACAAGACCATGACGGTAACCACCGCGGAGGCAACGCACCTCATCGAAGAGGCCGAGGAGCGCGATGTGCGCCTGGTGGCTTCGCCCGGCCAGATGCTGCGCCCCGTGAATCAGCGCATCAGGCAGCTCATCGCGGAGGGCGCGCTGGGACGAATGGCGTGGGCAGCCACGGGGGCCGCGTTTGGCTCCTACCACGAGGCCGAGGGAGTTCGGCAGGGCGATGATCCGCTCACCAACATCAACCCAGCGTGGTACTGGCGCGTCCCGGGCGGTGGGCCCCTCTACGACATGACCGTGTACGGCCTCCACTCCCTCACGGGCGTATTGGGCCCGGCACGCCGCGTGACGGGTTTTTCCGGCATCGCGGTTGCCGAACGGGAGTTTCGGGGTGAGCGCTACCCCTGTGACGCGCACGACAATTCCTTCTTCGTGCTGGATTTCGGCGACAACGTGTTCGGCTTCGTCTATGGCTCCGTGGCTGGCAGCCTCACTCCGTTTGGGCAGCCCTGTTGCTTTGGCGTGGAGGGGCGCATAGAGGGCACTCAGCTGAACGGCAAGCCCATCGAATACCCGGGTCACGAACGTCTGGCCTCATCCAAAATCGGCGACAACGCCCTGCTGCCGCATGTAACGGGCAGGCATGCGGAGCTGGACGAGGCCCATGTGTTCGAGGACATCATGCAGCTGGTGGACTGGGTACGGGAGGGTCGGCCGAGCATCTGCACCGCGGAGCATGCTCGGCACGTCATCGAGATCATCGAGGCCGGTTACCGCGCGGCGGAAGAAGGGCGCGCGCAGGACCTGCACACCACGTTCGAGACGCTGCCCGTGCTGTAACCCGTCGTCCCGAAACCTTCTCGCAAAAAACCGCGTAGATTCCACTGCTTGGCACTTGACTCGCTGATTGCGGGTCGAGTATATTACGCTTCGCTCCGGTCGGGGGGGCTGGATCAACCCGCGGAGGCGCGACGCAAATCCCCGAAGAATCCTTCCTGAAGGTCTTGACATTTCGAGGATGCGGGTCGCATAATATACCTTGCGTCCGGCCAAAGGGCCTGGCGCGCGAGCCGCGGAGCGGCCGTGGCCGATCTTTGAAAACCGGGCAGAGCTACAGTGAGAGCTTTGCAGAGCAGACGTTCTTGTGCGGAGCCAGAGGCCCTTGTGCCGGCGTGGAGCATGCTTCATGACCGGCTCCTTTCCAGGTAACCACGGCGCTTCGGCGCTTTCGGTTTCTTATGGAGAGTTTGATCCTGGCTCAGGACGAACGCTAGCGGCGTGCCTAAGAAATGCAAGTCGAGCGGGAGAGAGACTTCGGTTTTTCTCTAGCGGCGAACGG
>CAZGLN010000418.1:0-2427 GCA_964526545.1 uncultured Chthonomonadales bacterium
TGTGGAGCGGCCGGCTGCGACTGGTCCTTGCACGAAATCAGCGCGAAACACGCTGCGGCAGCGAGCGCCGCGGTGCCCCAGCGCGAGACTTTTCTCATTTGAAGCATCGGTAGACCTCCGGGAGAATCCAGAAGTTTGCGCCGCGCGGAGCGCGTTCAGCAAATCGCCCCACTCCGCGATGCGAGCGAACCCGTGCTATCTTCTGCCTTGGGAGGGCAAGTTCCTGCCTTGTCACACGGTCCCTGCCGTCTTGTGCGACGGTTGCTTTCGGACCGATCGCGCATGCCGCAAGGCAGCTTCCACAGGGTCTTCGCCGCCAGGGCTGCATTGACATCCGGGACCCACGAGAATATACTCAGGTCGCCCGCGCTAGAGAGTTCTGCGGGATGGTGATAGCCGGGCGCCTTCCACCGTATGGCTATTCCGAACAAGCTGCCGCTTCCCCTGGAAAGGATTCCTGACGGATTGGATAGAGCGTCGCTCGCGTCCATGGCGCGCGAGATAGTGG
This sequence comes from uncultured Chthonomonadales bacterium, assembly GCA_964526545.1. GTDB lineage: Bacteria > Armatimonadota > Chthonomonadetes > Chthonomonadales > CAJBBX01 > CAZGLN01. The sequence goes on from CAZGLN010000418.1 coordinate 509, forward strand.
AGACCGTCGAGACGGCAATACTTGGCAAGCGGCAGGTGGTTCAGGCCGCTCTTGCCACCATCTTGTCGAACGGGCACCTCTTGCTGGAGGATATCCCGGGAGTTGGCAAGACAACCCTTGCGAAGGCACTGGCCCGCGCGCTCGGTTGCGAGTTCAAGCGCATCCAGTTCACGCCCGATCTGCTGCCGGCCGACGTCACGGGCACGTCCGTCTTCAACCAGAAGACTCTCGAGTTTGAGTTTCGTCAGGGCCCGGTCTTTGCGAATGTGGTGCTGGCGGACGAGATAAACCGGTCTACTCCCAAAACGCAGTCCGCCCTCCTGGAGTGCATGGAGGAGCGGCAGGTTACGGCCGATGGGAGGACGTACCCGCTGCAATCTCCCTTCTTCGTGATAGCAACGCAGAACAACATCGAGCTATCCGGCACGTACCCCCTGCCGGAAGCGCAGCTCGATCGCTTTACCGCGCGCCTCTCCATGGGCTACCCCGACATGGAGGATGAGTTGCGGATTTTGCAGGAGCAAGTAAAGTCGCGGCCGGTGGATACCCTTGTGCCGGTAGTTAGCGCCGAGGACGTTCGCACGCTGCAGGCCGCCACGCGCGACGTTCACATCGGGCAGGCTCTCCAGCGCTATATCGTGGACATCGTGGCGGCCACGCGCACCCATCCCGCGGTCTCGCTGGGCGCGAGCCCGCGCGGATCGCTCCACCTGCAGCATGTAAGCCAGGCTCTCGCCTTCATGGCGGGGCGCGACTACGTGACTCCAGACGACGTCAAGAGCCTGGCGGTGGCCGTGCTGGCCCACCGCGTGATTGTGCGGCCGGAGCACCGCATCAAGGGCGCTACCGCGCAGTCCGTTGTTGCCGAGGTCCTTCAGCGCATCCCGGTGCCGATTGCCGCCGCGACCTAGCCGCTCGGCCTGCAACAAACCATGACGCGAGTCAAACGCTTCGCACTGGTTACGGCGGCCACGTTTCTCCTGCTGTCGGCCTCGCTAGTTCATCTCGGCCATCTCTACTACATGGCCGCGCTCATCTTGGCTCTGCCGATCGCCTCGTTGGCGGTAAGTGTGTTCACTCTCCGTGGGCTCTCATTCGAGAGAGAGGTACCGGGAACCGCGTGGGAGGATGAGACCGCCACCTTCGTGCTCAAGGTTACAAACGCGGGCTACACTCCCAGGCTCTTTCTGCGGGCTCTGGATCAGCTCCCGCAATGGATACGTCCCGTAGCCGATGAGCCGCCGCTGTTCGACGTGCCCGGGCGTGCCACTGCGCGAATACCCTATGAAGCGGATCTCCTCAAGCGGGGCGCCTACACCATTCCCGCCGTGACGGTGGTCACGCAAGACCCGTTGGGCCTCTTCTATTTCCGCAAGACCTTGCCGTGCAAGTCGGAGATACTCGTCTACCCGCGCCCGCAGCGTATACCGGATGTGCTCCTCTCCGGGGCGGAACGGTTTGGATTTCGCGATATGCCCATTGCGGCCGCGCGCGGCTACGGTGTGGACATAGACGGTGTGCGTGAATATGTGCCAGGCGATCCGCTGCGCCGCATGCACTGGAAGTCGGTGGCACGCACGGGAAGGCTCAATGTAATTGAGTTCGAGGAATCGCGATCCATCAACATCGTCCTGGTGCTGGATTGCAGAGCAGGAAGCGATGTCGGCGAAGGATTGCAGACCAGCTTTGAGTATCTGGTCCGGACGGCGGCTTCACTCGCTCACCTCGGCATACGGCAGGGCGCCTCCGTGCGCTTGGTCTGCGGTGAGGAGCCAGACCCGGCGAACGCCATGGGCCGCGGTACCGACCACATGCTGGAGATACTTGCCTGTCTAGCCCGCGCCGAAGCGGACGACCCCAACTATCTCGGCGATCGGTTGGTACAGCGTGTTGGCCACGTGCAGCCCGGCACCAGCCTG
>CAZGLN010000419.1:0-2412 GCA_964526545.1 uncultured Chthonomonadales bacterium
GCTTCGCGAGTATAGGAAACCGCGGGTCCTCTGTCAAGGCTCGTAGGCCATCAAGCCGGCGCTGCGCGCCCGGCGAGTGTGCGCTGCCCTCGACGTTGACGGGTGGATGCACGTTAGACTATACTAAAGCGCCCACGCACCGCCGCATCGGCGGTGCGTGAATCGTGATACCGCCGCCGAATACCCACGCGCACTACAAACGAGGCAGCGCGCCGGAATGCACAAAGAGATACTCACCATCCTTGAGAACGACGCCCGAGCAGATGCGCGCCGAATTGCCGCGCTGACCGGCTTAGACGAGGAGCGCGTGGCCGAGATGATAGCGGACCTGGAGCGCCAGGGCGTGATTCGCCGCTATAAGGCCGTGGTGGATTGGGAGCGAGTCGGGGAAGAGCGCGTCCACGCTTTCATAGATGTCTCGGTTAGTCCGGAGCGCGGCGCGGGTTTTGACCAGGTGGCTCAGCGCATCTACAGGTATCCCGAGGTTCGGTCCGTCTATCTGGTCTCCGGCGGTTCCGACCTTCGCGTGATAGTGGAGGGCGCCTCCATGAAGGAGGTTGCCAACTTTGTCGCCGAGAAGCTGGCAACGATTGATAGGGTGCGCAACACCAACACCCACTTCTTGCTAAAGCGCTACAAAGAGGACGGCGACTTGTTTGTAGAGACCGAGGCGGATCACCGCCTGATGGTGAGTCCGTGAAGCCGCTGAACCAGGTCGTCGCCGCCACCCCTCCATCCGGCATTCGGCGCTTCTTCGACGTAGCCAGCCAGATGGCGGACGTCATCACGCTGGGGGTGGGCGAGCCGGACTTCGTAACGCCCTGGCGTGTGAGAGAGGCCGCCATCTATGCTCTCGAGCATGGCTTTACCACCTATACTTCCAATGCCGGCCTGATCGAGCTTCGTGCCGCCATCGCCCGCTACCTGAGCCGACGTTTCGGCGTGCAGTACCATCCCGACGGGGAGGTGCTTGTGTGCGTGGGTGTGTCGGAAGGTCTGGACCTTGCCCTGCGCGCCATCCTGAATCCGGGCGACGAGGTGCTCTATGCGGAGCCGTGCTACGTCTCCTATGCGCCAACCATCCGCTTCGCGGGAGGCCAGCCGGTGGTCGTGGCCACCCGCGCGGAGGACGGCTTCCGGATAGATGTCGAGAAGCTGAAGTCGGCTGTAACGGAGCGCACCAAGGCGATCCTGCTCTGCAGTCCAAACAACCCCACGGGAGCAGTCCTCTCGCGGAGGAATCTGCAAGCAATAGTGGATCTGGCGGTAGAGCATGACCTCTACATACTCTCCGACGAGATCTACGAGCGCCTGACCTACGATCAGGAGCATGTCTGCATCTCCACGCTCCCGGGCGCTTGGGAGCGGACCGTTCTGCTAAACGGCTTTTCCAAGGCCCACGCCATGACTGGCTGGCGCATCGCATACGCCTGCGCGCCGCGCCCACTCCTCGAGGCGATGCTAAAGATACATCAGTACACCATGCTCTGCGCACCGCACGTCGCACAGCGCGCCGCGCTGGAGGCGCTTGACCATGGAGAGGCCGATGTGGAGGAGATGGTCGCGGACTACGACCGCAGACGGCGTTATTTCGTTGCCGGCCTCAACAAGATCGGTCTTGATTGCGCCCCGCCTGGGGGCGCCTTCTATGCTTTTCCTTCCGTCCGCCGCACCGGTCTCACCTCCGAGCAGTTCGCGGAGCAGCTTCTCAAGACGCAGCGAGTTGCCGTGGTTCCGGGCAATGCCTTTGGTCCGAGCGGTGAGGGACACGTGCGATGCAGCTACGCAACAAGTCTCCTCAACCTGGAGGAGGCGCTGGAGCGGATGGGAAGGTTCATGCGAGACATTCTAGGCGCGGCGGCTTCGCTCGGGCCGGCTGGCGCGGCGACACCGCTGTGAGGCGCTATACATTCGGGCATAATGAGGGTGCCATGGAGGAGCCCGCCACCTTGGAACGGAACTGCGCTTTGCGGCGTCTGACGGCTGTCGCGCTGATCGTGCTGCTTCTTGCCGTTGGACCGCTGGCCGAAGCGGACCGCGCGGTACTGGCGCCCAGGGGTGTTGTGCTCAGCCCAGGGGCGGTGCGGGCCGAGTACCAGGTCCGGGTGGACAGGGACCGAGACCGAATCGGCTGGCTGGCTCTGGGCCTTCCCGAGGAGAGCCTGGGGATTGAGCTGGAAGCGGAGCGCAACGAGTTCTTCGGCCGAAAGCAGACGAGCTTGAGCGCGCAGTACTCCCTCACGGGTAACGCGTTTCTCTCCCACGCGCCGGCATTTTCGGTCGGAGTGCGGGATATCACGCGGAGCGGCCGTGAGCGGCAGGCCCTGTGGGCAGCCGCAACGGCTCAGATACCACTGCCGGTGGGTGGAGTGCTGCTGGAGAACTTGCGTGTAACTGCGGGATATGGCACCT
>CAZGLN010000420.1:0-2384 GCA_964526545.1 uncultured Chthonomonadales bacterium
GGTTGTGCCGAAGCGCCGCGAGCCGGACGAGCGCGGCCTCGTCGTACCGCCGGAACTGCTGCCCGGCGCGGTGTGCCGTGTACGCGCGGTGGCCGAGGTGGCGCAGGACGTCCACGCCCATGCGGACGCTGGTATCGAGGTGCTGCCGGTAGATTTCCGTGACGCCGAGATCCATGAGCTCGTACGCGTCGCCCCGGTGGCGTGCCCGGGCCATCACCCGCAGGTGCGGGTAGTGCTTGCGCGCGGTGGCCACGATCTCACGCGCGGAGGCGGGATCCTCGACCGCGCAGACCAGGATGCGCGCGTGCTCGGCGCCGGCGCTGGCCATCAGGTCGTGCCGGCGCAGGTCGCCGTAGTACACCCGGAACCCCATGCGCCGGAGCAGGTCCACGCGATCGGAATCGTTGTCGAGAATCGTCGCGTCGACGCCGTTGGCACGCAGCACGCGGCCCACGGTGCTGCCGAAGTGGCTGAAGCCCGCGATGATCACGGGATGGTGCTCCTCGGGGATGTCCGGCGCGCGCTCCGGGGCGGCCTGTGTGCCGACGCGCGGCAGCAGCAGCCGCTCGTTCGCCAGCATCAGCAACGGCGTGAAGGTCATGCTCCATGTAGAGTGCCCGCGCGGCGACCAGTGGCCCCAGCGGGACAACCTGCACGGCACCTTCGACTGGCGCAGAATACGCTATGTGGCCGCGATACCCGAGGATGCCACGCGCGTGACTCTGGTTCTCGGCCTGGAGAACACCACGGGCACGGCTTGGTTTGACGATATCTCGCTGGAAGACCTCGCGTCCCATGCCGCGCCCGGCGCCGGGCCGCCCTACAAGGGGCACTCGCTCCCCCGGCTGCGCGGCGCGATGATTGGCAACGTGAACGCCGAGGACCTGCGCCACCTCGGCAACGTCTGGAAGGCGAACCACGTGCGCTGGCAGCTCGTTTGGGATGGGTTCCCGCGCAGTCCCGCCGACTCCGCCTCGCTTGCCGAATACAACGTCTGGATAGAAGGCCAGCTGAAGCGCCTGGACGCTCTGCTTCCGGTCTGCCGGGAGGCTGGCTTGCTGGTGCTTATAGACCTGCACACCCCACCGGGAGGCCGCACGCCGGACAGCCAGTGCCGAATCTTCACGGACCGGACGTTTCAGGAGCGCTTCGTCTCCCTCTGGGAGGAGATCGCGCGGAGATACCGCGGCAACAAGACCGTGTGGGGATACGACCTGGTTAACGAGCCGGTGGAGGGCATGGTCGCGGCGGACCTGATGGATTGGCAGGAGCTTGCCGAGCATACCGCGCGCCGCATCCGCGCGATTGATCCAGACCACGCCATTGTCATCGAACCCGCGCCATGGGGAGCCCCCAACGCCATTGACAACCTCGAGCCGCTCACCGTGCCCGGGGTAGTCTACTCCGTGCACATGTACGAGCCGCATCTCTTCACCCACCAGGGAGTGTACGATAACCCCAAAGGCGTGATGTATCCCGGAGAGATTCAGGGCAGGAGGTGGGACAAGGAGGCCCTGCGCCAGGTGCTCCAGCCCACCAGGGACTTCCAGCGCCGGCACAATGTGCACATCTACATAGGCGAGTTCAGCTCCATCCGCTGGGCGCCGGGGAACAGCGCGCTCAACTATCTGCGGGACGTCATCGAGATTGTGGAGGAGTACGGCTGGGACTGGGCCTATCACGCCTACCGCGAGTGGGACGGATGGAGCGTGGAGCACGACTCCAACCCGGACAATCGCGAGCGGACCGCCGTGCCCACCGACCGCGAGAAGCTGCTCCGCTCCTACTTCGCCCGCAACAAGAAGCCTTCGCCGCGCTAGGCCCCGCCCATCCGGCCGTCTCCACGAATCAAACACCCTATCCCGCCGAGGGACGCGCCCGCATGCGCTGCACCATCAGGCCGGCGCCGATGGTCAGTGCTCCACAGGCGAGCAGCGTGAGCGGGAGCCCGACCTGGTCGCCGAAATACTGCATCCCGATGCGGAAGATGTTGATGACCAGGAAGAGCATTCCCGCCAGGAGGAACCGCTGCCTTCCCGGAGCGCAGCCCGCCGCGATTGCCGCGAGCGGCGCCGCCCCTGCGAGAGCCTCCCAGCCGCCGCGCAGATGCTCTCCCAGCATGGTTGCGCCAAAGAGCGCCGCGAGGCTGCCCACCACATCCGGCGCGATGGCATGCGCATCGTAACCTCGGCGGGAGAGCGCTGCGCCCGCGGCAATGAGCGCCGACCCGGCGACCATCAAGGCCGCCGCAAGCCACTCGACGCGCGTGGAGTCGCCCACAAGCCACTGCGCCACGGCCACGGCGAGGAATATCCACGATCCGGTGGCGGGCAGGGTAAGGAGAGGGGCGCGGTAGCGAGCCAGCGTAGCCGCGTGCGCGGCCA
>CAZGLN010000421.1:0-2368 GCA_964526545.1 uncultured Chthonomonadales bacterium
CAATCTGCGGCAGGGCGGCGATGCGTTCGCTGTAGAGCCGAAGCTCGTCGTTAATCGTCGCGAAATCCGCCAATGGGTCGCGCAGCGTAAGGCCGGAGACATCGAGCACATGCACCAGGAGGCGCGTGCGCTCGATATGCCGCAGGAATTGGTGACCAAGGCCTGCTCCGGCATGAGCCCCCTCGATAAGGCCCGGCATGTCCGCGACTACGAACGACTGCTCCGCGTCTACCCGCACCACGCCGAGATTGGGCACCAGCGTAGTGAAGGGATAGTCGCCGACCTTGGGGCGCGCCGCGGAGATGGCCGCGATGAGTGTAGACTTGCCCACGTTCGGCAATCCCACCAGACCGACATCCGCCAGCAGCTTCAGCTCCAGCCGAATGCGTCGGCTCTCGCCCGGGTCGCCCATTTCGGAGTAGCGCGGCGCCTGCATGACGGAAGTCGCGAAGTGCGCGTTGCCTCTGCCTCCTCGGCCGCCTCGGGCGAGGACGGCCCGGGCGCCTGGCTCGGTGAGGTCTGCAAGTACCTCCCCTGTGTCGCAATCGGAGGCCACCGTGCCTGGAGGGACACGGATGATGAGGTCCGCGCCGTCCTTGCCGCGCATGTTCTTGGCCTGGCCGTCGCCGCCCCGTTCTGCCTTGTAGGTGCGCCGGTACCTCAGATCCAGCAGGGTGGCAAGGTGCGGATCCACCTCGAGCGCGACATCGCCTCCGCGGCCTCCGTCGCCCCCATCCGGCCCGCCGTTCGGCACAAACTTCTCGCGGCGAAAGGTCACGGCGCCGTTGCCGCCCTTGCCGGCCAACACCTCGATCTCGACTTCGTCAACAAACATGCGGCGCGCTCCTTGGAGCGGCGATAGCCAAACGGCCCGGCGCCATGTCGCGCCAGGCCGCTCAGAGGTAGACCCGATTGGATGACGCTCTAGTTGGCGCTTACCTCGGTCTCTGCCGCTTCCATCGGGTAGACGCTGACCCGGCGGGCGTTCTTTGGACCCTCGAACTTCACCAGGCCGTCTACAAGGGCAAACAGGGTGTGGTCCTTGCCTACGCCGACGTTCTTGCCGGCCTTAAATGGCGTTCCACGCTGCCGAACAAGGATCATGCCAGTCTTTACCTCGTGCCCGGCAAACTCCTTGACACCCAGCCTCTTCGGGTTGCTGTCTCTGCCATTTCGGGAGCTGCCCACTCCCTTCTTGTGTGCCATCTCCTGCCTCCGCCCGTGGTGCCGCCCTACGCCTCTATCTTGTCAATTCGGAGGCGGGTCTGCCACTGTCTGTGTCCGTAATGCCTCTGGTGATTCTTCACCTTGATGAAGGTATAGCCCCGAATCTTGCGTCCGCGCGCGGTCTGCAGCACCGTGGCTGTAACCTTGGCGCCAGGCACCGTGGGCGATCCAACGCGCGTGCTGTCGCCATCGGCAACAAGCAGCACGTCGGTAAGCTCCACCGTCGTGCCTTCCGGCGCGTCCAGCTTCTCAACTGTCAACACATCGTTCTCGGCGACGCGGTACTGCTTGCCGCCTGTTCGGAGTATCGCGTACAAGGCCACACCTCTTCACAATGGAAACGCTCCCCCAGGCAATGGCGGGAGCGTTCCTTAGCCATAAGACCATCCAAATCGCTGGAAGCGAAAGAAATTATACTCACGGCTCGGCCTGGTTGTCAATCGGAGTCTGTATTACGTTCCCAGCAGGGCGGCTGAGGCGTAGGATCTGCGCACATCGTTGATGCGAGCGCGGCCCCGCTGTCCGGCCGCCCGGCGCGAATCGCTCAGCATGAGCATGAAGCCGTTTGCCCATGCCACAACCGCAGGCTCCGGCTGTAGCACCGAGCGCGCGATACGGCACTCCACCACCTGCGCGCGGCGCTGACCACCATATTTGCGTTCAAACTCCGCCAGGTCGCCGCTGGTCACCTCGAAGTGCTCCACTTCGGGCCCTTCGTGGGAACGGATGAAGACGGCGCGGCGCAGATCTCGCTCCAACCTATCGGCCTCCTCGCCGTCAGGACCGATCAGTATCTCGGCGACGCTGGGATGCGCCATGACAAGCAGCGCGTTGGCCTGTGTCTTCGGGTTCATCGCCGCTCGGTGCATTTCGCGTTCCACGTGAACGCTTACGGTCTCCGGCGAGAAGACCTTCCCACGTCCGCCGCACGCAGGGCAGGGAGCGGTCAGGAAATCCGTTACTGTCTCTGCCGTGCGCTTGCGGGTCATCTCCACCAGGCCAAGCCCGCTGATGGAGGAGATCTTCGTGCGGGCGCGGTCCTTCTTGAGCGCGGCTTCCAGCGCCTTGATAACCTGCTGGCGGTCCTTGGGATTGTTCATGTCAATGAAGTCAATGACGATAATCCCGCCGATGTCCCTTA
>CAZGLN010000422.1:0-2090 GCA_964526545.1 uncultured Chthonomonadales bacterium
GTACGCCGCGAGCGGGTCGTGCCTTACCAGCCCGCGCAGGTCGTAAATGGTCTGGTAGTCTCGCCCGCGCCCGCTCAGGTAGATTAGCACTCCAAACGCGCCGAGAGTCATGAAGGTGTAGGCAAGCAGGTAGAAGAGAGCACTGCCCAGCGCCGCCTCGGCCAGCGCGCTGTCCTTGCCGACGGTCTGCGTGAAGGCCACGACGGCCACCAGCAAGTAGCCGGCATGGGCGATGCTGGAGTAGGCCAGCATGCGCTTCACGTTGTCCTGCGTTACCGCGAAGACATTGCCGAACACCATCGTCAGCACCGCCAGCCCTGCGACGGCCTGAAGCCACAGATGGCCAACCGGCGCCAGCGCTTCGAAGATGCGAAGTGCCGCGGCGAACGCCCCAATCTTGGCAGTGGCCGCCATGAAGGCGGTTGCCGAAGTGGGCGCACCCACGTACACATCCGGTGTCCACTGGTGAAAGGGAAAGAGCGCCGCCTTGAACCCAACGCCCACAATCAGCAGCGCGATACCCACCGCCAGCATGGGACCAGAAGCATTGCCGGCGTGCAGGGAATCCGAAATCGCCGTAAGATTCGTGGTTCTTGTGGCCCCATAGACGAGGGCAATCCCGAACAGGAGAAAGGCCGAGGCGAATGCACCGAGCAGGAAGTACTTGATGGAGGCCTCCTCACTGCGCGCCTCGGTTCTCGCAAAGCCCGCGAGCACGTAGAGCGCGAAGGAGAGGATCTCCAGACCGAGGAAGAGCATGACCAGATCGTTGCCGCATGCCATGAGCATCGCGCCGGATGTCGCCAGCAGAAGCAGCCCGTAATACTCTCCGTGATCCAGTCCGCGATTCTTGAGATAGGTCCAGGCCACCAGCACGGAGAGCACTCCGGCAACCACCAGCACCACATTGGCCACCACGCTCAATGTGTCGGTCCGAATACTGCCTGCCCAGGTCAATGGCGGTATGGCCGCCGAATTCGCGAAGAGCGCCACCGTGCCAGCAAGCACAAGCCCGATGATCGCCAGGAGCGGGTTGGCGTTCGGCATCTGCCCCTTCAGCACGAAGGCATCCAGCAGAAGAATGAGGAACGCGAAGCCCCACAGCACGATCATGGGCTGGATCGCGCCGATATCGGGAACAAGTGTGGCCAGCTGTGACATGCGCCCTCCCGCCTAACGCCCTTCTCTCGGCGTGTCTGGCCGCCCGCCAGACTCTCGTTCGAGCACTGCGGAAGCCGCCGGCACTGCGGATGCGGCCGGTGACAGCGCAACGCTTGTGGTTTCCAATCGTCGGGTGCCCGCGTGCACCAGAAGGTTGGTGATCGGCTTCTTGAGAACACCCGTCCACGTGCTCACGTAGCAGCCGAACCAGAACACCATGACCACGAGCGGAGCCAGCACCAGCTTCTCGCGCCAATTCAGGTCGGGCAGGCTTCTATTCACTCGGTGCGTCACGGGACCCGTGAAGACCCGCTGGAAGAGCCAGAGCATGTAGACCGCGCTCAACACCATGCCGGACGCCGCCACGGCCGTCATCGCGGGGCCGCTGGTTGGCGAGATGAAGCTGCCCTGGAGGATGGTGAACTCCCCAACGAAACCGTTGGTCAGCGGCAGCGCGATGGAAGAGAGCAGCGCAATCAGGAAGAAAGCCGAAAGCACGGGCACCACCCGCTTGATGCCTCCGTACTCGGAAATCTCGCGCGTGTGCCGGCGGTCGTACAGCATGCCGACCAGGAAGAAGAGCATTCCCGTGGAGACGCCATGGTTGATGCTCTGCAGCACGGCGCCCGTCAGCCCCAGCTCCGTGAACGAGTAGATGCCGAGCATCACGAAGCCCAGGTGGCTCACGCTGGAGTAGGCCACGAGTTTCTTCATGTCCGGCTGCACGGCCGCCACCACCGCTCCATAGATAATGCCGAACACGGCCAGCAGCAGGAAGATCGCCGAGGTCTCCACCGCCTGCACCGGGAACATCGGCAGGCATATTCGCAGGAAGCCGTACGTACCCATCTTGAGCAGGACGCCGGCCAGGATTACCGAGCCAGCCGTCGGTGCCTCCACGTGCGCGTCCGGCAGCCAGGTGTGGAAGG
>CAZGLN010000422.1:2109-2343 GCA_964526545.1 uncultured Chthonomonadales bacterium
GCACCGACTACCTGTTCGAGCGCCGCCAGCTCGAGGCGAGCGCGAAGGCGCCGTATATCAGCAGGAGTGTGCGGCCATCCAGCCCCAACAGGGCCGCGTGTGCCGGGCTCCGTGGATCCAGCAGCGCGGCCAGGTTGAAGGTGCCCGTAGCCACGTAGACGTAGACTATCCCGACCAGCATGAGAATGCTGGCGGCGAAGGTGTAGAGGAAGAACTTGATGGCCGCGTAGATGC
>CAZGLN010000423.1:0-2282 GCA_964526545.1 uncultured Chthonomonadales bacterium
CGGGACGGCGGAGGGGGAACTTGCCGGCGGGTGCCTCACGCTGCTTGCGCATGCCGCGGGTGGGCGTGAGCCGCTAGACTTCAGCGGCCGAATCGTGCTGCTCGAGGATGTCGGAGAGGCTGTCTATCGTATTGACCGCATGCTTGTCCAGCTTCTTCGCTCAGGCGCGCTGGACCGTGCCGCCGGGTTCGTGGTGGGGGAGATCACCGACTGGCGAGACCATGAGCAGGACGAATCGCCGCCGATACAGCCCGACGATGTCTTTAGAAGTCTGCTGGCACCTCTCGGCAAGCCGGTAATCGCGGGCTTTCCGTTTGGCCACGAACCGAATCCGCTCACGCTGCCGCTCGGCTGCCGTGCGCGCCTGGATGCCGATGCCTGCACGCTGGAGGTGCTTGAGCCGGCGGTAGTATAGGTTAGTCGTGCCAGGCGATCGTCTTGCCTGTGCGGGCGGAGGTGTAGGCTGCCTCCAGAACCCAAGTTACGGCGGCTCCATGCTCGCCTGGCGAGGCTAACGGTGTTCCGTGAAGCAGGGCCGAGACCAGGTCCTCGACAGGCCCCGGCACTCTGGGCAGCTCCGACTCCGCGAAAGTCTCCGTCTCTCCGTCATGCCGAATTGAAGTGCGAAAATCGAAGCCGTCAACGGTAATCTCGCCGCGCGCACCGGCAAAGACGTTTCGCACTCTCCTGTCGCCTCTTCGACTGTTGCCGATGCAGAGGATGCTTGCAAGCGTCCCGTCGGCTAACTGCAGCGTAACCGCGGCCTGCCGATCGGAGGGCAGACGATCCATCCGGGCGGTCACAAGGATCGGCGATTGGCCTGTGCACCAGAGCACCTCGGAGACCAGGTGAGGGCCGCCATCCATGAAGTACCCGCCGCCGCAGAGCCCGGGATCGGCACGATACATCGTTGGCGGCACCACGCCGGGCAGGTCGGCAGGGCGCTCGGCCTCCCCAAACACGTACTCCGCATTGCCAGTCCAGAACATGCCGATGGCCTCCAGAGCGCCGACTCGTTTCTGGAGGGCGTCGCGGATGCGATGGGTATGTGCCCAGAACGGGGGATTAAGCGCAACAGAGAGCAAGAGCCCGCATTCCCGGGCGATAGCGCAGAGCTCACTCGCCTCGGCATGCCGCAGCGTCATGGGCTTTTCCAGGAGAACATGGAGGCCGCGCTCCAGTGCGGCACGCGCATGCTCGTAGTGCAGCGCATTTGGCGAGCAGATGAGCACGGCATCCAAGCGACCCTGATCCAGCATCTCCTCCCACGACGTAAAGGACCGCTCTGGGTGAAACTCCCGAGCAAGTTGGCTGAGTGCCGCGGGGTCGCGGCGGCAGATTGCCGCAAGCACGGCATCGGGGTGGGTCAGGATATCAGGAATATGGCGACGCGAGGCGAACCAGCCCGCGCCCAACACGCCTATCCGAACGGGACCCCTCATCGCTCTTGCTCCCATTTGGCTCGCCACACGGTAATGCTCATCTCGCACGTCTCCGGTCTTTCCATGTCGGTATATGCGGCTCGCAGCAGCGTCTCGGCGTGGTGTATGGCGGCATCGTAGAGGTCTTGCGGCACTCGCCAGCTGTCCGAGTAGACACGCCGCCGCGCCAGGTCCAGGGTCTCTGCGGGACTGCGCTCGAGCCCCCAAGTAAGGCTCGGACTCTGAAGCTGGGTCAGATGTGCTCCCGTGCTTCGCAGATAGTCGAGGATGTCATGGGGGGTCCTCGCGCCGATATGGCTCCGCACGGCGCCATGCGCCCGCAGGGAAGCATAGAGCAGGTCCATTGCCGGCAGACGCCGCGGCGATTCGGATACCACATAGATTGCCCCACCCGCGGCCAGCGTCCGTCTGGCCTCGGCGATTACCCGATGCCAGTCTCGCACAAGATGCAGCACGTGCATGAAGAGCACTCCGCGCACGGCGCCAGACCTTACGGCCAGTTGACGAAGATCGCAGCGAAGAAGCGGTGAGTCGCCTTGCGCCCGCCGCAGCATGGAATTAGAGACATCGGCGCCAATCACGCGAACTCCCGCCGCGGCGAGCCTGCGCAGAATGCGCCCGGTGCCGCAGCCGGCGTCGAGCAGAAGCGCCTCCGTGCCCAGATCGTCGCGCAGAAGGCGTGCGAGGGCCTCCAGCGGCGCGTCCGGTATGCGTCGGGTCTGCTCATAGATCTCGGCCACGTCGTCGAAAGCGATGTACTCAGGTTCGCACTGATCTGAGAGCATGCCGCCCATTCTAGCCACCGGTCTCGGCAGGGTCAAGCAGCATGCAAATCCACGC
>CAZGLN010000424.1:0-2261 GCA_964526545.1 uncultured Chthonomonadales bacterium
CATAGAGGTTGCCGAGCCAGTAATCGTTCTGCGGCCAATTGACCAGTGTGACATCGGTGGAACAGAAGCCAGGTTCGAAGATGGCCTTCTGGACGATGCGGCGATAGAGCCAGAGGTTGACACCGGGCTCTCTGGCCTGAAGAGTGGGATCGAAGAAGAGACGGCGGGGCTGGAGCGAGATGGGGTCTGACATGACCCAACTGAGGAGCTTCCCGGGCCAGGGAGGGCGCATTTCGGGGACGTAGTCCCTCCAGGGCGAGTGGCAATTGTTTTTTCACTACGGGCAACTAGTACTACTGGGTCATAAACGTCGCGCACCACAAAAAGGGCAGCAGGCAAGCTGCCGCATCAGCCGTTCTGCCAAGGCTCGCCGCAGGCTGGCAATCGAAAATGCCTCACACCGTTGCTGGCTCACTGCGGCTGCCCCTCGGCTGGTAGTCTGCCGCCGGCCCATCTGCCTTGAGTTCGAGCTTTCCGGTGCGCGCCGAGGGGGAAAAACGGCTCCTCTCGGCCACCAGGAACCCATAGGCTGCGATACAGAGTGTGGCGTGGTGATGGAAGCCCCGCCACGAACGCCCCTCAAAGTGCCCCAGTCCCAGCTCCTGTTTCAGCTCCAGGTAGTCCCGCTCTACCACCCAGCGGTGCTTGGCCAGCCGCACGAGCTCCTGCAGACGGGTATCGGCCGGCAGGTTCGACAGCCAGTACTTGGTGGGCTCGGCTGCGCCCCGCGGCCACTCGGCCAGCAGCCACAGCTCCGCGTGGGGTTCAGAGCGCCAGTAGTCGCGGTGCGCCGGACGCACCCGCACAGCCACAAACCGCGACACCAGCCGCCGCGCCGTGCCCTCGCGCCACGCCACCCGTTTCAGCACACCCTCCCCGAGACTCGTCACATACTCCCGCGCTGTCAGCGGCTTGTGTTGTGGTGTCCGTCGCAGCAGCTTCGTCGGCCGCCCCCGCCCGCTCCACGGCTTCGGCTCCAGCGGCGCCTCGCCCGGCCGCCAAAGGCTCACGCTGCCCTGCACCCCCACCACATAGCGCAGCCCCAGCTCCTCCAGCGCTTGCCGGAACCGCGTGTCGCTGCCGTAGGCCGCATCCGCCAGCACTGCGCCGGGCGGCACCCCATCCTCCAGCGCCTGCTCGATCATCGAGAGCGCGATCTCCGGCTTGGTCTGGAACTCGACCTCCTCGGGTACCCCTGCCCGCTGGCGGCGTGCGCGATCCTCAGCCCATTCCTTCGGCAGGTACAGCCGCCAGGCCACTGGCAGGCTTGCCTCCCACGTGGCCACGCTGAGACTCACCGCCACCTGGCAATTGTCCTGCTTGCCCAGTTGCCCGCAGTACTGCCGCGCCACGCCCACCGAGTGCTTGCCCTTCTTCGGGATCCCGGTGTCGTCGACGATCCAGGCCACCACCGGACCACGCCGCTGGATGGCAGGCAGCACTTGCCGGCGAACCGCAGCCAGCACGGCCTCATCGCTCCACGGCGACTGGGCCACGAAGTGATGCAGCGACTGCCGTGTCGCCTGCACGCGGTCCGGACGGAGACGGGCAGCCATCGGTTCGACGCTCTTCCGCTCGCCCGGCAGCAGCAGTCCGCGGCAGTAATCCTTCAGAGGCTGGTGTCGGTCGGCATGCCCCGCGGCCCTGGCCAAGCCCTCCACATAGGCCGCGAAGCGCTTTTCTTGCGGGCTTGGCCCCACAGGAGCGCTACGCACAAAACAATGATAGCATAAAATGTTCTCTTTTTGACCCAGTAGTACTAGGCACGGGTGTTGCCTCTCAGCAAACCTGGATCTGGGATGGCATCGACTGGTCTCCTCGCTTCCCATCGATGAGTCCGCCTGCTCGATACGGCCATGGATTGGCATTCGCTGGTAGCACGCGGCAAGTTCTCCTCTTCGGCGGTCTCGACAATGCCGCGCCCGTCCCTGTTCTCGGCGATTCTTGGACTTGGGATGGGATCACGTGGGCGCCTGTGCTCACCGCGCAGCCTCAGCCCAGTCGCTACGCTCTCTCAATGACGAGTATCGTACCCACCGGACAGGTCTTGCTGTTCGGCGGTGCTTCGTCCGGTGGCGTGAGGCTGCAAGACACATGGGTGTGGTAGGCGGCGCTGAGGGCTCTGCCGTCCTCTCTGCGTGTCCTCCCGTGAGGACGTGCCGATTGCGCTAAGTTGTTGCTCTGATAGGTCATCTCAGTGTGTGGTGCTAACCGCCATTTCTCACAAGGGGGGTAGCAAAAAGCCGCTCCATCTGGCATAA
>CAZGLN010000425.1:0-2236 GCA_964526545.1 uncultured Chthonomonadales bacterium
CGCACGGGCGCAACGAGCGCGGGGCCGAAACGGCGCTCCAACCTCTCGAACGCAACTCCCTCCAGCAGGCGCAGGCCGACCATCAGCGTCTCGCCCAAGGCGGCGCGCGCATCCAGGCGCTCCTGTTCGACCGCGAGCGGCTCACCGGTACGCACTCGGCGCACATACTCGCGAGGATGCCGCACGTTCATCCAGCGCGTGCCGTCCGTGTAACTTACCGCACCGGCCCCAAAGCCCCTGTACGGATCGTTGCGCCAGTAGACCATGTTGTGCCTCGCGCGGAAGCCCGGCCGGGCGAAGTTGGAGATCTCGTAATGCTCAAAACCGGCACCGGTAAGCTCCTCGATCGCCAGTTCGTACATCCGGGCCTCCAGTTCCTCATCGGCTTTGCTCAGCCGACCCGCCGCATGGAGTCGCTCGAACCGCGTGCCGGGCTCCAGGGTGAGGCCGTAGAGCGAAATGTGCTCCGTCCGCAGCGCCAGAGCATCTCGGAGGGTCTGCCTCCACTGATCCATCGTCTGCTCAGGCAGGCCGAACATCAGGTCAATGCTCACGTTGTGGAATCCGGCGCGCCGCGCGGAGCGCACGGCCTCCCTTGCCTGGTTCGGGTCGTGGGTGCGGTCCAGTATCCTTAGCAGCCCGGGATCAAAGGACTGTACCCCGATCGAGAGGCGGTTGAAGCCGGCCGCGCGCATCTGTTCGAAGCGCTCCACGTCCGCGGTGGTCGGGTTCGCCTCCGCCGTGATCTCGCACTCCTCCGTCAACCGAAAGGCCGAGCGCACGGCGTTCAGAAGATTGGCTAGCTGACCGCCGGAGAGGTAAGTCGGTGTGCCGCCCCCGAAGAAGATGGTGCCGGCAGCCTGCCCCCGCTCCGCCGCCGCACTAATCTCCCGCGCCAGGCACTCCGTGTACGGTTCCACCAACGCGCCGGAATCCGCATACGTATTGAAGTCGCAGTAACCGCAGCGCTTTACGCAGAACGGGATGTGGATGTAGATCGCCAGGGGTGCCGGTACCGCGCGTTCGTCTTGCATCACTCTCTAGACCCACTTCCTCGCGCGCTGAGACGTGGCGAAACGGTTTCTCGCCCTGGCAGGGAGACCCTCGTGGATGCCGAACTTGGTGAAGAACCCACTCTCCTCTCCCTTGGATCCGCCATGACCAACCGTGAAGCCGCGCTTGCCGTGCTGAACTACGAGCCGTACGACCGCCTGCCCATTGTGCACTTTGGCTACTGGTACGAGACACTCCAGAAGTGGTGCGATGAGGGCCACCTCACACCGGAGCAGATCGCCGGCTGGGCTGATGGCAACGCGGTGGATGTTGCCCTCAACGATGCCATCGGCTTCGATTTCAACTGGCAGTCCATGTTCTTCACCCATCACGGCCTCTTGCCCGCATTCGAGTCCCGCGTGGTCGAGGAGCACCCAGACGGCTCCCGCAGCGTCCTCAACGGCGACGGCATGATTGTGCTGCAGAAACCGGGCGCCGGCTCCATCCCGGCCGAGATAGATCACCTGCTTAAGGACCGCGCGGCCTGGGAGGAGCACTACCTTCCTCGCCTGCAGTGGAGCGAATCGCGGGTGGATACGGCCGCCGCCCAGCGATTGGGCGACCCGGCGGCACGCCGGAACCCGATCGGGCTCCATTGCGGCAGCCTCTTCGGCCAGATTCGCAACTGGCTGGGTGTTGTGGGCATCTCCTACCTCTACGCCGACGATGAACCTCTCTTCACCGAGATTATTGACACCGTCGGCGATCTCTGCTTCCGATGCACCGAGACGGCCCTCGCAACCGGCGCGCGCTTCGACTTCGCGCACTTCTGGGAAGACATCTGCTTTAAGAACGGCCCGCTCATCATGCCCAGGGTCTTCCGAGAGAAGGTGGGCCCACACTACCGGCGCATCACACAGCTCGTGAACAGCGCGGGACTGAACATTGTGTCGTTGGACTGCGACGGCCGCATAGACAAGCTGATACCCATCTGGCTGGAGAACGGCGTGAACACCATGTTCCCCATCGAGGTGGGCACGTGGGGTGCGAACATCGCGGATTGGCGCGCGGAATACGGCCCGGAGCTGCGCGGCATCGGCGGCATGGATAAGCGGGTCTTTGCACGCGACAAGGCCGCGGTGGACCAGGAGATTGAGCGGCTGAAGCCGATGGTGGAGCTTGGCGGATATCTCCCCTGCCCGGACCATCGAATCGCCCCGGACGCGGAGTTCGACAACGTGCG
>CAZGLN010000426.1:0-2228 GCA_964526545.1 uncultured Chthonomonadales bacterium
GGACCCAGCAGGCCCGTCATGAAGGTGAGGTTGTACACACCCAGATCGGGCAGGCTGCCGCCGCCCCTGGTGTAGAAGAACCGGGCCCAGTCCGGGCCCAGGTGCCCGTAGCTACCCAGCGCCGCGGCCACCCGCCCCAGCCTGCCCTCCGCCAGCACGCGGGCCATGAAGGCGAACTGCCTGCTCTGCACCACAATGGGCGCACCCCAGAGCCGCACGCCTTTCCGTCGTGCGAGCGCGAGCAGTTTCTGCCCCTCCGCCAGGGTGTTGGCGATCGGCTTCTCGCTCCACACATGCTTGCCAGCCTCGAGGGCCTGCCTGTTGAGATGCTCGTGCTCTTGCATGTCGGTGAGGTTGACGAAGAAGTCAAAGGGCTCACCCGCGAGCATGGCATCAATGTGCGGGTAGTGGTGCCGTACGCCGTAACGCTCGGCCTGCCTCCTGGCTCGCTCCGGCCGGATGTCGCAGAGACTGACTATCTCCACGTGCGGGCACTTGAGCAGGTCCGGCAGGTAGGAGTTGGAGACACTGCCGCAGCCGATGACTCCGGTACGGATCCTCTCAGGCCGCGCGGCCGGCCCAACGGCACCGGCCGATTCGGCTGCCACGGCGGCTCCCGCCATCAAGGCGGCTTCGCTCAGTTCTCGCCGGCTCACGGGGTTCATCTTCTCCTCTCCGTTGGGTTAGGCGGCGCCGGATGACACGGCGGCGGAGTTGCGGCAAGACGTGCACCTATCCTACCGAAGGTACGGCGAGCTGCGCAACCAGGCGGCCTGGTATTTTCTCGCGCCGTTGGCTCAGCCAGCGCGTGTGCGGCTCGTCCTATCTGGCGGCCGCCAGGTGCTCGATGGCATCCGCCAGTTTCTCCCGATGGGTTTCCAGCAGGCGCGGGTCCCTGGTGAAACGGACCATGTCCAGGGTGATCTCCGGCGGAACGCGCAGCAGCTCGCGGGCGGCGCGCACACGCGGGCTCCGATCGCCGCGGGCTTCCGCCGCCCTCACGCGATCCGCCAATATGCGGAAGTACTCCCAGTCCTGGATGCCCACGCCCAGCATCTCCCAGCGGAGAGAGGAGATCGGCGCTTCCACGTATTCGGTCTCACGGTCGCCGTTAGGGTCCCGATTGGCGGGGTAGAAGAAGCGGCCGTCGCCGTTGCCCCAGAAGCCCGTGGAGGCATCCACGTAGCTCATGGGGTCTTCCCACGGGTTCTGCACATCCGGGCCGGGGAAGGGTCCGGTGCTGGTCCACCAGTTGGTGTGCCAGATGAGGATGCCCTGCACGCCGTATTTCCAGGTCTGCCAGAGCCACATGCGCAGCTCGATAGCGGGCTTATCAATGAAGAGCGTGCAGTAGGGCGCCTTCGGACCGGTGCAGACGTACCACCAGACCTCCTCGCCCAGCCTCTGGCGCGCCCTCGCCAGCGGCTCGGCATAGTTTGGCGTGATGGGGCACCAGAGCTGGACATGGCCGTAGAGCGGGTCTTGAAACTCTTCCGTGAGCATCCGCTTGAGGCGCGGGAAGTAGCGCTTGAGCCGTTCCATGCCCTGCTGCACGAAGGGATAGTCCTCGACTTCCGGTTCGTCATACCAGTAGACGTAGGCCTTCCTGAGCCAGTTGTTATCGGCCAGGTGCTGCTCCAGGATTCGGCCGAACTCGGTCATTAAGCGGTCGTATTCCGGCGTGCCGGCGGCGTAGCCGAGGAAGGAGCCCTGGTCATAATGCGGGTGGCGTCCGCCGCCAAGGCCCGGAATGTGGATGGTGAAGGCGTTGAAGCCGAAATCGTCCAGGTAGCGCTTCGCCGCCCTGTCGAATGCCCTGAAATCCACGGTTACGCGCGGCGGACCGGCCTCCTCGAAGCCGGAATCCTGCACCAGGTTGTGGCCCTCCTGTGAAATCAGGGCTACCTCGTCAAACCACGCCGTGCCCGTGTTCTCGCCACGCTCGGTCCAGAGAGTCGGCCGCACCACCACCTGCACGCTGCGGGCCTCGTGCGGAATGCGCTCCGTGATGTCCACGGTCTCCCTCTGCCACTCTCCGGTGCCGGTTGCCACTATATCAATGTTGCGCCCGGGCATCCACTGGCCCAACGCGTCGAAGGAGCCCACGGTAACCATGTACTGCTGTCCGTCCTCCGCCGTCCGGCATGCCCAGGTGAGCTGGTACCGCTCGCCGGGCGCCACGGGGATGCGCTCGGCCTGGAGGAACTCGTCGTCGTCCTGGGGCAGCG
>CAZGLN010000427.1:0-1876 GCA_964526545.1 uncultured Chthonomonadales bacterium
CTGCGCGATGTAGCCGCGCTGCGCAAGCGCGTAGGTTTCGATGTCCACCTGCCGCTTCAGCTTCCGCCGGGCTATGAGTTCGTCTGTGCGACGGTGGTGGAGGTCGGCGGGCAGCCGATGGCGACCCTGGTCTTCTCGGACGGCATGGCCCTCCTCACGGTATGCGAAGGGCGGCCCACCAACGGCCGGCCGACGGGCTACCGCTCACTGAAGGTGCTGCCCACTCCCCTCGGCGAGACCATGGTCATCTACGGCAAGGAGCATCTGAACCTCTGCGTCATCGGTCACCTGGAGAAGCAGGCCCTCGCTGTCGTCGCGGAATCCATAGACCCGCGCCGCGAACGCCTGGCGCTGCAGCGAATGAGCCGGGGAGATCGTCGCGACCTGCCGCAGCTTGCGCGCTTGCGCGACCTCGGCATGCGGGCCGACACCCTCGCGGGTCTCGTGGAGATAGGCCGCATCACGCGGATGCCGCTGCCCGAACTGGTAGAGCTCCGACCCGAGGGAGGCTGCTGGCGGGATGTGGCGCGGCGCGTGCACGTCTCGGAGGCGCTGGTTGCCCGCCAGATCAGCGCTCTCCTCGCTCCGTAGCTCTCTCACGCATTCTGCGGGACACTCTTCCAACGGCGCAGCGGCGTTGCCCGGCCAGGCGGATCTGGCAATTCGCTCCCGCCAAGGTCCTGCCGGGGTACGACCCGGCCGGCCAGCATGGAACAACAGAGGCGAGCGGAACCGCGCCCGGCCTGCCCGCGTACAATCTCCCTAACTCCCGCCGCGAGGAAACGGATGCCCTTCTCACGACGCCGTTCGTTCGCACTTCCTCTCCTGCTGGCCGCCTTCTCATTGGCGCTGCCCCTCGGAGACACCGCGCAGGCGCAGACCTTGCAGCCGCACGACGTGGCTTCGGCATTGCAGGAGCGCTTCGCGCAGATTGCCCAGAAAGTGGAGCCCGCCGTAGTAACCATCACGGCCACCCGTACCATCCGTCGCACTCTGGGACGCACTGGCGGAGGTCAAGACGCACCGGGAGACAATGCGGGAACGCGTGGCCGCCTGTGGCGAACGCAGGGCACCGGTTCCGGAGTTATCCTCACGGCCGATGGCTGGGTGGTGACCAATGAGCACGTGGTTGGGCGCGCCTCGACGGTAAGCGTGAAGCTGCAGGATGGTCGGGTCTTCTCCGGGCAGGTCCGGTCGGACTACCGCAGCGATATCGCCCTGGTGAAGGTAGAGGCCACCGATCTGCCCTATGCCTCTCTGGGCGATTCCGATCGGGTCAAGGTTGGTCACTGGGCCATCGCCATCGGCAGCCCCTTCCGGTACGAGGGGACCTTCTCGGTAGGGGTTATCAGCGCCATCTCCCGCTCGCAGTGGATCGGCGGGCGCGGCGAGGGTGAGCGGCTCTACCCCAGCCTCCTGCAGACCGATGCGGCCATCAATCCGGGCAACTCCGGCGGCCCCCTTGTGAACCTGGACGGCGAGATAATCGGCATCAACACCGCCATCGAGACGGACAGCGGCGGCAACGTAGGCATCGCCTTCGCGGTGCCCTCCAATACCGTGCGGTACGTTACGGACATGCTGCGCAAGGAGGGCCGGGTGCGCTACGGATACCTGGGCATCGAGCCAGAAACCGTTACGCCGCGCCTGGCGAGCCTCTACGGCGCATCCAGCGGCGCCCTGGTGATGTCCGAGCCCACGCCGGATTCGCCCGCTGCCCGCGCCGGCATCCTCATTGAGGATGTCATCACCAGCATTGACGGCCGATCCATTCGCAACGAGGCCGACCTGCGCACCACTGTCAGCCGCATCCTTCCCGGCACTACCGTGCGCATCGCGCTGGTGCGCAACGGGGCCGCGCGGACCGTGGAGGCCA
>CAZGLN010000427.1:1889-2228 GCA_964526545.1 uncultured Chthonomonadales bacterium
TGGGTCCCGAGCCTCCCGCCGCTCCGAGCGATGCGCCCTCGCTCGGCATCGCGGTTGCGCCCGTCACGCCGGACACACTGGGCAGGGCCGGTCTGCCGGAGAGCGCCAAGGGCGTGGTGATTAAGTCCCTGGACGATGCCGGCGGAGAGAGCTTGCTGCGCGTGGGCGATGTCATCCTCCAGGTAAACGGCAGGGCGGTGACCAGTCCGGAGGAGTTCGAGAAGGCCACGGCCAGCCTCAAATCGGGCGACGCCGTGCGTATCCTCTGGCAGGGACGTCGCGGAGGCCTCGTCGTGAAGCGCGTGCAGATTGTCGCCGTGGAGTAGCCGCCAGCGCAAT
>CAZGLN010000428.1:0-2188 GCA_964526545.1 uncultured Chthonomonadales bacterium
CAGGCGGAGTGGGGGCGGCTCCGACGCGGCGGCCGAGGAGCCGCTCGTGCGTCTGCGCGGTCTCAACAAGACCTACGGCGAGGGCGAGGTGGCGGTGCATGCTCTCGCGGGGATTGACCTGGAGCTGCCTGGCGGCGAGTTCGTGGTCTTCGTGGGCCCAAGCGGCAGCGGCAAGACCACGCTGCTCAACATCATTGGCGGATTGGACCGACCCACATCAGGCGAGGCGCGCGTGGCCGGCCACGACCTGGGACTCCTGGATGAGCGCGCGCTCACGCGCTATCGCCGCGAGACCGTGGGCTTCGTTTTTCAGTTCTTCAACCTCGTGCCCACGCTCACGGCGCGGGAGAACGTGGAGCTGGTGGCCGAGCTGGCAAAGGACCCCCTGGATGCGGAGGAGATGCTCGCCGCCGTGGGCCTTCGGGAGCGTGCCGATCACTTCCCGGCTTCGCTGAGCGGCGGAGAACAGCAGCGAGTGGCTCTCGCCCGCGCGCTGGTGAAGCGGCCGGCCCTGGTTCTCGCCGACGAGCCGACGGGCAACCTGGACTACGAGACCGGCGTGCGCGTGCTGGATGTGATGCGCTCCGTAACACGGGAGCTGGGCCGGACGGTGCTGCTGGTTACGCACAACAACGAAATCACGCGGATGGCGGATCGGGTGGTGCATCTGCGCAGCGGCCACGTGGCCGAAGTGGAGGTGAACCCGCATCCCGTGGCCGCCACGGAGCTGAGCTGGTGAGCCTGCTCACGCTGAAACTGCTGCGGGACTTGCGCGCGGCGCGCTGGCAGTTCGTGGCCATCACGCTGGTGGCCTCTCTGGGAGTGGCCATGTTCCATGGCTCCATGGTCTCCTACCAGAATCAGCTCCAGTCCTACGTGCTCAGTTATGAGCGGCTGGCCTTCGCGGATGCGTGGATTGCCCTGCGCAGGGCGCCGCGTGCGGTGGTGCCCGTGGTGGCGGCGATGGATGGCGTGCTGGCCGCGGAGGGCCGCATCTCCGAGATTGTGGAAATTGAGCAAGAAGCGGGCAGGCGCACGCGCGCCATCGGGCGCATCCTCACCGTGCCATCCGGTCGCGAACCCAGGCTGAATCGGTACCGCCTGCTGGAGGGAGCGCCCCTGGGGTCTGGATCGTCACGCGAGGTGCATCTGGAGGTCTCCTTCGCGCGCGCGAATGGCTACAAACCCGGAGATCGGATCGCGTTGCGCTTCCAGGGGCGCAAGGTGCCTTTTCGCGTGGCGGGCATCGTGAGCAGTCCGGAGTTCATCTATCCGGTGCTTAGTTCCGGATTCATCATGCCGATGCCCGGCATCTTCGGGGCGCTCTTCGTGCGAGAAGATCAGGCGGCACCGCTGCTGGGCATGTCGGGGCAGATCAACGAGGTGATGCTTCGCTGCCGTCCCGGCAAAGAGAGCCAGGTAGCCTCGGCGGTGCGCGAGAGGCTCCGGGCCTATGGCGCGGAGACGCCCATGCTCCAGCCTGAGCAGCCCAGCAACAAGCTTCTGCAGTCCGATCTGGAGGGAAACAGGCCGTTTCTGGTGGTGATGCCGACGCTGTTTCTCGCTACCGCCGCGCTTGCCGTGGGCCTCATGCTGGCGCGGTGGGTTCAGGCCCAGCGCGGCATCATCGGCTTTCTGCGGGCGTCCGGGTTCCCCGCGAGGGCCGTGCTGCTGCACTTCCTGGGTGCGGGACTGCTGATTGGGGCTGCCGGCGGGGCGATTGGCCTGGTCTTCGGCCACTTTCTGGGAGTCTGGTTCGGCACGGTCTACGAACGCCTTGTCTTCACGCCTTTCAGTGCGCGGGGTCCTCGGCCGGAGGTTGCTCTGGGCGCCGTGGGTCTCTCGCTGCTCTCCTGCCTGGCCGGAGCCTACGGTCCGGCGCGTCAGGCGGCGCGCATCTCTCCGGCGGAGGCGATGCGGGGTCTGGTTCCGGCCCAGCCGCGCCGTCTTCTGCGCGCGCGCGTGCCGCTTGTGCTTGCGATACCGTTGCGCAGCGTGCTGCGCCGCCCGTTGAGGTCGCTCGGCACTTCGGCGGGGGTGGCTTCCGCGGTCATCCTGATGCTGATCGCGGGCACCTTCGGCGACAGCATTCACGAGACCGTCTGGCGCGGCCTCGAGGATTACAGCCGCTACGAACTGGGCGTAACCTTCGTGCCCGAGCGGAGCGCCAACATCGTCCGGCAGATGG
>CAZGLN010000429.1:0-2188 GCA_964526545.1 uncultured Chthonomonadales bacterium
GGCGCTCACGGTGCATGCGCTCGGCGACTTGAGGGTAGCCGGGACGGAGAGCGAAATGGCCAGCTCCATGTCCGTGGCGCTCAGTCGAAGGCGCTCCGCCGAGGCATCCGGGGCCAGCAGGATGTGGCTGAGGATGGGCAGGGGACTGCGTGCGGATACGGCGTGCGAGACGATTTGGGCCGCATCGTACAAATCCTTGCGAGCGCAGACAGCCTCGAGACTTGCACGGGTCTCATTGACGGTTACGGTCATCGAGAATCTCCTGAATGAGTAGTAAGACGGTGTGCGTGCCGATCCAGAGTGCCCTGATCCCGCTGCAGCCCGCCGAAGCGGGTGGGTCTTCTGGGCGTAAGCGGCTGCGCCGGGCTAAACCGAGCTCCGAATCGCGACGGGTTCCACTTCCCATGGCGCCACCACGCGCCGCGATGCCGTGAGGCGCAGAAGATGCAGGTGCTGACTGTGCGCCCAGACGCGGTCCGATCGATTCCAAAACACGAGATAGGCCAACTTGCCGTCGTTGGTGGGGCGCCATCCATTCACGCCCTCGCCGGTGAAGAGCACCACGCGCTGGTAGGGCTTTATCTGCTCATCGTCCGCGAAGATGTACATCTGCCGAGAAGCCGCAGACGGGTCTGCCTCAAGGTAGGCATCACCGCAAAGGGCCCATCCACGAAGCCCGACGGTGGTGAGCCCCTGATTCTGCAGCACAACGTATTCACCGCGCGCCGATGTGCCTACGTGAACATCAACGATCTTGAGCATTGTGGCCTGCTCCATTCCGTGAACTGCTGCGACCACACTCGTGAGTGATAGGTAGCGCCGATGCGCTGGGATCTTGCTCGTGATCCGGGCTTTCTGCCTGGCCCGGATCACGAGAGCATAGCCTCTGCGGCCTACGAGCAGCCGAACACGCTGCCGCAGTTGAGACACTTGTAGCAGGCGCCGTTACGCACCATCAGAGCGCCGCACTCGGCACACGCCGGCGCATCTGCCTGCAGCTCGAATATCTCCCGCTCACGCGCCGTGAAGCCGGTTTCGGCGTTGGCGGTCGCGGGTTTGCCGCCGCCAGCCGATTCGATGGCGCCGATGGTGCGGGTCTCCTCCGGCGGCTGGGCGTCGCGCGGCAAGAACTTCAGGCCGAGCCAACGGAAGATGTAGTCCGTGATGGACTTCGCTACCTTGATCTCCGGGTTTGGCGTGTAGCCTGAGGGCTCGAAGCGGGTGTGCGCGAACTTGCTCACCAGTGTCTCCAGAGGCACACCGTACTGCAGGGCCAAGGAGGTCATCGTGGCGATGGTATCCATGAGACCGGAGACGGTGGACCCCTCCTTGCTCATGGTGAGGAATATCTCGCCGGGGCTGCCGTCGTCATACATGCCCACGGTGATGTAGCCCTCATGGCCGGCGATGCTGAACTTGTGAGTGATGGCCTTTCGCTCGTCCGGCAGCTTGCGTCGAACAGGTCTGGATTCGACAGCGCCTGATTGACGCGCGGTCTCCTTGTCGGCCTCCGTGGAATCGCTCCGCCGTGTAACCAACGGCTGCGTGCGCTTAGATCCATCGCGATAGATGGCGATGGCCTTGAGGCCAAGGCGCCACCCCTCCACGTAGACACCGATGATGTCCTCGACCGTGGCTTCGTTCGGCATGTTCACGGTCTTGCTGATGGCACCGGAGATGAAGGGCTGCACGGCCGCCATCATCTTCACGTGGCCCATGTAGTGGATGGAACGGGTGCCGTTTGCAGGCTTGAAGGCGCAGTCGAACACTGGGAGATGCTCCGGCTTGAGTCCCGGTGCGCCCTCGATGGTGTCGTTTGCGTCCACATACTCGAGGATCTGCTTGATCCGCTGCGACGAGTAGCCGAGCCGTTGGAGTGCCTCCGGCACGGTCTGATTCACGATCTTCATCACGCCGCCGCCGACCAGGTTCTTGTATTTCACGATGGCGATGTCCGGCTCCACTCCGGTGGTATCGCAATCCATCATGAAGCCGATGGTGCCGGTCGGCGCGAGCACCGTCGCTTGGGCGTTTCGATAGCCGTAATCCGTGCCGACGCGAATGGCGTCGTCCCAGCACTGGCGCGCGGCCCCAAGCAGATCGCTCGGCACGAACTTCGGCGAAATGCCCTCCACGGCTTCCCGGTGCATCCGCATCACTTCGAGCATGGACTCCCTGTTGGGAGCGT
>CAZGLN010000430.1:0-2162 GCA_964526545.1 uncultured Chthonomonadales bacterium
GATCCGTGCATAATTCAGGTGCAATGAGTCCCCCCACTTAGTGGAAACATCGTCGCCGGTTTTGAGCAAGCCATTGCTCTTCAGGCACTTACGGAGCGCATCTCTCTCCCGGAACACCCTTTTAATGCCGAGTATCGGATAACCCCGAGCAATCACGGCGGGCGACATGCTGGCACGGATCGGATGTCGTCTGGATTCGGCATTATCAGAGGGTGTCGAGGAAGGCCAACAATGCGTCGCCGGGCTGGAACCGCAGAGAGCCCTTTCCGGCTGGCGTCACACTTCGCAGAGCCTGTTCCTTGGTCTTCAGATCCGCCTCGACGTACATGTGGGTAGTCTCCGGACTTTCGTGGCCCAGCCAGAGCGCGATGACGGTGATGTCCACTCCGGATTGCAGAAGGTGCATCGCCGTCGTGTGGCGCAGGACGTGAGGCGAGACGCGCTTGGCCGCCAGGGTGGGGCACGACTTTGCTGCCTTCCGAAGGGCCTCTTGCAGGATGTAGTTCACGCCGTCGCGCGACAAGGCTGTGCCGCGGCTGCTGGGAAAGGCCGGAGCGTCGGGCGGCGCGGGGGATGCATCCAGCCAGCACTTTAAGGTGCGAGCGGTCCTCGGCCATAGTGGGACTTCTCTCTCTTTCCGGCCCTTGCCGTGCACTTGGAGGAAGGAAGTGACGCCCAGCCGGACCTGGCTCCGCTTTAGGGCTGTGATCTCCGACACGCGGGCGCCGCTGTTGTAGAAAGTGAGCAACAAGACGTAGTCGCGTTGGCCGCGCCAAGTCGTGCGGTCGGGAGCGCCGAGAATCGCGTCCATCTCGACACGTGTCAGGTAGCCGACCAGCCTCTTGTCAGAGCGCTTTGAGGGAATCGCCAGCACTCTGGTCGCGACATGCACGCTGGCGGGGTCCCGCAACGCCACCAGCCGGAAAAACGAGCGGATCGCCGCCAGACGCACGTTGCGCGACTGGATCTGATTGTTGCGCTGCTGCTCGATGTGGTCCAAAAAGCTCAAGATCGCCGGTGCATCGAGATCGCTGATTCTCAGGCTGGCGGGTTGTTTGCCGGTGGTTTGCTGCAAGAAACGAAGCAGCAACCGGAACGTGTCCCGGTAGCTGTCCACTGTCTGCTGGCTGGCGCGGCGATCCGACAGCATATGTTCGGTGAAGAAGGATTGCAGCAGCGGTCCGGCGAGCAAGGATTGCGAATCGGCGCCGCTCATCGGGGGCCTCCGGATTCCGCGTACTGCGCGAACCGCTCTCCGGCGAGGGTTAGCAATTCAGGCGTGGCCGACAAGTAACGATACGTCTCCTCCATTCCGACGTGGCCTAAATAGACCGACAGGCGAGGCAACTCCGCCCTCAGGTCCGCCCCCGCCCGGTACCAGGCGAGCAGGCGCTCCACGGCAAAGGTATGGCGCAGCGCATGGATGGCTGGCCTGCGCCGTCCCGGGCATACCTCCTTGATGATTCCTGCCTCCCGCTGGGCCTCCACAACGGCCTTCCAGACCAAGTGGTAGCGAAGGGGCCGGCCGTGATCATTGATGAAGAATGTCGTGGCGGCAGATCCGGGGATATGCCGCACCCGCTCGGCCAGATACTCCTGGAGTTTGACCGCAGCGGTGGGGTGAAGCGGCACGAGGCGGGACTTGTGGAATTTGGTATCGCGGATTTCCAGGTATGGCGGGTCATGATCGAGATGGGCCTGATCCAATGTCAGCCGGAGAGCTTCTCCAATGCGCAAACCAGTGCTGGCCAGCAGTCCAACCACGGTGCGGAAGATCCTTTGTCGAAACGAGCCGGGCTCCCATGACCTGTGCAGCGTGGCTTCCATCATCCGATGGATCTGTTGTGGCGAGTAGAGGTGCGCGTTGGGGCGGCGGATACCCGCTACGAGACCCGAAGGCGGGACTTCCGTTCCCGGTTCGAACGCCTTCAGGTAGACCAGGAAGCCGCGCACGATTCCGAGACGGGCTTTGGCTCCGGTCTGGAGGCAGCGGGCCGAGGCTTGGCGCGCCCAATCCAGTGCGGCTTCGGCGCGAATCGGCCAGGGCTGTTCTTGGGTCGCGAGGTACCGGGCGAAGCTCTGGAGCGCATGCTGGTGAGCAGAGGTTCGGTAGCCGAAGGACTGGCGGAGTTCGAGATATGCCTTCACGCGGGCCTGCAGCA
>CAZGLN010000431.1:0-2151 GCA_964526545.1 uncultured Chthonomonadales bacterium
GTGCGAGCGACCCGCTCCAGAATGGCTCCCAGCGTACGCGGCAGTTCGCGCCGAGCGGTGCCGCCTGCGGTTACGCCGGTCGTATCCGGCTCGAGGTCCAGCGAGAGGCGATGCGCCAGGCGTAAGTCCGTGCGCCAGCCCTCCGGATCCTGACGCGCGGCCGGCACCGGTTCCTCCGCCGGCCGCGCGAGCGGAAGCGTTCCGGAGTACCCTACCGTTGTCACGTTGCCGCCGCCCCTCCGCGTCAGAGTAAGCTGCCAGCGGATGGCGGGCTCCCGGGCCACGTCACCCATCAGACGGAACTGGAGCGCGGTAAATCCGACCAACTCGGTCGTTGTGCCTTCGCCGGAGGGCGGCTGCAGCGTGCGGATCTCTTCGACTACGGCCGTGGGAATCGGCTCCCCTATTCCGTCCGCCGGATAGCACAGGTCCGCCCTGCCGGACCAGAGCGCCCGCGTAAGGAGGGAGTCGTCCAAACGTCGCACGAGGGCAAAGGCCACGCGATGCCCCAGACTCGGTACGGCCTGCAGGCAGAGCGCCGCCTCCGACTGGAGGGCGTGGCGACGGCCGGGGTCGGCTTCCGCGGACGCGGCATCGGCCAGTTGGCCGGCGCGGGCTTCGGCATCCTGCGTTGGTTCTTCTCCAGCAGCTCCGCCTCGAGCCGGACTTGCCGAATGAGGCGTGACGCGGCACGTTCCCGCTCAGCCTGCTCCTCTTCGCGGGCCGATTGCGGCTGTGCAATCAGGTAGGCGGGAGGATTGGTCTGCTCCAGCCGCCTCCATTCGAAACCATACAGCCGCGCCACCGCCAGCAGACACTCGCCCAGCGGCCGCTCGTGCATGAAGATCGTTACACGGTCATTCTGCACGGAGGTGTCCGTGAAGAACCGGATGCCGGTCTGCTCCGAGATGTCCGCCAAAAAGTCCGGAAACGTCTTCTCCCGGAACGAGAGGCTGAGGCTCGCCTCGAGCCGCACATCGCCCGCGAACGGGTTGCCGCGCGCGCCGACGGAACCGAGCGTCTGTGCAGCCATTCCGAACAGAAGGACGCACGCCAGCAGATGGGGATAGCAGAAACGCGGGAACGGTGACATGGGATGTCTGGAGCAGAGCCGATGCATTCTGGATGCGCATCAGTATAACGCACCGTCGGTAAGCATTGCCAGCCAATGACGCGGAGGCGTGTAGGAAGGGATTGCGCGCCACGAGGTGGAACCCTTCGGCCGACATGGACATACACGACCTCGATACGCCTGCTCTGCTGCTGGACGCCCGCAAACTTGCGGCAAACATCGCGCGCATGGCCGAGATTGCACGGAGCGGCGGCAAGAGCCTGCGGCCCCACGTGAAGACTCACAAGACCATCGAAATCGCAGACATGCAGCGGAAGGCGGGCGCGCAAGGCATTACCGTGGCCAAGCTCGGCGAGGCCGAGGTGATGGCAAGCGCTGGCTTCGACGACATCTTTGTCGCCAATCAGATTGTGGGCTCGACGAAGCTTGAGCGGCTGCTGCGGCTGCTGGAGCGCGCCCGTGTGATCGTCGGGGTGGACAGCGTGGAGGTGGCCCTGCCGCTCTCAGATGCCTGCACCCGCGCCGGCGTGCAGTGCGAGTGTCGCGTGGAAGTGGACACAGGCTTGGATCGGGCCGGGGTGCGCTCAGTTGAGGCGGCGCTCGCGCTGACGGAGCAAATTGCGGAGCTGCCCGGGCTGCGGATAGACGGGCTCTTCACCTACGAGGGGCACGCCAACGCCGTTGAGCCAGTCCAGAGGCGGGCCGTGTGTGAACAGGCAGCCGCTACGCTACGTGAGACGGCCTGCGGCCTTGCGGAACGGGGCATTCCCGTGTCCGTGCAGAGCGTTGGCTCCACCGTGGGAGCGGAGTACATGGCCGCGATACCCTCGGTCACGGAGCTGCGTTGCGGCAACTACGTCTTCCACGACATGAGTCAGGTGGCGCGCGGCGCCTCCCTGGACTTGTGCGCTCTCTCGGTATTGGCTACGGTCATCAGTCGGCCCAGTCCACACGTGGCCATTCTGGACGCGGGCACCAAGGCGCTCTCCGGCGACAAGGCCCCGAGCGGAAGTGCGTTCGGCCGGGTCCTGGAGGAGCCGGACGCCTTCGAGGGTGACGCCGGCGGTCTGGGCGAGGAG
>CAZGLN010000432.1:0-2112 GCA_964526545.1 uncultured Chthonomonadales bacterium
CCCAGCCGCTCTGCCCAGCCTCGGCGCAAGCGACCGGCTGTACCAGGTGGTGGCGCCGGTGCGCGCGGCCGGCCCGGATACGCTGGTGGTGCAGCCGGGCGACACGCTGGACCGCATCAGCCGCCGCACCGGCATTCGGACCAGCGAGATCCGCAAGCTCAACAACCTGCCGGGGGACGCGCGTCTGCAGCCAGGCACTCCGCTGATTGTGCCGGGGGCCTCGTTCGATGTGGCTTTCGATGGCACCCGCATCGTCTTCGACGTGCAGCCTCGTGTGGAAGCGGGTATCAAGCTCGCTCCGTTCCGCCAGATCTTCGAGCACACGGGAGGCCGGCTCTACTGGTTCGGCGGTCCGGATAAGACCGTGCGCGCCGTCAACGCCACCCGCGAAATCGAGATCAAGATCGGCAAGCCGAACGCCCACGTCAACAACCAGGTAGTGGGCCTGGAGCGCGCGCCGTTCCTCGAGAGCGGCCGCACCATCGTGCCGATCTCCTTCATCCGCGAGGCGCTGGACGTATCGGTGACCTACGATCCCGCCACCGGGCGCGTGCTGATTCAGAGCGCGCGGTAGAGCAACTTACGCGAAAGACGAGAGGCCGGCCCTGGCGATATTCGCCGGGGCCGGCCTCTTTGCATTGCGCTGCTCGCGGCTGGGTGCTACTTGGCGGCAGATGCGGCCGCGGAAGCGGGCTCCGCGTGGCTCTCCGTAGTGGAGGAGGCCTCCTTCTTCGAAGCGCCGTTCGACTCCTTGCGGCCGTGGCTGCCGTAGTCGTTGACGTGAAAGCCCGATCCGCGGAAAACAATCCCGGCCGGATAGACCAGCCGCCTCAGGGTG
This sequence comes from uncultured Chthonomonadales bacterium, assembly GCA_964526545.1. Lineage (GTDB taxonomy): Bacteria > Armatimonadota > Chthonomonadetes > Chthonomonadales > CAJBBX01 > CAZGLN01. The sequence goes on from CAZGLN010000432.1 coordinate 839, forward strand.
CCGCCGCATGCCTCATGACGCGTGAGCGGCTCCGCCGTGATCGGCTGCACAACCTCGAACTGCTCGTTGCATAGAGTACACTCGTACCCATAGGTCGGCATCGTTTCAGACCTCAGTCAGATTGTTTTCTGCGATAACCTATTATGGCGAAAGCGAGCGCAAGTCTGCAAGCCCCTGTTAGCACTCGCTGCTTCTGATTGCTAATGTCCTCTCGCACGCTGCGCCTCATCGGCCTCATGTCAGGCACCTCCGCCGACGGCGTGGACGCCGCGCTCGTGGATGTGCAAGGGGTACAGCGGCCCCGTATCCATCTCTACGCATGGATAGACCTGCCGTTCTCCACGGCGGAGCGGCAGCGGATTCTGGACGCCTGCTCGCGCGAGAGATCGTCGGCGGAGACGCTCTGCATTGTCCACGCCTTAGTCGCGGAGAAGTACGCGGAGGCGGCCCGCGCCGTGGCCCGAAAGGCGGCGCTGCCTCTGCGGTCGGTGGACGCTCTCTGCGCGCATGGGCAGACCGTCTGGCACCAGCCGGAGCCCGTGCGCGTGGGCACCCGGGCAGTGCGCTCCACCCTGCAGCTTGTATCGGCACCGCTGCTGGCGGAGCGAACGGGCTGTGCGGTCATCTCCGACTTTCGCTCCGCGGACATGGCGGCGGGCGGCCAGGGCGCGCCGCTCGTGCCCTTCGCGGATTGGGCGCTGCTCGGCTCACCGTGGGAGGCGCGCGCCATCCTCAACATCGGCGGCATCGCCAACCTCACGGTGCTGCCCCGCGCCGCACGCCTTACGAAGGTGATGGCCTTCGATACGGGTCCGGGCAACATGGTTCTGGATGAGATTGTGCGGCGTGCCACCGATGGCAGGGAGCAATTCGATCGAGACGGAAGTTGGGCGGCGCGCGGCCGTCCGCATGAGGGCCTGCTGACCTGGATGCATGCGCGGGCGGCGGACTTTCTGGCGCTCCGGCCGCCAAAATCCACCGGCCGCGAGCTCTTCGGTGAGCCCTTTGTGCTCGCGCTGCTGGAGGAGGCGGCCAGCCGCGGCGTGGGGTTTGAGGACACGCTCGCCTCCGCGGCGCGCTTCACGGTGGAGGCGATCTGCCTGGGCTTGCACGCGGGCGGCAGTGTGGACCGCGTGATTGTGGGCGGGGGCGGCGGCCGGAATCGCACACTCATGCGGATGCTGCGGGAAGCCGTACATCCCGTGCCGGTGGAGGGCGTAGAGCGGTACGGCATACCCTCCGAGGCGAAAGAGGCGATCGCGTTCGCGCTGCTT
>CAZGLN010000433.1:0-1372 GCA_964526545.1 uncultured Chthonomonadales bacterium
ATCAATAACCAGCTCCACGGGCTGAAGCGGATTGATGCGCGCGGGATCGCCGCCGTAACGCGCCATCGCCTCACGCATTGCGGCCAGATCCACCACGCAGGGAACGCCGGTGAAATCTTGAAGCAGGACTCTGGCGGGTGTAAAGCTTATCTCTCGCGAGGGAATGGCGCGCGGATCCCAATTCGCCAGCGCCAGGATGTCGTCGGCGGTTACCGTTACGCCATCCTCGTTGCGCAAGAGGTTCTCGAGCAGGATGCGAAGAGAGTAGGGCAGGCGCGAGACCTCGACGCCGTGTCCGCGCAGACTGTCCAGACGATAGATGGTGGCGGCGCGGCCTGCCAGTTGAGCGGCGGCCCGCGCTCCGAAAGAATCGGGCATAGTGGGTGCTCCCGCGGATGATGGCCCATTGTACCCTTGCCCAGGCAGGCACAGTCCGCGACTCGCGCCGCGGGGCGGCGGAGCCGAGCACCCGCTGCAGGAAGGGAGAGATGATGCGTTACCGCGTGTTCTTTGTGCTGGGATGGCTCGTGCTGGGCGCCTGCGCCCTTGGGCAGGATGTCAGCAAGAGCACCGCCATGGTGCCCATGAAGGACGGCATATCGCTTGCCACCGACATCTACCTGCCGGCAGGCAAGGGACCCTGGCCAGTGGTCATGCTGCGTACACCTTACGATAAGGCCGGGCTGAAGGGCCTTGGCGAAGGCACCGCAAGGATGGGTTATGCCGTGGTGATTCAGGATACGCGCGGGCGCTTCGCCTCGCAGGGCATCGGGAAGGCATTCGAGGGTGACGGATGGTCGCCGCACCAGGATGGACTGGACACCGTGAAGTGGATGCTGCTGCAGCCCTGGTGCAACGGGAAGATCGCCACGCAGGGCGGTTCCGCCTTGGGAATCACTCAGCTGATGCTCGCGGCCAGCGGGGCGCCGAATATCGCGGTGCAGATGATTGACGTCGCCGCGCCCAGCGGCTACGGGCATCTGGTCTACTCTGGCGGAGTCTTCCGCAAGGCCATGGTAGAAGACTGGATACGGCTCACCAATCACAGCCCGGAGGGCCTCCGCGAGTGGCTGGCGCACCCCACCTACGACTCCTTCTGGCGCGAGCGTGACGTAGCGACCCGATACCGCTACGTGAACAGCCCTGCCATCCACGTGGGAGGCTGGTACGACATCTTCGCCCAGGGCACCATAGACGCGTTCCTGGGCTACCAGAACAAGGGCGGCCCGAAGGCGCGGGGCAGGCAGAAGCTGGTAATGGGTCCGTGGACGCACGGCATCTACCAGGAGAAGGCGGGCGAGCTTACCTTCCGCAACGCCAACAAGGTGCCCGGCGAAGTAACTTCGGCGCCGCGCATCCTCGCGCACTACTT
>CAZGLN010000433.1:1383-2084 GCA_964526545.1 uncultured Chthonomonadales bacterium
GACAGGAGAGCCGAACGGCGCGGATAGCGACCCGGTGGTCACCTACTACACCATGGGCGATGCGTTCGATCCCTCCGCGCCGGGCAACGAGTGGCGCACGGCCTCCTCCTGGCCGCCAAAGTCGCGCCGAACGGCCTATTATCTGCACACGGATGGCTCCCTATCCACACAGCGGCCGCCGCGCAATGGCGCGCCCCGAAGTTTCACTTACGACCCGGGAAACCCCTGCCCGACCACGGGCGGTCCGCAGCTCACCCTGCCGGCCGGGCCCATGGAGCAGTCGCGGGTGGAAGCGCGGCCGGACGTGCTCAGCTTTACCTCCGCGCCTCTCAGCCAGCCGCTGGAGGTCACCGGGCGCGTGGAAGCGGAACTTACCATCTCAAGCGACTGTCCCGATACCGATTTCGTGGTGAAACTCTGCGACGTGTACCCGGACGGCCGCTCGTACAATGTGTGCGAGGGTATCCTCCGCGCCCGGTTCCGCGAGGGCTTCACGCGTGAGGTGTTTATGGAGCCGGGCAAGACCTACCGCATCGTTGTAGACCTCTGGTCCACAAGCATCGTCTTCAACCGGGGGCACCGTCTCCGCGTTCAGGTTACTTCCAGCAACGCGCCCGGGTGGGATCCGAACCCCAACACGGGCGCGCCCTTCCGAGCGAACTCCGAGACGCGCGTGGCCCGCAACACGGTCCATCTTGGGG
>CAZGLN010000434.1:0-2061 GCA_964526545.1 uncultured Chthonomonadales bacterium
ACATCGTCGCTCGCGATGCGCAGTGTAATGCTGGAACAGGCAGCGGGGGTGGTGAATCGCAGGCTCACTCTGCGCCAGGCAAAATCACCCTGAGGCAGAGGCACCCGCGCCTCTCCCGCGGTGGGAAAGACGGCGTCCATGCTGGCGCCCCGCACGCCGCGCCCCCGCACCCACACCGTGGCCCGGTATGTAGTGAGCGGCTCCACCGCAATCGGGTCGCTGCTGAGCAGGAAGTAGACAAAGGCGCGGCGCGGGCTCGCATTGGCTATGCGCACGGAGCGAGCGCCGGAGCGCGCTACCTCGCTATCGAGTTGAGCGGAGGCCTCCGCTCCGCCGCCAATGCCGATGTGCCATCCCGCGGGACGCAACTCCCCGGGAACGGCCTCCTCGAAACTGCCGTTCGGCACCGCGAGCGGGCGCGGCTGGGCGTGGCAGGGCGCGCTAAGCGCGCCCAAGAGAAACAGCGCGAGAGCGACAAGCAGGCCAATCTGGCGGCTAGCCAGCCTGCTCATCATCCGGGGCATTCGAAGGAGGCGAGTCCTTGGCACCGTGACCGCGCAGCAGGCTCCATCGGTCGCGCAGCATCCAGACCACCCACACCAGAAAGGCGATGGCGGCCAGCGGCACGACGATGATATTGAACCAGAGCACGGCCTGCATCATGCGAATGTTCTCCAGCGCGAGCCGACGGCGCCGACCGAACAATCCAGACAGACATTCGGCGGCGGACCCAGGCGCCCTGTCTTTTCGGGCAGGAACCCTGAGGCGCTATGCGTCCTCACCCAGGACCGCCCGGTAACGAAAGCACGCGGTGAGGTGGTCATTCACCATGCCTGCCGCCTGCATGAAAGCATAGCAGATGGTGGAGCCGGCGAACTTGAACCCGCGCCGCGCAAGGTCGCGGCTCATGGCATCCGATTCCGGGCTGCGCGCCGGCACCTGCTCCATGCTGGCGTGCGCGTTGACGATGGTGCCTCCGCCGGTGAACTGCCAGATGTAACGGTCGAAGGTGCCGAACTCGCGCTGCACCTCCAGGAACCTGCGCGCGTTGCCGATCACGGCTTCTACCTTGCGCCGGTTGCGCACGATGCCTGGATCGGCCAGAAGGCGTTCGATTTCAGACGGGCCGTATTCCGCGATGCGCGCCGGATCGAAGCCATCAAAGGCGCGGCGAAAGCCCTCACGCTTGCGCAGGATCACCAGCCAGCTGAGGCCGGCCTGCATGCTGTCCAGAAGCAGGTACTCAAAGAGCTTGCAATCGTCATGCAGGGGGACGCCCCACTCCGTATCGTGGTAGGTCGTCAGCAGCGGGTCGCCCTCCGCCCAGCCGCAGCGCTCCATCGGTTTCATGTGTTCTTGACGGCCAGGGTCAATCCGTCGCCGATCGGCACCACGCACATGGTTACCCGGTCGTCCGCGCTCACCATGCGGTTGAAGGCTCGTAACGCCTCGGCGGTCTCGTCCGCGCAGTCCGGGTCCGCCAGGCGGCCGCCCCACAACACGTTATCTACTGCGAGCAAGCCGCCTCCGCGCAAGAGCCGCAGGACGCGCTCGTAATAGGCCGGGTAAGTCGGTTTGTCCGCGTCAATGAAGGCGAAGTCGAACGTGCCGGCCGCTCCCTCCGCCAGGAGGCTGTCGAGAGTCTCGAGCGCGGGCGCAATCCGCAGGTCTATCTTGTGAGCCACTCCGGCTTCCTCCCAGTGCTTGCGCCCGATGCGGGTCCACTCCTCGCTCACATCACAGGCAATCAGCCGGCCATCATCCGGCAGGGCAAGGGCGACCACAAGGGCGCTGTAACCGGTGAAGGTGCCGATCTCCAGGGCGCGGCGGGCGCCGATGGCACGCACCAGCACCATCATCAGTCGGCCCTGCTCGCGCGATATCTGCATGCGCGCCTCGGGAAGGCTGGCAGTCTCCTCGCGCAGACGGTGGAGAGGCTCCGGGTGCGGCCCGCAGACGGAGAGAAGGTAGTTCTGCAGTCTATCGTCTAGACCTATTGACCTCGCGGACAAAGGCAACCTCCCGAAAAGAGTGTGCAGCAGGCTGGCACGCAAACGGGGA
>CAZGLN010000435.1:0-2010 GCA_964526545.1 uncultured Chthonomonadales bacterium
GACGCATCCCGAAGGCGATCTCCGCGACGTGGCGGAGGGCCTTCTACGCGAGGCGCGCGGCCACACGGGCGCCGGCGGGCTAGACTGACTTGGCTCGGTCCACGTACTCCTTAAGGGCTTCGTATGGATTGCCGCTCTTTATCAGCGGCATCCCGATGGCAACGATGCTTGCGCCGCGTCGAACGGCACGCTCGCCCTCCTCACTGCTGAAGGTGCCGACACCTACAGGAATACTGACAGCATCCAGAACGGGCGCAAGGTCCGCTTGCGGATCGCGCTCAGGCATCTCGACGCGTTGGTCGGACCCCCAGTGCACGTATACGGAATCAATGCCCATGCCCTGGAGCGCTACCGCCCGGTCCGCGGGATTGGGCGAGGCGTAGAGATCGGAGATCACCAGGATGCCCGTTTCTCTACCGGCCGCGACCGCCGTGCGAACAGTGGAGTCGCTGGCCACCGCGCACACCGTCGCGATGTGTCCGCCCCGGTGGCGTGTCTCGAGCACATATCGCCGCGCGCCGTCCATGGTCTTGAAGTCCGCGAGGATGGGCACGCCCGGGAAGGCCTCGGCGAGCGCCTGTATGCAGCGCGTGCCCTCAAACGTGATGAGCGGCGTGCCTGCCTCCAGCCAATCCACGCCTGCCCGAAGAGCGGCCTCCGCAATCCGTAAGGCTTCTTCCGTGGTCACTACATCCAGGGCAACTTGCACTACGGGCGCTTCGATGCGAACGGTTGCCATCCGGTCACCTCACGTGAGTTGTGCCGAGTCATTCCCTGCGCCGCGCGGCGTAACCTTCCTCTCGGCGGATCGCCCCTATGGCTGAGGCCTTACCGCGGGACGTGGAGCAGGAGCTCGACCGCCTGCGACCGCCTCTGCTCACCCTCTGCGTATGTCTTCTTTCGCTGGTGATCACGGCGGGCTACCAGGCGGCGGCGCTTGTGGACGCAGGGCCGCTCGTGGGTCTCTTCCACTACGCCAGTTTGCCGCCTGAAGGGGTCTGGTCGGGCGGCTACTACTCACTCGTTACCTCCTCGTTCGTGCATGGCAGCCCGAATTCTTTCGTCAGCACACTGCTGCACCTCGGCTTCAACATGCTGTACATGTACGAGCTGGGCAGGCTGCTTGAGCACTCGTTTCGGGCCTGGCGGTTCGCGCTCTTCTATGTTCTCTCTGCGGCAGTTGCATCCGGATGCGAGCTCGCATTTACGGGCCACATCGGCGTTGGCGTATCGGGTGTTGTCTACGCTATGTTCGGCCTCATGTGGGCTGGCAGGCACCGTTATCCTCTCTGGAGGTTCGTCGCCACCACGCGCAACTTTCTGGTCCTGGTGGCCTGGGGGTTGTTCTGCGTCCTGATGACTCGGCTCCAATGGCTCCAGGTGGCGAACGCGGCGCACTTCGGCGGGCTCGCCTTCGGGTTGGGCGTGGGCTGGGTGCTCTACGGCAGGCGAGGTCCGGTCGCGGGCGCCCTGGTTGTAACGAGTCTCGGCGTTCTTACCATCCTGTCGGCCACGTTCATGCCGTGGAGCCGACGCTGGACGGCCTGGAAGGCGGGGGAATGCACCGCCGAGCGGAAGTGGGACCAAGCGTACTACTGGTACGGTCGCACGCTTGAGCTTGGAGGCGACCCGATTGCGGTCTGGACCCGCATCCTGTTGATGGAGAGCGCGCGCGGAAACAACGAGGGGACCGCGCGGGCGTTGCGAAGACTTGCGGAGTTGGGAGCGCTTAGGCGATACGAGCCCCCATCGCCAGGGCCGTTTCATGCTCCGCTCGAGGGCCGGCCGGAGCCCCTGCCCGGCCAGCCGCCGGACCCGCTCCGGTAGGCTACGCGCTTTGGGCTGTCGGCCGGTTCAGGATTTAGACTTCACGCGGACAGGACCCAGCCGCACAATGTCGAGCACGTCCGGCACCATCCTCACGTGCGTTATCAATCGGGTCAGGTGCCTCAGCCCGCGCACCTGAGCGAGTATCTTGAGCGTGGCCGTGCCGTTGTCGTGCGACTTGGT
>CAZGLN010000436.1:0-2009 GCA_964526545.1 uncultured Chthonomonadales bacterium
GCGGCGCGAGGGCACGAAGGCCACGCGTCTGCAGCCGATGCCGGAAGAGGATCTGCGGCCCTATCAGGAGCTTGCCCGCGACAGAACGGGATACTACTCGGTTCCCGCGGTGGAGGGGCGGGCATGCATCGGGCTGGAGTGGCTGGAGCGGCGGGCCCTGGCGCGGGTTGAGCTCGACTTTGGAAGGCCTGCGCCGGACCCAGCCGGGGCCGTTCTGGAGCGCTGGGTGCACGGGCGCGAGGGCGCCTCGCCGGGAGGCTCCACGTGGCAGGGCCATTGGGAAGCCGTTCCCGCTGCCATACGCGTCTCGGGCACGCGCTGGCTGGCCGAGATGGAACCAGCGAAAGCACTCGGTGCCGGCGTGGGGACGCTCAAGATACGCTGGGTTCTGCCTGCCGCCGATGGACCCGTGAAGGTGCGCGCCCTCCATGCCTTTACGCGTTCGCGCTGGCGCAACGTGGGCCTCCTCCTGCGGCGCATTGGGCGAGAGCCCGCAGGGGGCCGCATAGGCATCTATAACGGCGAGCTGGTCCCCGCGCGCCGCGGCACGCTCTCCTGGGACGGCAAGTCGGACTTGCGCATGACCGTGCTCTCATGCGCCAGCACCTATCGGCGCGCGGACCGGACCGTGCTGCGTGTCCGCATCGGATCCATGGCCTTCGGCATCGCCGTGGAGGACATTCAGCGCCACGGCGCGGTGTGGGTGCAGGATGCGGGGCTCTTCGTCACGCTGGCCGAGAAGCCCTTGACGTTGGAAGACTACCTGAGGCGCTATCCGGGCCAGACAGTCCTCGCCGCTGTGCGATCGCGCGCTGACCAGACCCTGACCGCGGCCATGAAGCTGCATCACGCCGCGCAGGACCGCGGGCCCACGCTGCTCTCCCTTCCAGCCGATAACCGCAAGTTCATCGTGGAGCGTATGGGGGTGGTCCGCTGGGATGACCGCCCGGAGGTCTACGCCAGCGCAGACCGCGCCCCCGGGCAGGCGTATCGGCGGATGGCGCAAGTGGACCTCGGCATCTCGTCGGACGCCATGCGGAGGTCTTTGGCGCTTGACCCGCCGCGGATTCGGTGGTCCGGAACTAGCGGCGGCCTAACCGTCGAGAGCCAGGCCTTCGTGGGGGCTCTCGGCGGCGGAGCGGCGTTTGTGCAGCGGGTGGACCTGCGCAACCCATACGAGGCTGCCGCGAGGAGCACCCTGAACGTTCGGTTTGAGGGTGCATCGTTGCAGCGCTCGGGCTCTCGCGTTACGGCCGCGGTGGATGGCCGCGTTGTCGGCGTGGTGCATCTGCCCGAGGGGGAGATATGCCGCGCATCGCTCGAAGGGGACAAGACGAGGCTCGAGGTGTTCTTGCCTGGCAAGGCGCGCACTTCGCTGCTGGTTCTTATCGCCCATGGGGCCTCGCTGGACCCGGACGACGTTACCGACGCTCTGTACCAACGAATGCTGAACGATCTGCGCGCCATCTGGCGGAAGCAGTTCAATGGCACCGCGGAAGTGAACGTGCCGGACCCGCTGCTCCATCGCTTGATCGCCGCTTCCCGGGTGCACTGCCTGCTGGCTGCCCGGACCGACGCCGAGGGGCGGGTGGCTGCCTGGATCGGCTCCATCCACTATGGCCCGCTGGAGAGCGAGGCGCAATCCGTCATCCGCGGGATGCAGTACCTGGGGCACCTGGGTTTCGCGAAGTCGGCACACGAGTTCTTTCTCGCGCGTTACAGCCCGGAGGGCTTCCTCACCACCGGATACACCATCATGGGGACCGGATGGCATCTCTGGTGTCTGGGCGAGTACGCCGCGCTCACGCGCGACGATGCGTGGCTGCGCGCGCATGCCGGACAGGTGGAGCGCGCGTGCCGCTGGATAATGTCCGAGCGGCGCAAGAGCCCCAGCAAGACGCAGGAACCCGCCAGCGGGCTCATGCCGCCTGGAGCCTTGGCGGACTGGGAGGCATTCGCCTACTACTTCTACGCCAATGCCAACTACTGCGCGGGCCTGCGTGAAGCGG
>CAZGLN010000437.1:0-1998 GCA_964526545.1 uncultured Chthonomonadales bacterium
CTCCTTCTCGCGCTGCTCGCGCGCGCGCGCCCATTCCGTCCGCCCCTTCGCCCGAAACTCGTCCGTCTTGTCGCGGAGCTGCGTGTTAGTTAGCCTGCTGATCTCAGGCTCCAGACGGTTTATGGTCTCCACGACGGCGCGATACTTGCGCACCTCGCGCTCGTTGTTATCGAACAGACGTCGAAGGAGTTCGGTCATGTCGCGGTATGCCCCTGACGGCCAAGATACAAACTAAATGCCGCCCGCCCCTGTGCGGGCAGAGCGGCGAGAGGATGCTGAGGAAGTATACCACCTCGCATGCGGGTCCGGCAGGGCAGCCGCCTCTCATGCCTGTTGCCGGCCTGGCAGGTATACTATCGCCGCGTCTACAAGATAATCGGGCGGAGCGAACGCGGTCATCACCGCGCCGGCCCGTGCACCCACAGGGAGCGAACATCATGATTGTGCCAACCCGCGTGCTGTTTGGACATGCCTATGGCAACTACGCACTCGGAGCCTATAACATCAACAACCTTGAGCAGGCCATGGGCCTCTTCAATGGCAACATGCAGTCGCATGCGCCCTTCATCATTCAGATAAGTAAGGGCGCGCGCAGTTACACTGATAAGCGCATGCTCGAAGCCATCATCCGCACGGCGGATGAGATTTGGCCCGAGGCTCTCTTTGCCGTGCACCTGGATCATGGCGACGAGCAGACATGTTACGACTGCATCGAGAGCGGTTTCTACTCTTCGGTGATGATAGACGGCTCGCACCTGCCCTTCGAGGAGAACATTGCCGTAACGAAGCGCGTGGTGGATGCGGCCCACGCCCGCGGAGTCTCGGTGGAGGCGGAGCTGGGCATGCTGGGCGGCGTCGAGGAGCACATCAAGGTTGACGAGAAGGATGCCCGACTGACGGACCCGGACGAGGCCGAGGAGTTTGTGAAGCGCACCGGCTGCGACAGCCTCGCCTGCGCTATCGGCACGAGCCACGGCGCCTATAAGTTCCAAGGCGGGCAGGGTATCCACTTCGAGCGCCTGGCGGAGATACAGAAGAGGCTGCCCGGCTTTCCTCTCGTGATGCATGGTTCGTCGTCCGTTCCTCAAGACGAGGTAGACCGCATCAACGCGGCTGGCGGCGCCATCAAGGGCGCCTCCGGAGTGGATCCCAAGCAGTACCTTCCGGCCGCCAAGCTTGGCGTGTGCAAGATCAATATTGATACGGATGGCCGACTGGTCTGGTGCCGGGTGCATCGCGAGCACTTCCGTGACGATCCGAAGAACTTCGACCTCCGGCCGCCGGGCAAGATCTTCATGGCGGAGTATGCCAAGTTCATCGCCAGCCGAAACGAACTTCTCGGCTCCGCCGGCCAATTGAGCGCTGCCCGTGAGCATGCGCTGAAGGCCGTGGGCAAGTAGTGCGACCGCCGGAGCGCGTAACGAAGCGCCTCGGCAATGGCAGGCAGAGATGAGTAAGTCGCAGAAGGGCACGCGGCTGACCGTCCGCGACATCCAGGCAATGCGCTCGCGAGGCGAGCGCATTGCCGTCCTTACGGCCTATGACTTCGTAACCGCCGCGCTGCTGGACGCCAGCGGCGTGGACATTCTGCTCGTGGGCGACAGTCTCGGTAACGTCGTACTGGGCTATGACACCACTTTGCCCGTGACGTTGGACGACATGGCGCGCCATGCCGCCGCCGTGGTCCGCGGCTCGCAGCGCGCGCTGGTCGTGTGCGACCTGCCGTTCGGCTGTACCACGACCGAGCAGGCCGCGCTGGAGGCAAGCATCCGCCTCCTCAAAGAGACGGGCTGCCAGGCCGTCAAGCTGGAGGGTGGACGGAAGGCCGTCGGCGCGGTAAGGCGTCTGGTGGAGGAAGGCATCCCGGTGATGGCCCACGTGGGTCTTACGCCGCAATCGGTGCATGCTCTGGGCGGCTACTATACACACGGCAAGACGGAAGAAGAGGCGCTGGAGCTCGCCGATGCCGCCTGCAGGCTCGAGGAGGCCGGTGCCTTC
>CAZGLN010000438.1:0-1995 GCA_964526545.1 uncultured Chthonomonadales bacterium
GGGATATCCGGCGGCCTTCGCCGTGGCGCTGGGCTTTGCGCTCGCCGGCCTGGCGGTAGCTTCCAGCGGTCCCGTTACGCGGGCTGCCGCCGAGACCTCCACCTAATCGCCTTCGGCGTGGGCCGCCGCTGCCTCTCGCGCGATGTCGGCCGCCGCAGCGGCTGGGTCCCCCGCGCCCGTGATGGCGCGGCCGACTACAAGATAGTCCGCTCCTCTTCTCACGGCCTCGGCGGGTGACATGGTCCGCCTCTGGTCGTGCGTGGAGGTACCGGAAGGGCGGATGCCGGGCGTGACGATGAGGAAGTCAGGGCCGCAAGCGCGACGAACCGCCTCAATCTCGTGGGGGGAGGCCACCACCCCGTCGGCCCCGGCGTCTTGCGCCAGCCGGGCAAGCGAAAGAACATAGGCTTCCGGGCTGCAGGGTGACTGCAGCTCGCTTTGAAGCTCCTCCGCGGAGAGTGAGGTGAGCAGCGTAACGGCGACCAGCAGCGTACGATGCCCTGTCTGCTCAAAGTTCTGGCGGATGGCTTCCGCGGCGGCACGCACCATCCTTCGGCCGCCCGCCGCATGCACGTTGACCATCCAGAGCCGATGGGGAGTCATGGCACGGAGGGCTCCAGCCACGGTGTTTGGTATGTCGTGGAGTTTGGCATCGTAGAAGATGGCGGGAGCCCCGGCCTCACGCAGCGAGTCAAATGGTCGCCCCGTCATGGCCGCGTGAACAAGTTCAAGTCCTACCTTGTACGCGTGAATGTGGGGCGATGTGGCCTTCACCAGGCCCACAGCCTCTTGCAGGGAGGGGACGTCGAGTGCGAGAATGATGCCGGCAGTCTGGCGCAGGGGGTTTTCCTCGGGAACTGCAAGCAGGATACCCTCAGCGACGGAGGGTAGTCTGCAAAACGTGGTCGTGCTGCATTGGCGTAATCGTGCGGATTCGGGTAGTATTTAGCCATAATAAGCAATGGTGCCGACGACTGCCCACGGTAGACGCGGGCCGGCTTACAATGGGGAGACAGGGGAGCGGGTAGACCATGACTACATCTGCGACGGATACGGCGACTCCGGTTACGCTTACCGAGAAGGCAGCCGCTGAGATCAAGGGTCTGTTTGAGCAGCAGGGCTTTACAAACTCCGCGCTGCGCGTCTTCGTTCAGGGCGGCGGCTGTTCCGGCTATCAGTACGGCATGGCGATCGCCGACGAGGTGGAGGAGGGCGACGCCGAGTTCGAGCTGCACGGCGTGCGCGTGCTGATTGATCCGCTCAGCCTCCCCCTGCTGCAGGGTTCCTCCATTGACTACGTGGAGGATGTGATGGGCGGCGGCTTCAAGATTGACAATCCGAATGCGGTGCGCGGCTGCGGATGCGGTTCGTCCTTCTCCACCGAGGATGGCGAGGCTCCCTCTGGCGGCTGCGGAAGCGGTTGCGGCTGCGGCTAGACGCACGGGCCGAAACAAGTCGGGAAGCGGGCCGGTCTCGATAAATCGGGATCGGCCCGCGCTCTTACGGGCCTTCGTCAGGGAAGGAAGAGGCGCCGGTAGAGATCGGTTACCAGCAGCTCCTCGGGGTCGCACTCTCGCTTAAGGCGGAGGAAGCGCTGCACGCGCTCTTCCGCGAGATAACCGCCTATCCGGTCGCGTCGGAGCGTGAGGTCTTTCGCGAAGTAGAAGCGGCCGCCCGAGTCCAGCGTAATCTGGTCTAATTCCGCCGCGAGCGCCCAGAGTCGTGCGCGATTCGCAGCCGTTACCTTGAAGTCCAGCGCCAGCGAGAAACCGTCCACGGCATGCGTCATGAGGAAGGGGTCCGGCCGGTGCTGTTTGAACACCCCCAGGTAGGGCACCAGGCCGCGCCTCTGGCAGAGCGAGAGCTGCTCGCGGAAGACCTCGGGCGCAGCCGCGCGAGGAATGAAGCTCTGGTACTGAATGAGGCCGCCCGAGCCGTAGGCTTTCTTCCAGTCCGGTACGTAGTCCAGCAGGAATGCGAATCCAGCGTGCGACT
>CAZGLN010000439.1:0-1991 GCA_964526545.1 uncultured Chthonomonadales bacterium
GAGGGATTCGCCGTGCCGAAGAAGGACTAGTTTGGCCATATGGGAGGGGTCCTGAGGTTTCTGATTGATGGGCACAACTACCCCAGAGTATACCCATCCGCAATCGGCCGCTCCCCTGGAAGCCGGCTACTCCTTAGACCGGACCCATGCCAGCAGCGCGGCGCGCCGAAAAAGCATGGAGCGTCCCACGCGCGCAACGGGCAGGGCGCCGGTGCGCGCAAGGCTGCGCACGCGATTGGGCGACAAGCGGAGATAGGCAGCCGCCTGCGCGAGCCCCAGAATATCCGGCGCGCGCTCGATAGGGGGCGGCACACGGCCCAAATCCGGAGTCACGGTCTGTTCCGCCTTCGGCCGTGCCGCGCGGCGTCGTGGCGCTTCGGCAACGACCTCTACGCATGTCTCTCGCACGGGGGCAACCGGCTGCTCATCGCGAGGGCGTTCGAGCAGGCCGTTGGAGCTCACTGCCGTCGTAAAGAAGAAGGGGTCGAAGAAGATTTGGTCGAGCTTGCGCTTCCGAACATCCTGAGTGTCGGAGTACAGGTTCTGTATCACGTCGCTTCGCCTCACAATCGGCGGCTTTCGGAGTTGGCCGCCAGCGCGATTTCGGGTGCAGGCTGCCCGCAGTGGGCAAGGCCAGCGACGGCCCACGCACAACAATGCTTCCGCTTCCGCGTTGCGCCTGGGCGCTGCTCCTAATTCTGATGTGCCACAAATCGGCTGGCCTGAAAGCGAGAAGGAGTACCTGAGTTTGCCGCCGCCTGCACTATGGCACAGGCCATCCGAAACGCTCAGACCTCTTCTTGCCTGGCTCGTTGGCGGGAATCAGGCGGCGCTAATCACTGAGCTGGCCTCGTGGCGGAGACCCTGTACGACGAACGCCCTCAGGGTCTTCCCGGATGCCACCGGACGATCGCCCATATCGTAAACATGGACCTGGGACATGCACGCCCGGTAGGTCGTCTCGCTGATGAGCACGGTGTCCTCTTCCGGCACGCCCTTGCTGATCTCTTCAAGGTTGTGCGCGTCCACTACGACATCGCCGAGCACGGTGTACTCCATGTGCACGGAAGACCCAAAGTGTCCGACGATCGGCTCACCCGTAGCGATGCCTACACCCACTCCAAGCTGCCATCCGTACTCCTCATCCAGCCGTAGATAGAGCTCGCGCAGCGATTGGGGCAGGGCCAGAGCGGCCTTCACGGCATTCAGGGCGTGCTTCGGATCGCCCACGGGCATGCCGAACATGGCTACCACCGTGTCGCCAAGATACTTGCTGACGAGGCCCTGGTGCTGCTGGATGGTCTTGTTCACCTGTGTGAAGAACTGGTTCAGCGTCGTAACGGTCTCTTCCGGCGGCAGGTGCTCCATCAGCAGCTTGAAGTTGCGGATGTTCACGACCATGACCGTTACGGGGTGGCGCGTACCCGCAATAATCTTCTCCGCGTCACGTCCGAGCGCCTTGGCGGCAACGGAAGCGGGTATGAACTGCTGGAAGAGGGCGCGCAGCTTCTCCTCATGCGCCACACGCTCACGCAGCCAACGCGTGGTCTCCTGGAACGACGAAGCGAGCAGGCCAATTTCATCCGCCCCCACTTGTGGGAAGCGAGCGCCCCAGTCTCCGCGACGAATGGCGCGGCTGACCTCCAGAAGCTCATTGGCCGGACGCGTGACCAGCACGTGCATGCGCCATCCCAGCAGTACGATGCATGCCACGGAGAGCATGGCCACAAGGGTGAAGACGGTCCAGAAGATGCGCGACGCCTGGGCGAGCGAAAACTCCTTGGAGAGATGAATGATGGCGGCTCCAATGATTGGTTTCGGCGTGTTCGCCTGCCGCGCATGCGGCGGCTTGGCCGCTCCCTCGGCGCCCGGCTGCCTGGCATAGATGGGCACGGCGAGCACGAGGGTGCGGCCCGCGGGAGTCTGCACGTCCTCCTCCACGCTTCGCAGGCGCGGATCGGCCTGCAGGGTTGCCAGCATCTTGGCTTCCA
>CAZGLN010000440.1:0-1953 GCA_964526545.1 uncultured Chthonomonadales bacterium
CCTTCGGCCGCCAAGCTGGAAATCTGGACGCGATTCGTGGGCGCGCTCTACGAAGAGGCGTCCCGCCTCCGAATCCAGAAGCTGCCCTTCCGTGGCTTCCTCGGGCGGGCGGGAGAGCTCGTCCAGCGCAAGGGCCTCCCGCGCAACGTCGTGAAGCGGCTCGCGAGAGGTGGCTATGCAGCGCAATGCGGCGGCACCCGTGAGCAGTTCGCGGATGAAGATGCCCACCTCCGGCACGTTGCCGCAATCGTCGAGGATCAGGAGGCAGCGCCGATCCGCCAGCCAGGCGCGCACGGTCTCCACCGGGTCGCAGCCATGGGGCAGGGGAATCCCGATGCTCGCGGCAACCTCCACGGCGGCTTGACGCGCCGAGAGGGCGCCGCTTAGCCGCACCTGCCAGAGGCCGTCCGGAAAGTGCTCGGCAAACTCGGCGGCCACCTGCAGCGCCAGCCTCGTCTTGCCCACGCCTTCCGGCCCCGTGAGCTCCAGCAGGGGCGAGCCGCCGGCCGTGAGAAGGGCGGCCACCTTCTCTATCTCCTTCTCGCGGCCGACGAAGCTGCGCCTCTGCGTGGGCAAGTTGTTGGGCTGATTGTTGAGTGAGCGTAGAGGCAGAAACGAGCGGGCGCGCAGGGCGGAGTGAGTGACCTGGTAGAGGCGCACGGGCGCATCCAGATCCTTCAGCCGGTGGTAGCCCTGATCCAGGCACTGCGTGCCCGAGGGCAGGCGTCCCTCGACAAGCGCGAGCGACTCTTCCGAGAGCAGAATCTGCCCGCCGTGCGCGGTGGAGAGGATGCGGGCCGTGCGGTTGACTGCCTGGCCGAAGTAGTCGCCTCCCTGCACGAAGGGTTCTCCCGTATGCACGGCCATGCGCACCTCCACACTGCCGGTATCGCTCGGCCAGGGGTAGCGTTCCAGCAGGCCCTGCGCCACCAGCGCGCAGCGCACGGCGGCATCCGGATCCTGGAAGGCGATCTTGTAAGCATCGCCCTCGGTCTTGATGAGGTAGCCGCCAAACCTGTTGACGGCGTCCATCAGGATGGCGTTGTGCGCCTGCAGCACCGGCAGGAAGGCGTCGCCGTGGCGCTCCCACTTCTCGGTGGAGCCGACGATATCCGTGAAGAGGAACGTTACGCGTCCCGTGGGCTGCTTCGCAGGGTTTGTGTCCGTCATCGGTCTTCCCGGGGTTGGCTGCGATGGAAGGCACACATGCCACCGACGCAGCAGGCGGAGCATCTCGGAGCGCGGGCCTTGCACACGGCGCGGCCGTGCCGGATGAGCGCCATATGAAAACGGTAGCAGAGAGGGCCCGGCACCTGCTGGCCGAGGAGTGCATGGGCCCGCGCCTCGCCGGCTCTCCTCTCCACCAGTCCCAGCCGCCAGCTCACGCGGAACACATGCGTATCCACCGGCAATACCGTCCTGCCGAGGGCGAAGCAGAGCACGATGGCCGCCGTCTTTGGGCCGACGCCGGGCAGCGAGGTCAGGTAGGCTTGTGCGTCCTGGGTGGACATGGTGTCCAGGCAGGCGAGATCGGCCCGTCCCTCGCGCCTTCGGATTTCGCCAAGCGCCGCAAGGATCCGCCTCGCCTTCACGCCGCCCAGCCCTCCTTCGCGCACCGTGGCCGCCAGCTCTCCCTCCTCCGCGTCGGCGATCGTCTCCCAGTCAGGGTACCGCATGCGGAGCGACTCCATGGCGCGTTGGGCGTTGCCATCCGAGGTGTGCTGGGAGAGTATGCAGTGGACGAGAGTCTCCAGCGGAGCGCCGTTCGGGCGCCACTCCGGCACGCCGTACACGCTCTCCAGCCTGGCTATCAGGTCCTCGACCATCCACTTCTCGCATGCTTGGGTATGTGACACATGCTGGACGAATAACAGGGACTGCCGGTTGCGCCGCGGCGCGGAACGGATTGCAGAGGACTCCATGGCCGCCCTCGGAATGGCCAGGAAGTGCAGG
>CAZGLN010000441.1:0-1951 GCA_964526545.1 uncultured Chthonomonadales bacterium
CGAAGCGGCCTGCCACGCGGGCTATGCGCCGCGCATAGCCCGCGACGGGCGCGGAAACAACGAAGCGGTCTGTCACGCGGGCCTTGCCCTCTTCCTCGATCGTCACCTGCAGCGGGCCCCGCCGGACGGCGGCAACTTCCACCAGCACAGGCTGCTCACGAAAGCCATAGAATACCGCCGCGGCTACCGCCACCAACACGCCGAGGATGACCAACCAACGTTTCCAGCGCAACGTATGCTACTCCTTGGTTTTCAAGACGGCGACCAAATCCAGATGGTCCAGTTTCCGGCGGACAATCAGTCCTGAGATCACCGCGGAGATAAGCACCACGGTTGCCGCGAACGCATAAGTGCTATCGCTCACGATGATGGGAATCCGGTAGAGATCGGATTGCACCCCTGCGACAAAGACCGCGGAGAGGCCTTTGCCGAGCACGAAACCGAGCGGAATGCCCGCTAGTGTAATGAGCGTTAACTCCCCCAGAAGGATAAACGAAATCTCCCCGCGGGTATAGCCGAGCACGCGCAGACTGGCAAGCTCACGGCTGCGTTCCGAAAGGGCGATCCGCGCGCTGTTGTAGACCACGCCGAACGCGATGCTAGCCGCGAGAATCGTATTGAAGAACGCGAAAACCAACGCCTGGTTCGCCATGGTTTCGAGGAAGTTCTGGAGAGTCGCGAGGCGAACCGCAGTGCCGGCTACGCGGGGTGCTTCCTTCAGCGCGGCGTAGATCCGGTCGTGGTGGTCTTGGTCCGCCGTGAACTGGACGCCGGAGATGGCGTTTCCCTCGCGCATCATGCGGTTCAGCGCGGGCAACTGCATGTAACCGTAGACGCCCACCCACTCATTGACAACGCCGACCACGGGAACCTGTCGGACGGGCCGCTCTCCTTCGAGGACCTCAACGGTCAGCAACTTGCCGGGAGAGATACCCAGAATCTTTGCCAAGTGGTCTGTCAGGACGATGCCTTCGCTGGGGAGCTCAACTTCCCGGATGGACTCACTGAGAAGGCGCTGCAGGGTGCCGCCCGGAGCCATGCCTCTCACCGAGGTGCGGTAGGAGCGATGCTCAAAGCGCAACGTGGCCGGCACGGAGCGGAAGGGTTCGGCGTGCCGAACGCCGGGCATGCTGGCCACATTATGCAGTGCCTCATAGGAGGTTGGGTTGGTAAAGCTCACCGTCATGTCATCCAGTTGCGCCACCCGGAACTGCATGGTGATCATGTGGTCCATCGCATCCTGAAAGAACTGTCCGGTAACGAGGATGGCGCATGCGAAGGAGACGCCGAGGACAGAGAATACGCTTTTTACGGGGCGGCGTTCGATGTTGCGGATGATCATCCGGCTTGGCTGGGACAAGAGCCGCCGGATGCCAAGGCGCTCCACAAGGCTGACGCCGTAGCGTGCCGGTGGGGCCGGCTGCATCGCCTCGGCGGGCGGGAGTTTTGCGGCGCTGACAACCGCATGAAGAGCACCAGCAACCGCCGCCACCGCGCAGATCAACGAAGCAATCAGAGCCACCTTGGGCTGGAGGCTGAAAAGCATGTACGGGAAGCGATAGAACATCATGTACATCGCCGACATGCCACTGCCCATCCAGGTGCCCACAACGATGCCGAGTATTGCTCCGAGCGCGGTCACCATGAGGATGAGCGAGATGTAGTGCCAGACGATTGCGGCTGTGGAGTAGCCGAAGGCCTTGAGGATGGCGATTTGTTCGCGTTGTGTGGCGATCAAGCGGCTCACCACCACATTGAGCAAGAAGGCGGCGACCGAGAGAAAAATGAGCGGGAACATAAAGCCCATCTGCCGCAGTTGCTTGAACTCTTCGGAGAGATAGCGGTGCGAAGTCTGGTCGTGGCGGCCGAAGGCCCCCAGCGCCCCCATAGAGGCGGCGTTGATCAGAGCCGTGCCGGCGGCGATCATGATGCCGCGCATGACGACGGCCCC
>CAZGLN010000442.1:0-1940 GCA_964526545.1 uncultured Chthonomonadales bacterium
GGAGGATGGCTGCCTGCCCGTGCCGGAGGGACCCGGTCTCGGCGTGGCGCTCGATGCGGCGCAGGTGGAGGCCGCCCGGCTCAAGCCCTGAGCGGAGCCGGCTGGTGAGGAGGTTGCTGTAGGTCTCTAGACAGGATTTACAGGATTTACAGGATAGGTTTGGCGATTGGGATGGAGTGAGGCGCGTCCATCTAGTCCTCGACATTGTGAGCAAGGGTTCGGAAAGGAGCGTAACCTTGGATTACACCTACGCGGATATCGCGAAGATGATAGATCACTCCTTGCTTCAGCCGGTGATGACGGATTCCGAGCTGGAGGCAGGCTGCCTGCTGGCCCGCGACTACCAGGTGGCCAGTGTATGCATCAAGCCGTACTACCTGGCGCGCTGCGCCGAGCTGCTTGCAGGCTCGGGAGTGCTGCCGAGTACCACTATCGGCTTTCCGCACGGCGGCCACACCACCGCTATCAAGGTCGCGGAGGCGCAACAGGCTCTGAAAGATGGCGGCGTGGAGCTGGACATGGTGATCAATATCGGTAAGGCGCTCAGCGGCGACTGGGACTATGTGCGCCAGGACATCGCGGCGGTGACGGAGGCCACGCACGCGGGCGGCGGCATTGTGAAGGTGATCTTTGAGAACTGCTATCTGCAGGATGAGCGCAAGATCCGTCTCTGCGAGATCTGCGGCGAGGTGGGGGCCGATTTCGTGAAGACCTCGACGGGCTACGGTACCGGAGGCGCTACCCATCATGACCTGCGGCTGATGCGCGCGCATTCTCCGGAGCATGTGCGGGTGAAGGCAGCGGGCGGCGTGCGCACGCTGGATGCCCTGCTGGAGGTGCGCGCGCTTGGGGTGGCCCGCTGCGGCGCCTCGGCGACGAAGACCATCCTGGATGAGTGCAGGCAGAGGCTCGGTCTGGCATGATGCGGCTCGGCAGCATGCGCCGATGGGCGGCGGTTGCGGCAGGCGCGGCCGCGCTGATGGCCGCCTGCGGCTGCAGCGCGCAGAACCCGACGGCCGTAGATCCAGCCCGCAGCCGCCTCGGCATCAACCTCGCGGGTCCCGCAGACTGGAGCACGGAACACGCCTTCGTGGATGTCTTTCGCATGGCGCGTCCGTGGATCAGCCAGCGGGAGGGCGCGCAATGGGGCCAGGGGCCGAAACTGGACCTCGACGGGAACGGCTGGGTCCGTCGGCTGGAGCCCGGCTGCTACGCCGAGACGCTGCTGCTGACTGCCGGACACGCGCCGAGCGGGCAGTATATCTGCCTCTACGAAGGGCAGGGCGAGATCGAGCTGGCGGGAGCGGCACGCGCGCTTCGCAAGGAGCCAGGCAGGATCGTCGCAGAGGTGGAGAGCGCGAAAGGCGCCGTCTTTCTAAGGCTGCGGAGCACCAACCCGGCCAATCCCGTGCGCCGGATACGGTTCCTCATGCCTGGCCATGAGAAGACGTTTGAGAAAGAGCCCTTCAACCCGGCATTCCTCGCGCGCTGGCGCGGGTTCAACACGGTGCGCTTCATGGATTGGATGCACACCAACAACTCGCGCATATCGCGCTGGACGGAGCGCCCCACGCTGGAGGATGCCACGTGGGCGGAGAAGGGCGTGCCGCTCGAGGTGATGCTGGACCTCTGCAATCGGCTGGGTGCTAACGGTTGGTTCTGCATGCCGCACCTTGCGGACGATGATTATGTGCGCCAATTTGCCCGCATGACGGCGCGGGGACTTAAGCCGCCCCTCAAGGCCTACGTGGAGTATTCCAACGAGATCTGGAACAGCATGTTCGAGCAGACCCGCTACGCGGGCGATCGGGGCCTCGCTCTGAAGCTTGCGGAGAAGCACTGGGAGGCGGCATGGCGCTACCTGGCGCTGCGCTCGTTGGAGATCTTCCACATATGGGAGCAGGAGTTCGGCGGCCGGCAGCGGCTGGTACGGGTGATCG
>CAZGLN010000443.1:0-1379 GCA_964526545.1 uncultured Chthonomonadales bacterium
GGGCTTGAGCCGGGCGGCCTCCACCTGCGCCGCATCGAGCGCCACGCCGAGACCAGGTCCTTCCGGCACCGGCAGGCAGCCATCCTCCAGCGGCAGTGCCAGCCGCGCATCCCACGGGGCCGCAAGCAGGTTTCCGTGCAGCGTGAGCTCGGTGAACTCGACTGCGTCGGTAACCAGTTCGGTAGCCGCGAAGAGATGGGCCTTCGCGGCAACCTCCAGACCGAGGCCAAATGCCGTTCCGAGGACGCACTTCAGGCCGGCTGCTTCCGCAATGGCCGCGATTCTCCGCGCGCCCACAAAGCCGCCCGCCTTGCCCAGCTTGATGTTGAGCACGTCGGCAGCCTCGTGGCGGATGATGCTCAACGCATCCTGGGGCGTGAAGCAGCTCTCGTCAGCCTCGATCAGCGTACCCACCGACCGGCGGACCAGGGCCATGCCAGGCAGATCGTGCGCGGCGACGGGCTGCTCCAGCAGTTCCAGATTCACGTTGCGGAGTTCGCAGAGGCGGCAGAATCGGATGGCCTCCTTTGGGCTGAAGCCCTGGTTTGCATCCGCCCGGAGAGAGACATCGGGTCCCACCGCCTCGCGAATCGCCAGGAGGCGGTCCGCGTCCGCCTCGGGATCGCCGCCGACCTTCGGCTTAAACGCACGAACGCCCTGCGCAAGCAGCCGAACACAGGCCCGAGCCATCGCGTCCGGCGGACCTCCCGCTATCTCAACCGCCACCGGCACCCGCCCGCGCCGGCGCCCCCCGAGAAGCGCACTCACCGGCGCACCCATGATTTTGCCTGCCAGATCGTGCAGGGCCATGCAGATGCCGGACTTGGCGCAGCCGTTGCCGCGGTAATCAATGACCCCGAGCAGGTAGTCCCGGTCCAGGGGGTCCTTGCCGACCAGTTGCGGCCCCATGTAGTCCGAGACGGCCGTGCCGACCTGCTCCACTGTCTCCCCGAAGAAGCCGATGTCGGCCTGTGCCTCGCCCCAGCCCGTGATGCCTTCATCGGTCTCGATGCGAACAAGCACGTATTCCAGCATGGGGGTCGGCCGCATGGGAGTGAAGCGGCTCCGCCTGCCCCACTCGATCTTGGTGCCGGCGCCCTCTCCGGGATAGAGCGGCGCGGGTATCGGCAGCCTGATCGGCGTTGCCGCGACGGCAGTTATTCTCATGCGGTCTCCTCGGCAAGCTCGTGCGCGTGCTCAACGAAGGCAGTAAGCAGACGAACAGTCGCCTCGATATCCTCCACGTGGCAGAGCTGCACCGTCGAGTGCATGTACCGCACCGGCGCGCCGACGGTGGTCGCGGGGCAGCCAAGCCGCGTGCGCTGCAGTGCCGAGGCGTCGGTGCCGCCGCCGATGTTGCGCTGATACGGGATTCCCTC
>CAZGLN010000443.1:1495-1924 GCA_964526545.1 uncultured Chthonomonadales bacterium
AGGTAACCGCGTGCGGTTTCACATGCGCGGCGCGCACCAGGCTGCCATCTATCGCCAGGCCCAGGTCCGGCTCGATGGCGTAGGCCGCCACGGGCATGCCGCGCACGCCCACCTCCTCCTGCACCGTGCTTACATAGAAGGCCTCCACCCGGGCCGCGTTGGCGCGCTTCATGGCCTCCAGCAGGCAGTAGGTGCCAATCCGATCATCGAAGTTGCGGCCCATCACCACACGATCGTTGAGCTTGACCAGTTCCTGCGCGAAGGTTATCGGGTCGCCTACCCGGATCAGGCGCTCGGCTTCCTCTTTCGGGAGGCCGACATCAATCAGCAGGTCGTCGGTCGAAGGTATCTTGTCGCCCTCGCGCAGGTTGAAATCCGGGGCAATCACGCCTTGCACCGGCTCCCTGCCGTGAACAATCACCCGCTGTG
>CAZGLN010000444.1:0-1922 GCA_964526545.1 uncultured Chthonomonadales bacterium
GTGCAGACCTGAAATCATCGGCGAGACCCTCCTTCGTGGCTTTTTCCGAAACACGCCGCCCGCGCATGCGGGCCGCCAGATTCGCCAGAGCGCTTTGGTCTCTTAGAGGCGGTAAGCGTGCCACCAACCCGGCGCCTACGATTATGAGGCACTAAGCGAATGGCTATCAAGCACCGACGTGCAAACGACCATGAGATGACCGCTGTCTCTCGGAACGTCCTTGGTGTGACCGGCTTAGCGCACTGGGCGCTCATCTGCAGCCATACTTGATTACCAGGACACTGAGAACGGTGGCCGTATCGGCCCGACCACGCGTGCGAGACAGTCGAGCATAGTCCATGGCCGGCCAGTGGGGTCTGGTTGTAGGCAACATGTTGTGCCCAGAGCATTCAATTTGTGCCTCCGACCAAGGTACTAAGCACCTGTTGCGAAGGACCGGGCCAAGTGTCCTTTCAGTCATTCCTCAAATAGACTAGGCTGTGTACTCAATACATATCGGACAGGTCGCTTAAGTTTCTCGAGTTCAACCTCCTTAACCATCTGCTCGAGCAGGTTTCTAGCACAGGTCTTGGAAATACCAAGAGCAGAAGCAACTTCGGAAGCGCTCATTGGCAGAGTCAGCAATCCTCTGATATTGTTACGCACTGCAACGCTGTCCATTGTCCCCAAGCCCTGCCCAGAGCGAAGTTCTTGTCCCTCTTCAGGCGAAGTTGCAGCCTCTTGCGTTCTGTCGGAATCTGGTTCTCTGTCTGCAGACGATGGCGATATTGGAGGTGGTCCAGCAATGACTGAGGCGGATTGTGTATTGTTCGAAAGTGCGCCAATGTGCTGCGTGACGATCGGCGGATCTGAGTTGATCCCCAAGGGACCATGTGCTTGCACAGTATCTGCGTGCCTGGATGTGGGGGTGTTTGACTGCAGGTTGGCGAGTATATCCTCAAGTTGATGGGGTTCCTTAGGGTTGGGCCAAGGAATCGCGCCCTTACGTTGGAGCCCATCTAGGCCAGCGGACCCCCTACCAGTTGAGCGTACGAAGACCGGCACAAACCTTAGCTTGTCGAGTTGCTCTACGGCACCCGCCCACGTGCCTCCCTTATTATAGTCGCAACTTACTATCAATGAGGCATCGGAGAGTGCATAGATGACCTTATTGCGCTGCATGGCGTTGCCGACATTGAAGCCGGCACTTGGATCGTACGGGGATATCAGAACCAGTTGGCCATGGAGAAGCACATCCCGATGGTCTCGATTCATAGCCATCTTCTCCAGACTGTCAGCTAGAACCCCGCACACACGTCCACCAGCTGCCAACGAACCTCGCATTGCTGCTTGGTCTACTCCACGGGCACCTCCCGAGATGAGAGTCCTGCTCGCTCGGGCAGCAAGGCGCCCAACGGACATGGCGAAGTCTATCAGAACATCGTCCGCAAAGCGTGATCCGACGACGGCCAGACCTCCGGTGGAAACCAGTCCGATATCTCCGCAACCATAGAGCACGGGTGGGGCATCCTCGCGGAGACGCGTTGTCAACCGTTGTGGGTAGTCTGGATCAGCGCTGCCGACAACCCAGATGGCGCGAGCATGCCAGCGTTCTACCGCCTGACTGAGAAGAAATCCTCGCTCAAGAAGTCTCTGCAATCGTGCGGCATCGATTACATCATTACAAGCCTGGATGAGGGCCGATGCATTGGAGGATATTAGATGCTCAGGGTGACAGTGGAGATCGCTCAAGCGCCTAGACAGACGCTTGAACTCGCTAGGCGAAAGAAGATCGCGGCATACCGGAGCGCGACCAAGAATGAGCGGAGCAGTCAGCAGGAGAGACGCCTGAGTGTTCGGGGAGATCGGCGGCATCATTCCGCGTGCCCAGCCTGAGCGAGAACCAGCGGCCAAACCTGACCACTGCCATGGGTACGCAGCAG
>CAZGLN010000445.1:0-1918 GCA_964526545.1 uncultured Chthonomonadales bacterium
ATCGGGCCGGAAGGACGGCTACGCCTGGGAAGGCTCCTGATCGTGTGGAACGAGCGGTATCGGCACTCTGAAGCAGGCGATGAACTCCCGGTTGCCGCTGCCGCCTGTGATAGGCGACTCCATAACGCCGCGCAGCTCCAGCCTGAGTTCCTTCGTGGCGAATGCGCGCACGCGGTTAACGGAGCGCTGCCTCTCCTCCGCGCTGCGCACGATTCCGCGTGGTCCTACGTGATGCGGACCCACCTCAAATTCCGGTTTGATGAGCGCCAGGATGTGCCCACCAGGTCGAACGAGCGGAACGACTGCAGGCAGCAGCAGGGTAACCGAGATGAAGGAGACGTCAACGGCGGCGAGATCGAAAGGTTCCGCGAACTGCTCCGGGGAGAGGTAGCGGGCATTGACGCCCTCTCGCAGCTCCACGCGCGAGTCCGCGGCGAGTTTGGGCGCAAGCTGGCCATGTCCCACATCCACGGCAATCACCTTGCGTGCGCCGCGCTGAAGGAGGCAATCGGTAAAGCCGCCGGTCGAGGCGCCGATATCCAGGCAGATTGAGTCGCGGACATTGAGGCGGAACCGCCGCAGTGCGGCCTCCATCTTCACGCCTCCGCGGCTCACGTAGGGCAACGCCTCGCCGGTTACGACAATTGCGCTGCTCTCTTCCACGGGCTGACTGGCGCGGGTTACCACCTGACCGTCCACAGTCACCAGGCCGCTGGCTATGAGAAGCTGCGCGCGCTCGCGGCTGGAGGCGAGGCCCCTCGCGGCAACCGCCTTGTCTAGGCGCATACGCATCGGTGAAGAGCCCGGCGACTTATGTGGCTGCAGTGGCTCGCTCGGCCCGCTAGAGATTGGCGGTGTCCTTGCCGACGCTTCGCTGGATGGCCGCTACGTTCAGGCCAGTGGTGTGCAGCCAGGAGACTGCCCGCTGCACTTCCTCCAGCTCGCCCTCCAGGTCTATCTCGAGGAAAGCATAGTCCTCGGTAACCTGCGCCCGCCGGATGTTCGCGACGACGTTGAAGTCCCGCCCCAGGCGATAGATGACCGGCTCGTTAGCCTGGTCCGGCGTCCGGGTGCTGATTTCAACCGTGATGAGGGCCATTCGTGGCATTCCTGAAGCAAGATGGGTGTCTATCCGCCATTTTACCCGCGTGGAGCCGTCGAAACGCTCCCGCAGGAAACAGGACCATCCCGCGGGCGGGGCGAACTTGCCCGCATGTCTCGCGCGCCCGCTTCCCATGGACTGGACGAAGGCCGTCTGCGCCTGGCCTGGCGGCATGTGTGCGAGGGCGGCCTGCGGGGCGTCTACGGCGCGGCAGTCCTCGGCGTGGCGCGCCGCGGCGCAACGGCCTTCCTGGACGCCTGGGGAACCTTCGCGCCGGTCTCGGAAGCGAAGGTTACTCCAGATAGCCTCTTCGACCTGGCTTCCATCACCAAGCCCTTCGTGGGTGCCGCGCTGTTGAGTATGGTGGAGGATGGGCTGCTGTCGCTGGAAGACAGCTTGGCTCAGACGCTTCCGGATGCCGCCGGGTGTCCCGCGCAGAGTGTGCAGGTGTGCCAACTGGCGACGCATGTTTCCGGGCTGCCTCATTGGCGGCCGCTGTACAGGCTGGTGAGCGCCTCTGATGCCCTCCGGTCCGTTGTGAATGCGCCGCTGTTAAGCCCTCCTGGAAGCCGCTATGTCTATTCCGACCTGGGCTACATCTTGCTAGGACAGATCGTTGCGCGCGCGGCGGGCGCGGGCCTGGAAGAGGTCCTGGCCAGAAGGGTATTCGAACCGCTGGGGCTCAAGAGCCTGCGATACCTTCCGCCCGGATCGGTCCCTGCGGGTGTGGTGCCCACGGGCAACTGCGAGTGGCGTCCTGCCCGAACGCTCTGCGGGGAAGTGCACGATGCCAACGCATGGCGGCTGGGCGGGATT
>CAZGLN010000446.1:0-1192 GCA_964526545.1 uncultured Chthonomonadales bacterium
TGATCTTGGCCTTCGCCCTGGCGCTCTTTGCGAGCCGAAGCCAATCCGGGCTAGGAGACACATTGGAACGCGTGATGATCTCGACCACATCGCCGTTGGACAGGGTGTAACTCAGATTCACCATGCGGCCGTTGACGCGCGCCCCGACGATATGGTCTCCCAGATCCGAGTGGATGTAGTAGGCGAAATCAATGGGGGTGGAGCCAGCCGGCAACTGCTTCACATCGCCGCGAGGCGTGCGCACGTAGACCTGGTCTTTGAAGATATCCTCTCTAACGCTCCTCCAAAACGACCTGGAGTCCGGCGCTTCGGACAGCCAGCTGGTGATCTGCTCCCTGAGCCAGTTGAGCCTGCGTTCGGCCTCGGCATCCGCCCTTCCGCCCTCGCCTTTTTCCTTGTAGGCCCAGTGTGCCGCCACGCCGTACTCAGCGGTTCGGTGCATGTCCCACGTGCGAATCTGCACTTCCATGGGATGTCCGCGCGGTCCGATCACCTTCTGATGCAGTGACTGGTAGAGATTCGCCTTGCTCTGGCCGATGTAATCGGCGAACATACCCGTCATGGGTTGCCAGATGCTATCCACCACGGCGAGCACGTGATAGCATTCGGGAATCGTGTGCACTATCACGCGCACGGCCACAAGGTCGTATATCTCGCTGATGTCCAGGTTCTGCTGCTGAATCTTCTGGTAGATGCTGTAGAGGTGTTTGCCGCGCCCGGTGACAGTTGCATTCGTGATGCCGGCGGCTTGCAGCTTTTCGCGCAGGAGCTGCATCGCCTCTTCCAGCTCGCCCTCGCGGTCCGCCCGAGTAGTCTCCACCGCGTTGCGAATGCGCTCGTACTCCTCCGGCATCGTGTGCCTGAAAGCCAGGTCCTCCAGTTCGGATTTGAGCTTCCAGATGCCGAGGCGATGAGCGAGGGGCGCAAAGACTGTCAGAGTCTCCGCGGCAATACGGTAGCGTTTGGCCTCCTCGACTGCATCCAGAGTGCGCATGTTGTGGAGCCGGTCCGCCAGCTTCACCACAATCACGCGCAGATCCTTGGACATCGCAACAAGGAGGTGGCGGATGTTGCCGGCCTTCTTACGGGTCTCTTCGCGCCGTCTCAGGTTTCCGGCGTTCTCGGGCGACCTCCCGCCGAGCGGCGTATCGTCGGGGCAGACCTCCTGGAGCTCCAGCTGAGTCAGCTTCGT
>CAZGLN010000446.1:1202-1915 GCA_964526545.1 uncultured Chthonomonadales bacterium
GACATCGCAATCGGCGATTTCCTGGCCGAACTCGCTGGCAATATCGCCGATTGAGACATCGCAATCCTCCACGACATCGTGCAGAAGGGCCGCGCAGATGCTGGGGAGATCCATCTCCAGCTCCGCGAGGATCTGTGCAACGGCAACGGGGTGCGTGATGTAGGGGAGGGGAACGCCGTCAGCGTCAAGTTCCGCGCGGCACTGCCCGTCATGCTTTGCAGCGGCATACTCGTATGCACGCCGAAGCAAGCTCAGGTCGGCACCCGGGCTCAGCTGGCCGTAGCATCGCAGCAGCTCATCGAACGCCGCGTCAGCGCGCTTGGGAGGTTCGGAATCGGGGTCGTCGTCCATTGCTTGAGGCCTGCTTAACATGACACATGGAAACCGGCGTTTAGGAGTTTCGACATATGACGTTGCGCCTGACTCGCCGGTTACGCGGCGGGCTCGGTGTGACGGATGTCCTTGATTACCATCTGGAGACTGGTCGTGCCGTTGAAGGTGTTGCTGCGGGCCTGGAAGCAGATGTCCACTCTGTCACCCTCTCTCAGATGCTGCTCCAGCTCGCCCTCGCCCCAGGCAAGGGCAGTAACGGCAGTGGACGAATCGCGAAGCACCCTGAGCCGCAGGTGGTTGAGGTCCTGGCCGACCCTTCGCAGCTCCACGATCGGCAGGTTCTGGGCGAGCAGGACAGGTTCGGGATTGGCATGGCCCCA
>CAZGLN010000447.1:0-1903 GCA_964526545.1 uncultured Chthonomonadales bacterium
GCGCGAGCGCATCCAGCAGGTCAACAAGCGGCTTGTTGGAGAACGTATGGACGGATGCACGCCGCGCGGCCCCGGCGGCGAGCAGCCGCCCTGAAGCTCTTCGCGGGGCGCACGCGATTGTCAACTTAGTCTGGTGGCAGCGGGGCGGGAGAGGCAGTCTCTGGCATGTTGCCGTGCCGAGTTTCGCGGATGGCTGCGGCGGCATCATGCAGGGAGGGATGCGAAAACAATGTTCCTGCTCAGCGTGATGGTCGTGCTACAGGCTATCCTCGGCGGGCCGCAATCCGAGGCGCTGCCGAAACTGCCGGAGGGTCCCGGGCTTGCGGCGCGGTATCCTGCGGACGCGGGCATCTCCCGCCATCCCTCCGTGCTCTTCGCGGATGGCTTCGAGACGGTGAAGGAGAGCCGGCTGACGGACGGCCTGGCCCAGGACGAGTCCGTCAAGGCCCGCTGGAACCATGCCTGGGACCACGCATGGGGCGGCTGTGCCATTGGTCGCGGCCCGGGTATCGCGCACTCGGGCGAACAGTCGCTCCAGATGCGCATGGAGCGGGCGGGCAGCATGGGCCTGAGCAAGTACTTCCCGCCAGGGCATGACCGCCTCTTTCTTCGCTACTACCTGCGCTATGCGGAGGACTTCCCTGGTGCGCACCATGTGGGAGGCGCCATCGAGGCCCGCGCGCCGGGCGTGCCGCATGCCAATCCGGGGGTTCCCGCCGACGGCCGCAACAAGATCACCGTGCTGCTGGACCACTGGAGCTTCGAGCCGAACGTGAAGCCGCCGGGCCCGCTGGTCGCCTACGTCTACCACATGGACCAGCAGCACCAGTGGGGCGAGCAGTTCTATCCCTCCGGCAGGATCCAGCCGCAGGAGAATGAGCGCCGCAATCTCTTCGGCCCGGGTTTCACTCCTCGGCCCGATCTCATCCCGGAGCGCGGCCGCTGGTACTGCTTCGAGCTGATGGTGGAGGCGGGCGAGCCCGGCAAGCGCGGCGGCAGGGTGGCTTTCTGGGTGGATGGCAGGCTGGTGGGCGATTTTCCCAACCTCCGCTTCCGTACCACGCCTGAGCTCAAGCTGAACCGGGTGGATCTCGCCCTCTACGAATCGCGCGATACGGGCACCAGGCAGGTATGGTTCGACGATGTGGTGGTGGCCACGGAGTACATCGGCCCGATGCGCCCCGCGCCCAGCCGGTCATCTGCGAGGCTGCCGTAGTGTCGCCGAGCGATCCGTGACGATTGGACACTCACTCATGAGCGCGCGCGGGACCTGGGGTATATGATGTGGGAGGCGCTGTCGCCCCTGGCAACGGGTCGAAGCGCGCACCGCGATGGAGGGCTCTTGTCACTGGTGGCAGATTCACCGAAGGATATCGTGCGATCGAAGCGGCGCGTTGCCGAGCACGGGGAGGTCTTCACCCCGTCATGGCTGGTAGCCGACATGCTGGACCTCGTCGGCGCGGAATGCGAGCGTATCGACTCGCGATTTCTGGAGCCGGCCTGCGGAAGCGGCAACTTCCTGGTTGAGATACTGCGCCGTAAGCTGGCTGCCGTCGAGGTGAAGTACGGCAGATCTAACTTTGAGCGACGGCACTATGCTCTGCTTGCGTTGATGTGCCTGTATGGCATTGAGATTCTTCCCGACAACATCGCGGAGTGCCGCGCGAACCTTTTGGAGATACTGGCTGAGTACCTGAATATCGAAGCGTCGGATGATGTGTACCGAGCCGCGTCGTACGTGCTGTCGCTGAATCTCGTGCATGGCGACGCCCTCACAATGCGCACTCACGACGATCAGCCGATCATCTTCGCCGAGTGGGGCTATCTGGGCAAGGGTAAGTTTCAGCGCCGCGACTTCCGTCTTGACGTGCTGACTCGTTCTTCGGACTTTCAGAGGCTCGCT
>CAZGLN010000448.1:0-1901 GCA_964526545.1 uncultured Chthonomonadales bacterium
CACGCGCAACCCCGTCTTCATGCTGGACGAGATCGACAAGCTGGGCATGGATTTCCGCGGCGATCCCAGCTCCGCGCTGCTGGAGGCGCTGGACCCCGAGCAGAACATGGAGTTCAGCGACCACTACCTGGAGGTGCCGTTCAACCTGCGCGATGTCATGTTCATTACCACCGCCAACCTGCTGGATCCGGTACCGGTTGCCCTGCGCGACCGCATGGAGGTGATCTCCTTCACCGGCTACACCGAAGAGGAGAAGCTGGTGATAGCCAGGCAGTTCCTGGTGCCCAAACAGCGCCGCGAGAACGGACTGCGGGCGAACCAGGTGAGCATCGCGTCGGCGGCGTTGAAGCGCATTGTGCGCGAATACACCCGCGAGGCGGGAGTGCGCAGCCTGGAGCGGGAGATCGGCGCGGTGTGCCGCAAAGTGGCGCGGCGAATCGCCGCCAGTGAAAGCGACCGGACCACCGTGCGCGAGGGAGACCTGCCGGAGTACCTCGGGCGTCCGCGCTTCCGGTACGGCAATATGGAGGCGGAGGACATGGTTGGCGCGGCAACGGGCCTTGTCTACACCGAATTCGGCGGCGACATCGTAACCGTTGAATGCTCGCTCCTGGCAAGCGAAGAGGGGCGGCTGCTGCTGACGGGGCAGCTCGGGGATGTGATGAAGGAATCGGCGCAGGCGGCGCTCACCTACGTGCGCTCTCGCGCCGAGGCACTTGGTGCCCGGTCGGATTTCGACCGCAGGATGGATATTCATATCCATGTTCCCGCGGGCGCGGTGCCTAAGGACGGACCATCCGCGGGCATCACCATGGCCACGGCCCTCGCCTCCGCCCTCAGCCGGAGGCCGGTCCGGCGTGATGTGGCCATGACCGGCGAGATTACCCTGCGCGGCAGGGTGCTCCCAATCGGCGGCATCAAGGAGAAGGTGCTCGCCGCGCACCGGGCCGGCATTCGCACGGTGATAGTGCCCGAGGAGAACGAGCGTGACCTCGATGACGTGCCCGCGAACGTGCGCGCCGAGATGACCTTTGTTCGGGTGAGCCACGCGGACGAGGCGTTGGAGTATGCGCTGCGAGCGACCACGGCCGGCACGTAGCGGCAGCGTCTGCACGAGGGCGCGATACGGAGGTCGTCCGGATTGCTGCGGGGTTGGTACGTCTCCGGCCAGGCTCTCTAGTCCCCGCGAATGCGGGCCACCAGCCACGCAACACCCAACAGCAGCGTAGCCACCGCGATGGTCGGGGGGCTGGTGGGCAGGTCGGCCTTGAGCGACCAGAGGAATCCGAGGATGGTTGCAAGCACCGCGCAGCCCACCGACACGACGAACGCCGTACGCATCCGCCTCGCCACCAGCAGGCCCGTAACGGGAGGGATGACGAGGTAGGCGAACACAGCGAGCAGGCCGGCGCACTGGATGGAGATCGAGATGATGGCTCCCAAGATCACATAGAACCAAATCTCCCAGGCGCGCACGTTGAAGCCCTGCGTGGCCGCCATCTCGCGGTCGAAAGAGACGAAGAGGAACTGCTTGTAGAACGCGCCATGGATGGCGGCGGCGGCGATTGAGCTGCCCAGAAGCAGACGCAGGTGGTCTATATCCACCGTGATCAGGTGTCCGTCCAGCAGCTCCTTGACCTCATCCAGCCCCTTGGGGCTCTGAACGATCAGGATGAGGGTGAGCGCAGAGGCTACCAGGTAGCCGATGCCGATGATGCTCTCCTGCGGCACCTTTCGGCTCAGGGTCTGCTGCGAGTAGAGGAGGGTGCCCAGAAGAGTAATCACCAGCGAGACGGCTAGCGGGTGGCGGCCCAACCAGGGGAGCGCGGCGGCGGACATGAAGGAGAGGGCCACGCCCGCCGAGGATATCTGCGCCAGCGACGCGCCCACGAAGACGATGC
>CAZGLN010000449.1:0-1879 GCA_964526545.1 uncultured Chthonomonadales bacterium
AAGATGGCGATGCCGCCGCTCAGCAGGTCACGCCACGTGCGGGCGTCCGGCCGGGTCGATCTCAATGTCCCAGGAGACCTCGAGGGGCTCGCGCACGCGCGATGCGCCGTCCGGCCCGAACACCTGTGCGCCGGACCGGGTAACAAGCGCGAGATCGCCATCCTCCAGCACCAGTACGCGGCGCGTGTAGCCGAGCACAGCCGGAATGTCCGAGGCGATGAAGCTCTCGCCTTGGGCGAGGCCCACGACAAGCGGCGAATCCTTGCGGCTAACCAGCACGGCATCCGGCACGTGGCACGAGATCACGGCCACGGCATGCGAGCCTTCGAGATCGGAGAGGGCGCGCCGCGTGGAGAGCAGCAGCTGCTCCAGGTCGTAGCCGCCTCGGGGCAGGTAGTCCTCAATCAGGTGGGCGATGACCTCGGTATCCGTCTCGGATTGGAAGCGGTGTCCGTGCTTGGCCAGGCGTTCGCGCAGTTCCGCATGGTTCTCGATGATGCCGTTATGCACCACGGCGATGGTTCCCGTGCAATCGGCGTGTGGGTGGGCGTTGGCCTCGTTTGGCCTGCCATGCGTGGCCCAGCGCGTGTGAGCGATGGCCACATGGGCGGTGCCGTGCGCCTCTCTGAGCAGAGCCTCAAGCTGCGCGATTTTGCCAGGCGCCTTCTGGATGAGGATGCGGCCGTGCGCCGGATAGGCTACGCCGGCGGAATCGTAGCCGCGGTACTCCAGGCGCTTGAGGTTGGCGATGGCGGTGTGGACAGCGGAGCGCTCGCCGATGTAGCCGGTTATGCCGCACATATGATTCTCCAGGGCGTGGGCGCACCCGGGACGCCACTAGGGGTTCTACAGCATACCTTGCGCCGAGGAGGCGTCTTCAGGCGGTATCGGCAACGCCCACCCAACCGCCCTCGCGGTGGCTGCGGAGCACCGCCTCGCAGAAGAGAATTTCGCGGTGGCCATCGGCAAACGTGGGGAAGGGAGGCGGGGCCGCGAGGTCGCCGGCCTGAAGGTAGGCATAGAAGGAGCGGAAGCACTGCTTGAAGGTATCCGGGAAGCCCTCGTTGTGTCCGCCGGGATAGGCGATGTAGGGGCGCACGCTCTCGGCGACCAACGCGGGATCGCGCAGGAGAGTCTCGTTCGGGCGGTCACGCCTGCCAATCCAGAGTTCGTTGGGTCGCTCACTATCCCACGCGAGGGCGCAGCGTGAACCGGCGATTTCGTAGCGAAGGCAGTTCTTACGGCCCGCAGTAACCTGCGACACCCAGAGCGTGCCGCGCGCACCGCCCTTGAAGCGCAGCAGGATGCTGCCGTAATCCTCCGTGGAGATGGGCACGGGCTCGGTAGCGGCCTCCGCGCGGAGTTTGCCGGAGTAGGTTTCGACCTCACCGAGCGGCCGCTGGCGCACGGGGTGAACGGTATGGAGGTCGGCGCACACAGCCTCCAGCTCCAGTCCGGTGATGGCGTGGAGCAGGTCCAGCCAGTGAGTGCCCACGTCGGCCACGGCGCGCAGCGCGCCTCCCTCCTCCGCGAGCACCCGCCAGTTGTAGTCGGTCGGGTAGAAGAGCCAATCCTGTGTGTAGCTGCCGCAGACGTGGAATACCTCGCCCAGCTCGCCGGTGCGCGCCATCTCGCGTGCCTGGAGATTGACCGGGTAGTATCGCACGTTGTAGTTGACCCCGGCCGCCAGGCCAGTCTGCGCCGCCAGCCCAACCAGCTCACGCGACTCCTCGGAGTTCATGGCCAGGGGCTTTTCGCAGAAGACGTGTTTGCCCGCCAGCAGCGCGCTCTTGGCCATGGGATAGTGGAGGCGGTTCGGCGTGGCGATGTGCACCACCGAGACGGTGGACTCCACGGCATGGTCGGCCGCGGTGCGCTG
>CAZGLN010000450.1:0-1840 GCA_964526545.1 uncultured Chthonomonadales bacterium
AGCACCAACTGCTCGTCACGGTCCGATCGCCCTTCGTATTTGCGTACCTCGAAGGGTGTGCCCACGTCCTCCGGCGCGGGACCCAATATGCCAATCTCTCCGGCATCCACGGGACCCAGGCCAGCCTCATGCGCCAGCAGAAGGCAGCTCCGGCGGTAGTGGAAGGGAGACTGCGGATAGTCCGCCCAGGGATCAAAACCCATACAGCGCATTCCCACGGCGTCCGTGGCGACAATGTTGGTACCTGCAAGGATGAGTCCGGGACGGAGCGCCGTGCCGTGCCATTCGCTCATGTTGGCGGCAACGGTGGCATCCACCACGTTCAGGCACGGCCGCAGTGTGAGCGCGAGTTCGGATAGCACCCGGGGCAGCCGGATGAGTCGGTCGTGCAGGTAATTTCGCGGGGTCCCATAGACGGCGGTCGGAAGCCATCCGAAGAGGTTCTTCATGCAGAGGGTGCACCCCACGCTGGTGTGCGCTTTCATCTTGGCCAGTGAGACAAAGGCATCCGCCTCTGCAAGCTCGCGCGGAACCGTGTAGCGCGCAAAGAGCGGTTCCGGTGCGCGGGTGGGCATGTCTACAAGCTCGCTCGCGTTGAAATCCACCATGCGCACGTCGGCGAATCGCGCCGCCATCGCGGGATAGCCCAGCTGCCTGTAGATGTCCCAGGTTCCTCCGCCCGTGGAGGCGTCGCCCATCACGATGGGAGCGGAGGTCACGGAACGGATGGCACGGAGCGCGCCGAGAACCACGGCAGGATCGGTCAGTTCCGTCTGCCGCCCATCGGTCTCCACCAGGCGCGCGATGCCGGCATTGATCTTCACGGCGATGAGCGAAGCGGTCCGCAGACCCACACCGAAATCCGGCAGCGCCGCAATGGCGTGCTCGGTCCGCGCTGCAACCTCCTCGTCGGTGACATCCGGCCTGCACCGGACGATGCTCACATATTCACGCAACGTCTTCTCCTGTATCCACGGTTCTCGTTGCCGACTGGGCGCCGCGGCCCCCGAGCCCGTGCCGCACCTGCGGCATTGTGGCAGATACCGCCGGCGCTCCGTTGCTTGACGCCGTGCAGGCGCGCCCATACAATGGCAGGCAGCCCACCAGGAGGTTCCATGCCATGTTCCCGCTGTCCCGCGAGATCTTTCGTGACAAGGTGTATGGAGGCTGGCTTGGCAGGAACGCGGGCGGCACTCTCGGCGCATCGAGGGAGGGCAAGAAGGAGATACTGGACCTCTCCTTCTACCGGCCAGTGCCCGGGCAGCCCGTGGCCAACGAGGACCTTGACCTGCAGCTCGTGGCGCTGCACGGCCTGCGCCAGCACGGGCCCGGCATCTCCTCCCTGGAGATCGCCGAGCTGTGGGCCAAGTACGTCCGTTACACGTTCGACGAGTTCGGCTATGCCACGCGCAACCTCCGCCGGGAGCTGCGGCCTCCCGTAAGCGGCTGGCACGACAACTGGTTTCGCCACGGCTCCGGTGCGATGGGGCGCTGCCAGCTCTGGGCGATGGTTGCTCCCGCCGCGCCGCACGTCGCCGCAGAGTACGCCTACCATGATGCGACGCTCGACCATGCCGAGGAGGGCGTGTGGGCGGCCATGTTCTGGGCAGCCATCCAGAGCGCGGCCTTCGCCTCTAGCGATCGCCGCGAACTCATAGAAGTCGGCCTCGGAATGATTCCAAGCGCCTCCCGCGTGGCCCGCGCGGTGCAGGTAGCGTGCGAGGCGCACCAGCTCGGCCGCACCTGGGTGGAGGCGCGCTCCCGCATCCTCACGGCGGTGGGAGCCGAGCTCTACGCCGATGCCCCGCAGAACACCGGCTTCGCCATGCTCGGATGGTTC
>CAZGLN010000451.1:0-1838 GCA_964526545.1 uncultured Chthonomonadales bacterium
TCTTACGTGAGGCAATGAACTGCCGTCGGATAGATTCTTATATGAGGCAACAAGGACGAGGGGAGAGTAAAAAGATAGCCATCTGTCTGCTGTTTGGAATACGGGATTTCCACGCAGTCCGGATTTCGGCACGAGGAATGCAGCAGCCAACCATAGCAAGACGCGGCCGATGTATGGTCGGGCGGATACAGCCAATCGCCTGCTAGACGCTCGAAGAACTGCCGCGCCGTCTATGTATGAGGTACAGACGCATGGTATTGCAGAGCGGCAAAGTGAAATGGTTTAACAACGCCAAGGGCTATGGGTTCATCATCTCGGAGGATGGGCGCGACGTATTCGTGCACTACTCCGTCATCGAGATGGACGGCTACAAGACCCTTCAGGAAGGCCAGACCGTGCTCTACGAGGCCACGGAGACCGACAAGGGCCTGCAGGCCGCACGTGTAACTGCACAGGTGTAGGCTTCGGCCCGCATCCGTTGTCCTAGGGGTTGTCCAAGAAGAGGGTCAGACACTTCGC
Organism: uncultured Chthonomonadales bacterium; assembly: GCA_964526545.1. Taxonomy (GTDB): domain Bacteria; phylum Armatimonadota; class Chthonomonadetes; order Chthonomonadales; family CAJBBX01; genus CAZGLN01. The sequence continues at coordinate 520 of CAZGLN010000451.1, forward strand.
CGCGCCTCCGCTCTTGATGAACTCGGTCATGGGCACCGGGTGGGTGCGAAATCCAGCCTCCTGAAGAGTGCGCTCCGTGATTGGGCAATCCGCGGGGCAGACCACGTCTGCGCCCAATACCACGGCATTGCACGCAAAGCGCAGCGCCTCGTCCCGCGGCACCTCAAGCGTATTGAAGTGAGTCCGGACAACCTTCTGAGCGTATGAGTCGAAAGCATCCGGATACCAGAGCACCAATTCCGGCGTGAGGACCGCGAGCGCGGTATCCAGGTGGTACCAGCGGTCGTCTACAAGCTCCAACGAGAACACGCGGCGCCCGGAGTGGTCGGCTATCCACCGATGGCCCCGTATGTCGCTTCGCTTCAGGTATCCGGCCAGCAGCTGCTCTCCCGCAGGCAGCACGTCTCCCTCACCCTCGATGTGGATGCCTTCCGGAGGTGGTCTGACCTCGAAGCCGTTGGCCTCGAACCATCGGCGAAACGGCCCGACCTCCACCTGCCGCTCCGGATGGCGGAAGCAGGAGAGGTAGACCACGCCGCCGAGGCACAGGCCCGCATTGGCCGTGAAGACCATGTCGGGCGCGTTCTCGGCCTGTTGAACCAGACGCACATCGGCGCCGCACACGGTGGTGAGGGTATGGTGGAGTTGGCGCCATTGCCGCTCCGCGAGCGAGAGATCCGGCCGGCGGTCCAGATTCATCCACGGGTTGATCTCGTACTTCAGATCATAGGCGTCAGGCGCGCACATCAGCAGCTGGCGGCTCATTCCGAACCGGCCCTCTCCGCGCATCCGAGCTGCTGGCAGAGCTCCTTCAAGAAGTACTCGCAATCGGTAACCAGGCCGTACGCCTGATGACTTCCTCTATCCATGAGTTTGATGACCGTAGCGGTATCGCTGTCCACGCACACGGTAGGTACCGTCGCGGGGAGCAGGTTGCCCACTGCCACCGAGTGGAGCGTGGAGGCAACCAGGAGGGCAGCTCCAACCTCGGGAATGTAGGCCCGCATGGCGTCCTGCGCGGCCACGGTATCCGTGATGACTTCGGGCAGAGGCCCGTCGTCTCGAATGCTCCCCGCCAGAACGAAGGGCACGTTCCTCGTGATGCACGCATGCATCACTCCGGAGCGTAACAGCCCCCCTTCCACCAGGGCACGGATGCCTCCGTGGCGACGGGTGAGATTGATGGCGCGCAGGTGGTGTTCGTGGCCATGTGCCAGGGCTTCGCCCGTCTGCAGGTCCACGCCGAGAGACGTGCCGAAGAGCGCCGCCTCCAGGTCATGCGTGGCCAGCGCATTTCCAGCGAAGAGCAGATCAATCCA
>CAZGLN010000452.1:0-1812 GCA_964526545.1 uncultured Chthonomonadales bacterium
CCTACGAGCAGGAGAAGCACTCCTTCCTATTTACACACTCTAATCATGTACTACCCGTCGCTTGACGGAGTGAGGGCCGCAACGTATACTTTGCGCGGGATTTTGGAGGGGATAGGCCCTCAACGCGCCCAGAATGCTGCGAGGTGATGCCGATGGAGACGACCGTGCGGACGCGCACCGACGTGCTTGAGGAGGCCTATAGCCACGCTATTACGGTGGCCATCCGCGGCGCCATTCTGATGGCTGTGTGCCTTATCCTGGTGTGGGTGTTCGGCTTTCTGGACCTCCGCCCGCTCAGGATACTCTCCGTTGTAGGTGCGGCCATCGGCGGCATCATCATCCTATACGCCGCTCTGCGGTTCATCGAAGCGCGGCGAGCACCGTATGTTACGGTTCACTGCCCCTACTGCGAGCATCCGATGCAGTTCCCCGTGGAGCCCACCTCTGACTACACCTGCGAAGGATGCGACCGGCGTGTATATTACGAAAATGGCAAGCCGGCGCCAGTGCGGGAGGTTACGTGCCCGGTCTGCAAGACCGTCCACAAGGTATCTGTCAAAGCCACCAACTACACATGCGATGCCTGCAACCGCCCGCTGCGGCTGACGGACCCGAAGAAGGTGGAGGTGGTGGTGGAGGATCGCGGCGGGCCCATGGGCAACTTCGACGTGCTCATCACGGATGCCGGACGCAACGCCACGGAGGTCGCGATGGCGCTGCAATCCATCCTTGTGTGCAACCTGCCCGAGGCTCGGGCCCAACTGAAGAACCTGCCGCTTACGGTGATGAGGAACGTGCCCGAACTCAAGGCCGATGCCCTGCGAAGACGCCTGCGAGAACTGGGCGCCACCGCCATCGTGCGTCCTACCGCGGAGGACTAGTCCGCGTTGACCAGCCAGGTAGTCGCCTACGTAACCAGCTGGTGTCCGGATTGCCACCGGAGTCAGCGGCTGCTGGACCGCCTGCGCATCCCCTACGAAGCTATAGACATCGAGACCACCGCTGGCGCCGAAGAAGCCATGAGGGCCTCCAATGGAGGCTTGGGGAAGGTGCCTACTATCCTCATCGGGAGCACAGTCCTGGTGGAACCCTCCGATGAGGAGCTCACCACCGCCCTGCGCAACTGGCCCGGCCAGGAACCCGCTACTCGTCCGGTTTCTTAAACGAGTCCGCTGAGATCCACGCGGCAAACATTGCGAAGATGAGCATGTGGGCCACCACATGCGCGGCCCAACCGCCCTGAATAGGCGGAGTTACCACAAACGGGCTGCTGAAGACCTTTGCCAACGGTATGCCCGCGGCCACATCTATCGGCACCCTGATGACCAGATACGAGAGGCCCATCGCGATGAAGACCGGATTGCCGCCATGGGCCGGATTGCCGTTGCCCCGCAGCGTGGCAATGACTGCGTAGGCAAGACTACCGACATAGGGGCCAAGGATGAGGTAGAGCGCGGCGATAGTGGCGGCATCATCGGCGTCATCCGCGTGGAAGTTGACCACGCGCATGAGCGGCAGACCAAGACCGCACAAAACGCATCCGATGGCCAGCCACGCCAGGGACCAGCCAGGAACCATGTGCGTGGCAAGGGCGAGCACGCCGGCCAGGACCAGGGTGCTTACGGCATAGATGCCGACCTGCCGCCACTGCTGAGTCTTCTCCTCCAGCTCCTCCAGCTCGATATCGTAGACGGGTGCAACGGCGTCGCCCGTGTCGGTATCGTAGTGCGCTCCGGAGACCGGATCCACCACCATGCCCGAGTAGTACTTGGATTGCTGCGCCTGGAACGTACCCAACGCGGGCGCCGCCAC
>CAZGLN010000453.1:0-1807 GCA_964526545.1 uncultured Chthonomonadales bacterium
ATGAAGTTCGGCTGGCCGCCTCTCCCTTCAGGCGGCCGGGGCGGGATTCCGCACTCTCTTCGTGAGCGAAATCGCCAGGATAGGCGCCGCGAGCACCTGAACGGCGATGCCGGGCAAGCCGGCCGCTACGGAGGCCCAACCCGCCGCCTGTGGCGGGATTCCTAGATAGGACGCCAGCGCGACGGTGGCAACCCAGGTCACGGCGCACCTCGCAAGTACAGCCGCGATTGCGGAGAGCCAGATGGGCACGCGCAAGTTGACCAGCACCGACGCCAGCTCCGCCAGAACCACGAGCTCGATGCTCATCAGCACGGGGAATGGCATCGGCGGCATGCCCGTGAGCATGGAAGAGAGCCACGGCGTAACAATCCCTACGGTCCAGGCAACCCGCGGCGAGAGCACGAGTCCAGCCAGCAGCACGGGCAGATGCATGGGCAGGAAGTGCCGACCCATGCCCACCATGTGGAAGAGGATGGGCAGCACCACACCCAACGCGGCGAAGCTGCCGGCCAACACCATCTCCCTGGCAGGTGACCAGACGTGCTGTGTACGGCTCATGCAGAGTGGTCCTCGCAGTCTCCTCCTCGCCTGGACACCTCGGCGAACTCCTCGACAGGCTGGGAGAAGAGTGCGCGGGACGCGGCTTCATCTCCAACCGTCTGCAGCTGCTGGGCAAGGTGCGACGGCACTCCTTCCCGGAGCACGAAACGGACACTCTCTCCGGTCCTGGTATTCGCCACCTCAACCCAGACGGTCTCGGATGCCTCCGCGACCAGATTCCTCTTGCCATAGGTGGCGCCGGTCATCCATTGAAGCCCGTCGAGCAGGCAGGAGGCAGGCGGCGCCAACGGACAGCCTGCGCGCACGGTTACTCCGAAGTGCGGGCGGGCGTTCAGAAGGCGCATGGCTTCCTGGCCGATCTTCATTCCAAGAGCAAGCCACGGCCCGAGGTGACCATGAAATCGGCGGGCCTCCTCCCAATCGGGCTCCAGGGTGGGGCGGTTGTAGGCTGATTCCATCATTGCGTGGGTCCTCTCCCGTTCCTTCCTCCGTTCGCGTGCCATCGCGCTACTCCTGCCCTCGCAGGCATATGTCGCTCTAAGGGCAGTCGGATCCGCGGCTGACTACGGCTGGGATCGGGAACGTTGCTTTCGTCTATTGCCGCTGGCGCGGGTCGAACCGGCCACCGTACACTCCGTTGGCCGCATCCTCAAACCAGATCTGGCTCCATCGGCTCCATTTGGCGTGCCCATCCACATAGATGCAGTTCATGCCTTCCTGATGGCGCTCCGCGGCCAGGAAGAGCGGCAGCCCGCGCGCATCGAAGAAGGGACCCAGCATCGGGCAGAACGCCGGCCGGAGAGGATCGTTCGGATTGAAGCAGTACGGAGGAAAGTGATCTGGCCGCCGATCCCTGGCGTTCTCCGCAAGATAGATGACGCTGGCGGGCGCCATGAGCTGCGCGAGTGACGTGTACTGAACCGGTGCGTTCGGGGTGAACCAGGCGTTCACCGCGTAGGACGAGAGGCGGCCTGCCCCCCAGTTCGAGCTGTTGTCATTTGGGCAGCGCAGGATCGCCTCGTTGCGGATATATGGCTGCACGGTGAGGGTCCATGTATTGGCTGCCACGGGAAAACTGACGAGCGGAAACACCTCGTCGTAGTCGTTGATGTATTGGGCTACTGCCAGCCCAATCTGACGGCAGTTGGACAGGCAGGAGATGGCCCTCGCCTTCTCGCGCGCCTGAGCGAATACGGGGAATAGGATGGCGGCGAGTATGGCGATTATCGCTATGACCACGAGCAAT
>CAZGLN010000454.1:0-1787 GCA_964526545.1 uncultured Chthonomonadales bacterium
CAGCGGCACGTTGTACTCATACTCCACTACGCACTCAAAGCGCGTACTCCCGTTGATTGGATGAAACTGCCAATAGCCGCTCATCGAGTCCATGTCGCCCTTAATCAGGTTGAAATCGTCGCGATGGTTGGCTGGGTCCCATCGGTCTTCCTGTGTCCACCGCACGGTCATCTTGAACTCGCGGATCACGCCGACCCACTCGGTTACGGTGCGGTTACCATCGTCGCTGCGTTCGAGTACCGTGAGGGACTGGAGGTCCTCCATGAAGTCCGGAAATGCCTCCACATCGCGGGCAACTTCGTAGACCTTCTGAACGGGCGCATTCACATCCACTGTCAGCTCGATGCGGGGCATGGCGGCTCCTCGGGTAGATTCTAGGCCGCACGTTCTGCGCGTGCCGCACAATTCCCTGCGAAGGGCAGTGTCGCGGGCTTCGCGAGTCGCCGTGCCGGTGTGGAACAAACTCATGGGAGATCAGAAGTTATGGCGCAGATGCCAGGAAACGCTGTCGTCGCGGTTACCAGCGGCTGGGACGGCGGTTACGCGGACGACCTCCGCATTGCGGAGAGCCTGGAAGGTTTCGGCTGGAAGGGCTCCTTCTTCGTACCGGCCGACCAACTTGGCAATCCGAATCGCCTGGAGGCCGGCGATCTGCGCGCTCTTGTGGAAGCCGGCAACGAAGTCGGCCTGCTGATTACCGATCCCGGGGCGGCGGTGGAGCATCTGCGCGCGCTCAACGCCGCATTGCCGGCAGCCGCGGTCTCGGCCGCCGTGCAGCACGGCACCCTCCTGGACCCTGAGGTGCGAATGGCCCTGCGCGAGCACGGGATTCGCTCGATCAGGGCCGATCGGACCGGGACTATCCGCGCCTTAGCCGTGGAGGAATGGCTCGACTTGCCCTACACGGCATCGGTTCTCGGCGAGCACATGGAACTGCGCGGCCATTGGGAGGATGTGGAGCAGGGGAGCGACGGTCTCTTCTACCTTGTGGGCACATCCACCGCATGCACCGGCGACGAGGAGGACTGGGCAACGCTCGAGTGCAACCTCGCCTTCTTCTGCGGTCATGGTCACGTCTGGTACTGCACGCAAGGGGAGTTCGCCGCGCACTTCAGCGGCCAGGTCTAAATAGCAAGCGAGCATTCAGAGGCCGCGGAGTGCCCCTGAATGCTCGCGATGCGCACCGATCCAGTCTACAGATCCTTCTGCGCGAAGTACCAGTCCTTCAGTTCGTAGCCCTCCTCCAGGCGCTTGGCGGCGGCCTCCTGGGTTAGCGGCGGCTTCACGATGACCTTTTGGCCTGGGCACCAATTGGCGGGGGTGGCGACGTTGTGCTTGTCGTGCGTCTGCAGCGCATCAACAAGCCGGAGAATCTCCGGAATGCTGCGCCCATTGGTTAGAGGATAGTAGACCATGGCGCGCACAATGCCCTTGTCGTCAATGATGAAGACACAGCGAACGGCCGCCGTGGTCGCTGCGCCGGGATGAATCATCCCGTAGAGATGGGCTACCTTCATATCCAGGTCGGCGATGACTGGGAAGCGGATGGTAACCCCGAAGTTCTGCTCGATGTTGCGTATCCAGGCGATGTGGGAGTAGACGCTGTCAATCGAGAGACCGATGAGCTGTACGTTTCTCTGCGCAAAGTCCTCTGAGTGCTTAGCGAACTCCACGAACTCGGTGGTGCAGACAGGCGTAAAATCCGCCGGGTGGGAGAAGAGCACAACCCATTTGCCCCTCAGACTAGAGAGGGTGAGATCGCCCTGGGTGGTGACGGCTGTAAAGTC
>CAZGLN010000455.1:0-1785 GCA_964526545.1 uncultured Chthonomonadales bacterium
GAGTAAGTCCGCCGGGCTCGCGTTTGTACTCTGGTTCCGAGTCAGGGCTCCATGCAAATATTAGCGGGCGCCATCTACGAGACCACGCACGGCAAACACCGGCTGATTGGCGGAGATGCAAACGGCAAGTACGCTGTATCGGCCGCACAGGATTATCCTGCCTAGAAACTGAGCCTGTGCTTTCGCATGCCGATCCCGAGCAGCAGTCCGATAGCCGTCATATTCATCAGGAGGCTGGAGCCCCCGGAAGAGACGAGCGGCAGCGGCACTCCAGTTACCGGCATGATCCCCACGTTCATTCCCAGGTTTACAATGATGTGGTAGGCCAGCATGGAGACAATGCCGGCGGCGATAAGACGGGACTGCACCTCCTCCGCCTGGGCAACAGTGGCCAGCCCCCGCATGAGGATGCCCGCATAGAGCGCCACGAGCAGGACCGAAGCCGCGAATCCGCCCTCCTCTCCAATTACGGAGAAGATGAAGTCCGTATGGTTCTCCGGCACGAACCTTCCCTGCGACTGCGTCCCTTGGCCCAGCCCCTTGCCGAACACCTGGCCGGAACCTATGGCAATCCGCGCCTGGATGACGTGGTAACCGGTCTGCTTCGCGTCGGCATCTGGATTGATGAAGGCTACCAGGCGGTTCTTTTGGTACTCCTTTATCACCCCCATCTGCCAGGCGCACGTGAAGAGGAGAAGACCCGCCAACACCGTGAGGCCGAGATGCTGCCAGCGCGCGCCGGCCACCCAGAGCATGCCCAGCCACACCGCCATCAGCACAAGCGATGTGCCAAGATCGGGCTGGAGAAAAATGAGCAGAAGGGGAACGGCAATGTAGGCCAGACTTGACAGCACCGTTCCCGGCTCACGGATGGACTCGATGCGGCGCGTGAGAAACACCGCCAGGCAGATCACAATTCCCAGTTTGGCGAACTCAGAGGGCTGAAACTGGAACCCGAGAATCGGTATCCAGCGGGTGGCGCCCTTGGCCCCCGCACCGAAGAGCAGCACGAGCGCAAGCATGCCGAGGGTCGCCAGGTAGATGCCGCGCGCCCATCGCGTGAATCGCGCAGGGTCAACCCACGCGGCACCAACCATCGCCGCGAGGCCCAGCAGGCAGACAATCGCCTGCTTCGCATATCCCCTGGTCGGGCTGTCGCGGGTAACGCTGTAGAGCGCTACCAGCCCGAACACCGCTGTGGCCAGAGCGCAAAAGAGGAGGGTGGTATCGAGGTTCTTGCGAAGCCGTGCTTCCAGCATGGCTACCCAATGCCAGGGGCAGGCATACGAGCTGCTTGGACTGCGCCCCTTGACGTCTCCGTCATGGCGCCTCCACCAGGGTAAGTTCGCCGCGTAGCCGCCTGCCCTCGCGCCAGACGATAATCTCCACTTTCTTGCCGATTGAGAGGGATTCAACCAGCCTCCTGAATTGGTCCTCGCTGGCGATCTTTTTGCCGTCCAACTCCAGCACGATGTCGCCGGGAGCGATGCCTGCCTCGTCGGCCGGGCTGTTCGGAGCGACCTGGGCCACGATGATTCCCTCGTCGCTCGGCGCGCCGAGGCGCGACTGGAGGTACCGGTTCATGTTCGCCGCGTAGATGCCTGTCCAGGGACGCTTCACCTTGCCGTATTTGCGCAGCTGGGCCACGATGCGCTGCGCGGTATCAATGGGAATCGCGAAGCCCACGCCATTCGCCGCGTCCGCTACCAGGGTGTTGATGCCGATCAGTTTGCCCTCGCGGTCCACCAGCGCCCCGCCGGAGTTGCCCGGATTGATGGCGCAATC
>CAZGLN010000456.1:0-1782 GCA_964526545.1 uncultured Chthonomonadales bacterium
CATCAACAAGATGGACCGGATGGGCGCCAACTTCGCCTCGGTTGTGGAGAAGATGCGCGAGCGGCTGGGCGCCAACGCCGTGCCCATCCAGATCCCCATCGGGATGGAGGCGAGCTTCGCGGGGGTGGTGGACCTCATCGCCATGAAAGCCATCGTATATGCCGGAGACGATGGCCGGTCGTTTGAAGTCCAGGAGATACCGGCGGATCTCATGGATCAGGCGCTGGAGTGGCGCGAGAAGCTTATCGAGGAGGCCTCGCTCTTCGACGATGCCTTGATGGAGAAGTTTCTGGAGGGCGGCAAGATCACCGCGGAGGAGATTAAGGCCGCGGTGCGCACCGGGACCGTGAGCGGTCAGATTGTGCCGGTAACGTGCGGCTCGGCCTACAAGAACAAGGGTGTGCAGCCGCTCCTGGATGCCGTGGTGGACTTCCTGCCCTCACCGGTGGATATTGCCGCGGTGCCCGGCACGGACCCGCGGACCGGCGAGCGCATCGAGCGCCGCGCTTCGGATGATGAGCCGTTCTGCGCCCTCGCGTTCAAGATTGTCTCGGACCGGTTCGGGACCCTGACCTACTTCCGCGTCTATTCAGGCACGCTGCAGAAGGGCGCCACGGTGTACAACGCCGTGAAGGCCAAGAAGGAGCGTGTGGGGCGCATTCTGCGCATGCACGCCAACAGCCGTGAGGATGTGGATACCGTCTACGCGGGCGAAATCGCCGCCGCGGTGGGTCTGCAATTCACCGCCACGGGCGATACGCTCTGCGCGGAGAGCCATCCGATCCTGCTGGAATCCATCCAGTTCAGGGAGCCGGTCATCTCGCTCGCCATCGAGCCGAAGACCAAGGCCGACCAGGAGAAGATGGGCATCGCGCTCCAGAAGCTGAGCTCGGAAGATCCGACGTTTCGCCTGAGCACCGATCCCGAAACGGGCCAGACCATCATCTCCGGAGTGGGCGAGCTTCACCTGGAGATCATGGTGGACCGGATGAAGCGGGAGTACGGGGTCGAGGTGAACCAGGGCGCCCCGCAGGTGGCCTATCGGGAGACCATCACGCGCAAGGCGGTGGCACGCGAGCCCTTCAAGCGGCAGACCGGCGGCAAGGGTCAGTACGGCGATTGCGAGCTGGAGGTAGAGCCGCTGGAGCCCGGAAAGGGCTTCGAGTTCGTGAACAAGATTGTGGGCGGCACCATCCCGAAGGAGTACATTCCCGCGATAGAGCAGGGAGTGCGCGAAGCCATGGATACCGGCGTGCTGGCCGGCTATCCGATGGTAGATGTGCGGGCGACCGTGGTGGATGGTTCGTTCCACGAAGTCGACTCTTCTGAAATGGCGTTCAAGATTGCCGCGTCGCAGACCTTCAAGGCTGCATGCAAGAAGGCGAGTCCGGTGATCATGGAGCCCATCATGGCCGTGGCGGTGCTCACGCCCGAGCAATTCATGGGCGATGTCATCGGCGACTTGAACTCGCGGCGCGGGCGCATCGAGGGTGTTGAGCCGAGGCCGGGCGGCATGCAGTCCATCCGTGCGCTGGTGCCGCTTTCCGAGCTGTTCGGATATGTAACGGATCTGCGCTCGCTGACTCAGGGGCGGGCGGATCCATCAGTAGAGCCATCGCACTACGAAGAGGTGCCTCGCAATCTTGCCGAGCAGCTCGTCTCCAGGGTGCACGGCCGACAGTTGGTAAACAGGTAGCAACGCGTTGGGCGGCCTAGCAGCCGCACGCCAGACAACCGGGGGTTCCAATGGGCAAGCAGCGTTTTGAGCGAACCAAGCCGCAT
>CAZGLN010000457.1:0-1775 GCA_964526545.1 uncultured Chthonomonadales bacterium
CTGCTGCCGCATCCCCCCGACGCCACCGCGTCGCCATCCTCACCCGCGCACGCAGCGCCTGCACTATGGCGCCGGCAGTCCGTGTGCCGCCAGCGGCGCTGCTTGTGGTGAGCCGCACGGAGGCCGAGGAGACCGCGACCTTCACCTATCGAAACGAACTGCCTGTGTGCTACTTCTCGCTCACGGCGGGTCCATACACCGTAACGGAGCGGAAGGTCGGCTCCCTCCTGCTTCAGGCGTGCCTCCTGCGGCCGGACCAGGAGCTGGCGAATCGCAGTCTCGACATCCTGGAGAAGGCGATGGCCTACTTCCAGCGGGTGTTCGGTCCCTATCCCTACACGCGCTACGCGGTGGTGCAGACTCTGGGGCCCTTCGGCGGCGCGCTGGAGGCCTACTCTTTCGCCACCTTTGGACCGGGCACACTGCCGGGTGCCATTGTGCACGAGTTGGCCCACACCTGGTGGGGCGGGATAGTGCCCTGCACCTACACGCGCGGCATGTGGAACGAGGGCTTCGCCACCTATTCCGACGACCTGTTCCAGCGGTCGCAAAACCCTGCGGTTCGTGGAGGCGGCTTGACCCGCGGCGTTGCCGGCATGTTTCGCGTGCCCTTGGTGGAGGCCTGGGACACCGAGAATCCCGCCCATGCCGCGGTGGGCTACGGCAAGGGGTCGCTGGTGCTCCGAATGCTCGAGGACCTGCTCGGCCAGGAGACCATGCTCGCCTGCATGCGGCGCTTTATCACCGCGCACAAGCGCGGCGAGGCAGCCGAATGGGGGGATTTCGAGCGAGCCGTCGCGCAGACCACCGGCAAGGACTATGGCTGGTGGTTCGACCAGTGGGTACGCCGCGGAGGCACCCCCGCCGTGCGGCTCGCCGCGGTGAAATCGGCCCCGGCCGGCGGTGGCTTCACGGTTACCGGCCGCCTGGAACAGACAGGAACGCCGTATAGGCTCTCGGTTCCGCTCGTGGTCGAGATGGAGGACGGAAGAGCGGAGCGGCAGGCGGTGGAGCTCCGCGGCGCCAGCGCGGCCTTCCGCATGCAGGTCGCCGCGCGGCCGCGGGAGCTGCGGGTGGATACAGCGGCGACACTTCTGCTTAGCCCCGCGACTCCGGCCGAGGGCGAAACGGAATCGCTACGGCATGTATTTCAGGAGCAGGCTCAGGCTCTTCGGGGATTGCGTATGGCCAGCCACACTCCCGCGAGCACCACCAGTCCGGCCGCCGCCCTCGCCGGGGTGATGGGTTCGTGGAACACGGGCCAGGCCAGCGCGGCTGCGAAGACAGGCTCCAGCAGGGTGGCGGCGCCGACCACCCCGGCCGAGAAGTGGCGCAGGCACCAATTCATGGTGGTGTGGCCCACCAGTTGGGGCAGCGCCGCCATGCCCAGGACCGAAAGCCAGGCAAGCGGCGCCTGAGGGAGCAGGCTGCCCGCGCTCGGCAGCAGCGGCAGAAAGAGCCAGGTGGCCGCGGCGGCGGTCGAGTAGGTCCACGCCACCACGCGCCCGGTGCCCTGCGCGCGCTGCAAATCCTCCACCAGCAGCATGTAGCCCGCCACGGCGGCGGCTCCCACAACGGCTAGCAGATCGCCCAGGCAGGGACCGGCCGGATCGTGCACACCCAGTCCCGAGGCGACTGTGCGGGTGAACCACCAGACTCCGCCTCCCGCCACCAGAAGGCCCAGCCAAAACCCCTTTCCCATGGGCCGACCCAGCGCCTGGCTTACGATGCCCGCGAAGAGCGGAGAAGTGGCGACCAGCAGGGTGGAGCGCGCC
>CAZGLN010000458.1:0-1772 GCA_964526545.1 uncultured Chthonomonadales bacterium
GGTCTGCTCGCGATCACGGGCCACATCGGCAACTTCGAGGCGCCTGCGCCGCTAGTGCTTCAGCATGGCCGCCGCATCGTCGCCCTCACCAGGGCTACCCGTGATCAGGCGACCTGGCGCATAATCCAGGACCTGCACCAGCGGCTGGGAGTTGAGCTGGTCGCGCTTGGCAGGTCCATGAAGCCGGTCTTCACCGCGCTGCGCAGCGGCGCCGCGGTCATCATCCTCTGCGACCAGAACGCAGGCGACGTTACCGTGCCATTCTTCGGTCAGCCCACGGGCACTGCGGATGGCCCGGCCAAGCTGGCCCTGCGCACGGGAGCCCCGCTGCTCTGCTTCGCGTGCATACGGCTGCCCGGCGGACGCTTCCGGCTGCGCTTCTGCAATCCGTTGGACACTTCGCGTACCGACGATGAAGCTGCCGACGTTCGGCGAATCATGACAGAGGTCAACCGCCAGCTCGAGCTCTTCATACGCGAGGCGCCGGAGCAGTGGCTCTGGTTCCACGACCGATGGAGGGCCTCGCCGGGCGTGAAACGCGCCGATGCGCCCGCCCCGGCTGGCCACGAATCCCCATGAGATCTCGCATGCCCGAAATGCGTCACATGCGGCGCCTGCTCATCGTGAAGCTGAGCGCCATAGGAGACGTGGTGCATGCTCTGCCCGTGGCGAGCGCTCTTCACCGCGCTTTCCCCCACCTCGAGATTGACTGGGTGGTTGGCGAACGCGCCGCGCCAATCGTACGATGCCATCCTGCGGTCAACCGCGTGATCGCACTCTCAGGCAGCCTGCGATTGTCGCTGGACACACTCGCGCAACTCCGGCACCTGCGCAGCGAGCTCATCGCCCGACGCTACCAGATTGCCCTCGACCTGCAGGGACTCACCAAATCCGCGCTGATAGCCGCCTTGAGCGGTGCGCCGTTGCGGCTCGGCTGTGATTGGCTCCGAGAGCTGGCGCCCCTCTTCGTCAAGCGCGTGCCGCGCAGGCCATCCAGCGTACACATCGTGGACCAACTGCTCGATGTAGCGCACAGCCTCGGCGCGCCGGACGAGCCGCCTCTCTTCGAACTCCAGATACCCGAAGAGAGCCGAGGCGATGCAATGGGCCTGCTGCGGAGGGCGGAAGTGGATGGGCCATTCGCCGTCATCAATCCCTCCGCAGGTGCGGGCGGCAACAAGGGCTGGAGGCCCGAGGGCTACGGGGCTGTCGCGAACACGCTCGCAAGGGAGATGGGTCTCCACGTGGTGCTGGTTGGCGCGCCCTCTGACCGAGACGTGGCGGAGCGCACCAGGGCGGCATCCGATGCCCGGCTCGCCGATCTCACCGGACAGACCGATCTGCTTCAACTGGCCGCTCTGCTGGGCATGGCCGAGATACACATCTGCGGCGATACCGGATCGGCCCACCTGGCCGCGGCGCTGAATGTGCCGGTGGTCAGCATATTCGGCCGTAGCAATCCGGACCGTCTGGCTCCCTATGGTCAGCAGGACTTCGTGGTGCATCGGCGCGACCAGTGCGCTCCTCGATGCGCCGCCTTCCATGCCAGGGCTCCCGTGAACAGCCGCCAGAAGTGCCTCTCTCCTCCGCCCGCATGTCTGGACGCAGTGCAGCCGGAAGATGTGCTGGCCGCCGTCCGGCGCGCGCTCCATGCGCGAGGTCTCTCGCGATGAGAGTGCCCGACCTCCGCAGCCTGCAGAGCGCGCTGATCCTTCGACTCAGTTCCATCGGCGATGTGGTGCACGCTCTGCCCGTAGCTTCCGCGCTCAAGC
>CAZGLN010000459.1:0-1284 GCA_964526545.1 uncultured Chthonomonadales bacterium
GCGGGGAGATGCGCACGTGGACCGGGCGAGATGACCATCCCAACTGCGGCATGTGGGTGTTTTGGGGCGATGGCAGAGGCGGATTTCGGCGCGAGCAGATTGCCACGGGGGTGGACGTGCACGAAGGACAAGTCGGCGACCTGGACGGCGACGGCAGGCCGGACATACTGGTGAAACCCTATAACTGGAGGACGCCGCGCGTGGAGGTCTGGTTGAACCTCGGCGGCGCTCCGCGATAGAATCGCACACGCGGACGTGCAAGTGGGAGGATGTAATGGTAGTCATCAGCGGCAGGGGAACAATCAGCGTGACGGAACCCGGGCACGATCGGGGCACCTACTACGAGGACGCGGAGATAACGGTCTACGGCACAGTGGTGCACTTCGTCGCCTACAAGAAGCACCATACCGCGGCAAGCAACATGTGCCTAATCGGCTGGGACGGGCCGCCGGAGATCCGCGTTACGGGAGCTTCCGAATAGGGATCGCATCGGCCAACACGCGCGGCGGCTGGTGGCTATTCCCAGCGCCTGCATCCTGGTCGCGCGGTTGCGGTCACCCAGCCCTGGGCGGGTCCTCGGGGGAGCCTTTCTGGGCGGCGCCAGGCAGCGACGCGAAGTAGAGGTTTATCCCCTTGTTGGCGATGAGCGATCCTGAGATGGACCCGAGGAAGAGCAGGGCGATGCGTATGAGCAGGGCGCCGAACCCCGAGGCGAGCGACTCCACGGAGGGCTTGGTGGAGGCGGCCGAGCCCTGGCTCAGCGTGGGCTCCTGAAAGAGGGTGAAGCCGAGCCGAAGAACCACCAGAATGATCGCGATCCCGAGCAGGAAGACGAGGAACCCGACAATCCTGCCCAGGATGTCACCGCGTCTGGTCATCGAGCCTCTGGCCTGAAGAGTGGATTGCGCACCTTGACGAGTGGCCCGGCGCGCCGAATGGCAAGCAGATATCCAGTTCGGGCCTGACCTCCACCTAGAAGAGCGCCCGCTCCGTGTCCTTGTCGAAGAGGTGGCTCTTCTCCAGGTCGAAACAGGCCTTCATGGTTTCGCCGACTCGCGCGCTGGTCTTGTTGTCTATCATGGCGATGAGCTGGCGGTCACCCACTGTCAGATGCATCTCCACATTGTTGCCCAGCGGCTCGATGACATCCACGCCCACATCCACGGTATTCCACTCCGTGGGCTTCACCAGGCCCTCCAGCCGGGCATCGTAGATATCCTCCGGCCGGATGCCGAAGATGCACTCCTTGCCCGCATGGTCGGCAGCCTTCTCGGCGTGGTCCGG
>CAZGLN010000459.1:1295-1754 GCA_964526545.1 uncultured Chthonomonadales bacterium
CTTCACCTTGAACGATCCGGCATCCGCCCAGAGTCCCGCATCATCTCCCACCAGGCGCACGGGAATGAAATTCATGGCCGGCGAGCCGATAAAGCCCGCGACAAACATATTGGCGGGCCGGTTGTAGAGATTCAAGGGAGTGTCGCACTGCTGCATGACGCCCGCACTCATCACTGCGATGCGGTCGCCCATGGTCATGGCTTCCACCTGATCGTGCGTTACGTAGATGGTGGTAATCCCCAGCCGGCGGTGCAGTTTGATGAGCTCCGCGCGAGTCTGCACGCGCAATTTGGCGTCCAGGTTCGAGAGAGGCTCATCCATCAGGAAGACTTTGGGCTCACGCACGATCGCCCGGCCCAGCGCAACGCGCTGGCGCTGGCCGCCCGAGAGCTGCTTGGGCTTACGCTGCAGGAGGTTGTCCAGTCCCAGCAGCCGCGCCGCCTCGTTTACGCGGCGGTC
>CAZGLN010000460.1:0-1742 GCA_964526545.1 uncultured Chthonomonadales bacterium
TACACTCTTTCTCAACCCGACACCTCCAGCATCAACGGAGGTGTCGGGTTGAGTCGGTCCAGCTCTGTGAGGAAGACGGCGTAATCGAGGCCGCCCTCACCCGGCCGCACCTCGTCCAGGTGCGTGGTGAGGCGGGGCGCCAGGAGGATGTCCTTGGCGTGGCAGCTCTTAATCCATGGGCCCAACTGGGCGAAACAAGATCGGATGAGATTGCCGTTGGCGAAAAAGCGCTGGGGACTGCATACCAGGTTAACCGGATCGAGATGCACCCCGAAGGCGGGTCTATCTATCGCCTTGAGAAGGCGAAGGTAGCTCTCCGGCGAGTCGGGGTACATCCAGGGCATCGTCTCCAACGCATAGCACGTGCGCGTGGGCCTGACGGCGTCAATGATCGTCCGGACCACCTCCACAATGCGGTCGAAGGTCTCCGGGGTAAGGTTCTCGGGGTGCGGTCCGTCCCACTGCTCGCCGCGGGAGCCTGCGATATTCACGCAGCAGAGCGCGCCGATGCAGTCGGCAAGCGCGAGCTGGCGGATGCAGTGTGCAGTCGCGGCCTCGGCGACCGCGGAGTCGGGCGAGAGAGGGTTGCTCCACGCCCCTACTTCCGCGATGGTTACTCCCGCGGATTCCGCGGCCCGCGCATAGGCGGCCACCGTGTCGCTATCGGCATCCGCGCCGACCGGGCAGTAGGCGGCGCGGTAGCCCTTGGCACGCACGGCCGAAGCCCACTGGGAAGGATCGTCGTAGTTGCCGAAGAGCGGTCCGCCGAGCTTTACCATGGTGCTTCCCGGAGGTCTCCTCGAGCAGGAGAACGGAGTTTGCCGAGGAACCAAGCCTAGATGATTGGCAGAGTGTACCTGCTGGCGCTTGCGCAAGGCGAATCCATGCTCGGCGCCGGCAGAGGGCCGACCGTAGCGGCCCTGACCGGACGTGAATCCAGGCCTGAGGAACCAGACTATGCAGCGAGTAGGACTTCTGCTGAGGGTGAAGCCCGAGAAGATTGAGGAGTACAAGGAGATTCATGCGAACGTTTGGCCGGAGCTGCTCTCGGAGCTAAAGGCCGCGGGAATACGCAACTACAGCCTCTGGCTCGGGCCGGACGGGCTGGAGTTCGGGTATTTGGAGTGCGACGACTGGCAGGCCGCCTGTGACTACCTGGCCAAGTCCGAGGTGCACACCCGGTGGCAGGAGTTCATGCAGAACTACCTGGAAAGCCCGACGGATGACGCGGCAGGCGGGCAGCCCGTGCAGCTTCTAGAGAGGACCTTCCTGCTGGAGTAGCCCCGGCCAGGTGCTTGCGAGACTGCGCGAGAAGCCGGTATTCGTTCCGGTGCGCCTTGGAAGGCGCTGTGGAACAACCGTATCGGAAGGGGATGGCAAGAGGTTCCCCGGCCGTGGCAAGATCGGAGTGCAAGGAGGTCCATGGAGAGAACGCCACCTGACACTCTTGGAGGCCGGCTGTGGCGGAGTCGCATCCCGAAATGAGTGGTCGTTACGCTCCCCATCGGCAAGCGCCGAGATTGCAGCGTAGACGAACTGTGTGCCGAGATCGGCAAGGGGGTGTTACCAGCCAACGCTGAGGCGGGACGTCGTGCCTCGGCAAGCTGGCCGTAGTACCAAAACGCCCGGTGCAGCAGTCGCCGGCTCATACAGATCCGTCGGGACGTGCCGCGAAGCCGCTAGTGCGAAGGTTCGCGGGCAGAGGCGGCCCGGCGGTGGCGGACCCCAGGGGCGGCCGGAGC
>CAZGLN010000461.1:0-273 GCA_964526545.1 uncultured Chthonomonadales bacterium
CCCTTCTCGAACCCGCCGTTGGGCAACCCGGCGATTGTGAAATCGCGCGCACGTGCCCGCTGACGGTTCACATACGCGGAATAGGGCACCCACCTGCCCTGCTCTCGCACATGGAGGGCATCGAAGGCGTAGCCGCCGGTGGTGAGCAGATCGCCTCCCTGGCTCAGGAAGCGCAGGAGGGCCGCGCGACCCTCGGCCGGATAGGAGGCCCCGCAGGGTACCACAAGCAGATCGTACCGCTGCGCGTTGAGACGCGTGGCATCGCACACGGCC
>CAZGLN010000461.1:355-1737 GCA_964526545.1 uncultured Chthonomonadales bacterium
GGGCGGCCGTCTGGCGGCGGCCCGGACGGCGACACGGTACTCGGCAGAGGGACGCACGCGCGCAGACTCGTGAGAGGCTTCGGCGGCCGATTCGCCGACGGCAAGCGAGACCTCATCGAACCAGGCCGCGCCGGAGCCGTTGTGTATGCCTACCCTCACCGCGAGATAGTCCGCCGCGGGATGCACGGGTTCCGTGGCGGTGTACTCCCTCCAGGGCGTTGGCTCGCCAACTTGCGCGATGTCCCGATGCCGCAGCAGCCGCCCCGCGTTGTCGAATTGGTAGAGGGCGATGAAGGCGAAACCGGGGGTATCGGCTCTTCGGGCGATGGCCGTCGTGCGCATCCAGGCGCGGAGCGTAACCTGCTGGCTGGAGGGCGCACCGAGTACCAACTGCTCGGCCTGGGCACTCTCCGCGGTGCGCACCTCAAGGCACTTCGCGCCCGCGTGGGCCCCCGCCGATACGATGGCGATGCCCGGTGAGAGCGTCCAGCCGCCCCAGGACTCAAACCCGCCGTTGATCAGCAGATTAGCGGGCGGCGAAATGGCGAAGATGGCAGACATGAGCGCGGCGAAAGGCAGCATGGCGCGATCTCGGACGGAGTTCCGCTGCTAGAAGCAGCATGGTTGTATTTCCGTCCACGTTCGCCGTCGCGCGCGGCCTTTCCCGCCGCAACTTGGGGCGCGCGCCCTGCCGCGCAGCGCCCCGCACGCAGCCCGCTATCTGGCGCCGACCTCCACCCAGCCGCCCGCGTAGCCGTAGTACGCGTAGTTGGTGGGGCGGATGTTGGCCTGCTGGTAGTTCACCGTCACGTTGCCGTTGATATCGGCGCGGTGGGCCAGAATGCGCCCGTAGATGACGGGGTTTCCACTGTTGCGCACGTAGCCGTACTCCTGGCCCCATGTGTTCTTGTTATAGGCAATGATCTCGGCGTCGAGCCGCTCGTTGCCTGCCAGCGTGATGCCCGAAGTCGTGGCCACGTAGATGGAGCATGCTTTCGTCGGGTCCTGGTCCATCTTGATCGCCGCAGTGCCGCCGCGGAAGTTGGCCGTGGAGGTTCCCCCCGAAGGGCCGATCCAGATGCGGATGGGGCCGTTTGTGTTGTTGAAGGTTATGGACTTATTGCCGGTTAGGTTCAGGTTGGTCAGGTAGTAGTCCGCGCCGCCCGGCTTGCCCACGAGCGTCACACTATTCGTAACGCTATTACTCACAATGGGCGGTATAGCGAGCGCATTGTCATTGAACATGGCAATGTTGTCCAGTCCGCCTCCCGGACGCACAATCATGGCCTCTTCCTGCACGGTCCGGAACGTGATCTTCCGCGGATGCCGGACCACGGTGTAGACTCCCGGGGCGCCGCCCACCCAGCCTGCCGTCGGGCCGT
>CAZGLN010000462.1:0-1722 GCA_964526545.1 uncultured Chthonomonadales bacterium
TGCTCTATGGCGGCATACACTCTCTCTCGGTTGGTCATGGGGATGACTCCAAATCTGGATGGACCACAAGTCCTCGCTTCAACAGCACGTATTGCGTCACGTCCATGATAGGCGCGATCCGCACTTCCTCGCAGCAGGTGGCTCGCCCTGGCGACTTCCGCTTGAGCCCTGCTGGAGGCACCTCGCGCGAAACGGCGGTTAGGCCCGGCCGGTCAATCGGAAGAGAAACCTGTGCAGATTGTGTGGGAAGCCGCCGCCAGGAATGTAGAGACATGGGCAGTGGCCCACGCAAGCCGAAATCCCCTGCTCGGACGCCAGCGCCGCGGCGGGAGCCGGATTTCCGGCCGTGTAGATCCACACCTGCCCAAGGCCGTGTTCTCTACACTGCCGCAGGGCCTCCGTAGTGAAATCCGCCGCGCTGTTGTCCCAGGGAGAGGGCGGCAGAACGACCACGCCATCCACAGATCCGGCCTCCGCTAGCGAGCGCACGACCGTCGCTCCCCTGATGGGGAGACCATCCGGCTGCACCGCCACCACCTCTTTGCCTGCCTTAGCGAGCGCGCGAATGAGCACAGGTCCGTGGGCGCGGCCGCGGGCGCTTGCGCCGAAGAGGGCGTATCGCTTGCCTGAGAAGAAGGCGTCGTCCGGCTGCATTGTTGGTCTCTCTCCGACTGAGTCGTGCTTCCGGTACCCGTTTCGCCTTGCGCTCGGCGCTTCCTTCCGCCGTGCACCTACCATGGATGAACTCCATAGTCGGCGGGTCCACGAAACAAGATTTTCCCGTGCCGACGCCGAACAACGGCGACACGAGAAGGGGAAGGAGCGGCCGCGTGAAGATTACACGGATAGAGACGCACGTATGCAATGCGCGCATGCGCAACTGGATCTTCGTGAAGGTGGTAACGGACCAGCCAGGGCTGTGGGGCTGGGGCGAGGCGACACTGGAGTGGCACACGCGGGCCGTCATCGGCGCGATCCAGGATATCGAACCGCTGCTCATCGGCGAGGACCCCACGCGCATCGAGCACCTGTGGCAGATGATGTATCGCCAGCACTTCTGGCATGGCAACGGCATCGTGCGGGGAACGGCCATCAGCGGCATTGATATCGCGCTCTGGGACATCCTGGGCAAGGTCCACGGAGTGCCCTGCCACCGGCTCTGGGGCGGGCCCGTGCGTGACTATGTCCGCACCTATTGCCACCTCGGAGGCGGCAAGATGGAGGACTTCTACGAGACTGCACCCGAGGATGCCGGCCGATTCGCCGAGCTGGCGCAGAAGGCGGTAGCCGAGGGCTTTACCGCGTTCAAATCCATGGCGGTGCCGGAGACCATGCCGCTGGAAGGACTGCGGCCCATCCGCTACGCGGAGGCCTGCGTCCGCGCCATGCGGGAGGCAGTGGGCGACTCAATAGACATCATGGTGGATTGCCATGCGCGTCCTTCGCCGCGCATGGGCCTGCTCTTCGCGAAGGCGCTGGAACCTTACGGGCTCTACTGGTTCGAGGAGCCCTGCTGGCCGGAGGTCGTGGAGGATATCGCGCTGATCCAGCGCGCGGTGGCCACACCCATCGCAACGGGCGAGCGGCTCGTTTCGCAATATGCCGTGAGGGAGTACCTTGAGAAGCGCGCCTGCAGCGTTCTGCAGACGGACATCACGCACACCTGCGGCATGTTGACCTTTCCGCTGACCTTCCCCGGCGTCGTCATCGGCTTCATGGTGA
>CAZGLN010000463.1:0-391 GCA_964526545.1 uncultured Chthonomonadales bacterium
GCGAGGGGCGCAAAGACCGTAAGGGTCTCCGCGGCAATGCGGTAGCGTTTGGCCTCCTCAACGGCGTCCAGGGTGCGCATGTTGTGAAGCCGATCCGCCAGCTTCACCACAATCACGCGCAGGTCCTTGGACATGGCCACGAGGAGATGGCGGATGTTGCCTGCCTTCTTGCGGGTCTCTTCGCGCCGTCTCAGGTTTCCGGCGTTCTCCGGCGATCTTCCGCCAAGCGGCGTATCGTCGGGGAACACCTCCTGAAGCTCCAGCTGAGTCAGCTTCGTTACGCCGTCCACGATGGAGGCGATTTCCTGGCCGAACTCGCTCGCAATATCGCCGATTGAGACATCGCAATCTTCCACGACGTCATGCAGGAGGGCCGCGCAGATGCTGGGGA
>CAZGLN010000463.1:499-1719 GCA_964526545.1 uncultured Chthonomonadales bacterium
TCGTATGCACGCCGAAGCAAGCTCAGGTCCGCACCCGGGCTCAGCTGACCGTAGCATCGCAGCAGCTCATCGAACGCCGCGTCAGCGCGCTTGGGAGGTTCAGAATCGGGTTCGTCGTCCATTGCTTGAGGCCTGCTTAACATGACACATGGAAACCGGCGTATAGGAGTTTCGAAATATGACGTTGCGCCTGACTCGCTGGTTACGCAGCGGGCGCGGTGTGACGGATGTCCTTGATTACCATCTGGAGACTGGTAGTACCGTTGAAGGTATTGCTGCGTGCCTGGAAGCAGATGTCCACTCTATCGCCCTCTCTCAGATGCTGCTCCAGCTCGCCCTCACCCCAGGCCAGGGCCGTAACCGCCGTAGACGAATCGCGCAGCACCCTGAGCCGCAGGTGGTTGAGGTCTTGGCCGACCCTCCTGAGCTCCACGATCGGCATATTCTGGGCGAGCAGAACAGGTTCCGGATTGGCATGGCCCCAGGGCTCGAAGAGAGAGAGCTCCTCGACAAGCTCCAGCCCCAGTGCTGATGGATCTATGATGGCATCTGCATGCATCACTGGGACAAGGTCCTCCAATTTCAGCCTGTCGCTGGCAACCTTGGCCAGGCGCTCTGCGAGCTCCGACAAGCGTTTGGGCTCTACCTCGAAGCCGACTGCCTGGGCATGCCCACCATACTCGCCCAAGAGCTCGGCACACTCGCAGAGAGCGCCGTGAAAATCGAACGGCGCAACGCTTCGGCCTGAACCCCGCGCCATTTCGCCATCCGCACTGATGGAGATGACCGCGGAGGGGCGGTGGAACATGCTCGCAAGACGATTCGCCACGATGCCCAGCACTCCGTGGTGCCAGTCTTCACCCCAAACTACGATGCAAGGCGCCGTCTCTCGGCCGCTGGCCAATACCTGGGCAAGCGCGGAATCTAGAATCTGCTTCTCGATGGTTCGTCGGTCGAGATTGGCCTGCTCGAGGCGAGCCGCCAGCTCTTCAGCCTGCGCGGAGTCGCGCGTGAGCAGCAGGTCGAGAGCGATGCGCGCGTCGTCCATTCGGCCGATTGCGTTCAGCCGCGGACCCAGCACAAAGCCCACCTGATGGGATGTAACGGCACGATCCGCCAGGCCGGCCAACCGTTTGAGGGCGCTTAGTCCTGCTTTCTGGGTGTCCTGCAATGCCTCCAGCCCATGCCGAACGAAGACGCGGTTATCGCCGATGAGGGGC
>CAZGLN010000464.1:0-1705 GCA_964526545.1 uncultured Chthonomonadales bacterium
TGGGCGCAGCATTTATCTGCAGCGGGCGGACCAGGGAGAGGATGCCGGAATGAGGTTGCTTTTCCCGTTTTGCGTGATGTCGCCGATTGCGGGGTAACCTTATCTCGCACAGTCCAATGACCGAGTGACGATGAAGCAGACCCTCTTCCTGAATCCTCCTTCCTACGAAGGCTTCGATGGCGGCGCGGGATCGCGCTACCAGGCGCGCCGGGAGATTACCAGCTACTGGTATCCCACATGGCTCGCGCAGCCTGCCGCTCTGGTTACAGGCAGCCGACTGATTGATGCTCCGCCGCACGGAGTCACCATCGAGGACGTGCTCGCCACGGCCGGCGACTACGAGCTGTTCGTGCTGCACACCAGCGCCCCCACCCTGGAGAACGATGCGCGCTGCGCCGAGGCAATCAAGGCCAGGAACCCGCGTGCGTTGGTGGGCATGATCGGCGCCCACGCGGCCGTGCTGCCCAAATCGGTACTGGATGCCTCGCCAGCCATTGATTTTGCGTGCCGCAACGAGTTTGACTACACGTGTTTGGAGCTGGCAGAGGGACGCCCGCTTGCCGAGATCGCGGGCCTCTCTTATCGTGACGAGCGCGGGGAGATTCGCCACAATCCGGAGCGAGAACTTATCGAGGATTGGGACGCCATGCCGAGCGTCCTGCCGGTCTACAAGCAGAACCTTCGTATAGAGAACTACTTCATCGGCTACCTGCTCCATCCGTACATCTCGTTCTACACCGGGCGCGGGTGTCCCGCCAAGTGCACATTCTGCCTGTGGCCGCAGACCATCGGCGGTCACCGGTACCGCACCAAGTCGCCCGAGGTGGTGATACGCGAGCTGGAGGAGGGCCGGGACCTGTTTCCGCAGGTGCGCGAGTGGATGTTCGATGACGATACCTTCACCATTGATAAGGAGAGGGCTATCGCTATCAGCAAGGGCATGAAGCGGCTCAAGCTCACCTGGTCGTGCAACGCCCGCGCGCATGTGGACTACGACACCCTGAAGACGCTCAAGGAGAACGGTCTGCGGCTGCTTCTCGTGGGCTTCGAGAGCGGCAATCAGGAGATTCTCAACCGGATTAAGAAGGGTCTCAAGCTGGAGATGGCGCGCGAGTTTATGCGCAACTGCCGTCGCCTGGGCATCAAGGTGCACGGCACCTTCATCATTGGTCTGCCCATAGAGACACGCGAAACCATCGAGGAGACCATCCGTTTCGCTCAGGAGCTGGATCCGCACACCATCCAGGTCTCCATTGCGGCGCCCTATCCCGGCACCGAACTCTATGTTCAGGCCGTGCAGAACGGCTGGATGGAGCGGGAATCGCTGGTGGCGGGGAGCGGCATTCAGACCGCCACGCTGCGCTACCCGCATCTTTCGCCCGAGGAGATTGAAGACGCGGTGGAGCGGATGTACCGCCGCTTCTACTTCCGCGCGAAGCCCATCCTGCGCATCGTTCGCGAGATGGCAACGGACCGGCAGATGCTGGTGAGACGACTCAGGGAGGGGCAGGAATTCTTCGGCTACCTCCGTGAGCGGAAGCAGATTGCCCGTTCGCGCGAAGTCTCGCCATCCGTTCCGGCCGCCAGCGGCTCGGCTCACGGCTAGTAGGCCTGGCGCATCTCGCTCTGGCGGCGCGCCTCCCGGACATTCGATGGATACCGACGTTCCTCTGCTTCAGTGCCCTCGGATAGCGGATTGCCGGCA
>CAZGLN010000465.1:0-1688 GCA_964526545.1 uncultured Chthonomonadales bacterium
TCAACACATTCCCGTTGTTGTTGGTCGTGCCGTAGCCGAAGCCGAGCGTGAGCAGCTCGCCGGCGCCTGATCCACGGAAGAGTGGGTCCAGCAGGTCCTTCCATGGTAAGATCATACTGAGAGTATGATATGGCCAGCGTCGAACGTGTGACTGTAACCCTTCCCGATCATTTGATCCGGGATATTGACCGGCGGGAGAAGAACCGCAGCCGGTTCATTGCCGAGGCTGTGCGCCGGGAACTCGATCGCCGCCGCCGCGAGGAACTTCGCCGTTCACTGGAGAATCCCCATCCTGAGAGCCACGAGGCTGCGGAACTGGGCTTCGAAGAATGGTCTCGCGGACTGCCTGATGAGGACGCGGAGGCTCTGGTAGACAGCAGCGCCGGCAAGGCTGTGACCTGGGTACCCGGCTCAGGCTGGGTGGAGGATCGGGCGTGAGACTGGACCGGGGCTCGGTGGTGTTAATTGAGCTTGATCCCACGGTGGGGCACGAACAACGTGGCGTGCGCCCCTGCGTTGTGGTGAGCAACCCGGATGTCATCAGCGACCAGCGGTTCCCGCTCATTTGCGTGGTGCCGTTGACCGGGACGCCTGGGCAGGGTCTCTTGTACCCCGAACTCGCGCCCGGCGAGAGTGGCTTGGCGAAAAGGTCGTTCGCGCTCATCGACCATCTGCGTTCCGTCGATAAGCGGCGGGTGCGGAAAGTCTTTGGAGCTCTGGCGCCGCACGAGGTCGCCGCCATCGACGAAGGGTTGGCTGCCTTTCTTGGATTGGACAAATGGCTCCGCGGCAAGGATGCGTCTCCGGCGGGGTGACGGGCGATCAGGCTGAACTCACGGGAACGCCGCTTGATCCTGCGAGCTGCTGGCCAGGATGTGCCCGGATCTGAAAATCGACCCGCGTGAGCTGTAGGAGGCAAACCGATGTCCATGCTCAGTTATCCCGCCAAGTTCACCACCGGCAAGGACGGCCGCGTCCTGGTCGAGTTTGTCGACCTGCCCCGGGTGGCCACGGACGGCGAAGACGAGCGCGAGGCCCTGGAGGAAGCCATCGATGCCCTCGGTTCCGACCTTTCCATCCGCCTGTCCCGCCGGGAGGACATCCCCACGCCGTCGCCTTTGAAGCGCGGCCAGCGCCAGGTGCCCGTGCCGCTCTGGCTGGCGCCGAAGCTCGCTCTCTATCTCGCCATGCGCGAGCAGGGCGTCAGCAATTCAGAGTTGGCCCGCCGCCTGGGCGTTCACGAGCGCGTTATCCGCCGCATGCTCGACCCGAGGCACGCCACAAGGCCCGAAAAGATCCAGGCCGCCCTTGCCGTGCTCGGCAAACAAATGACCGTAGAGGTCCGCGACGCCGCGTGAGGCCATCCCAGGCCTCAGTCGCCGATCGTCCGGCAGATCCATCTTTGGCGCTTGGCTTGAACGTCTCAACTCGCCTCTGTGCGCGGGAGCGTTCCCTGCTTCCTCGGACGCCCGGCCCGAGCAAGGAGCCTGGAGTGCGACGGAAAAGAGCCCGGAATCCGCTTGTTTCGTGTTGGACATACTGACACTCCTTATCGCAAATCAGTGTCCAAGGAAATCGTAGGGCGGGGGAGTTTCACGCCCCGCCCTTCCCGCCGCGCCAGCACCCACAGCCTCCGGTAGCCGTAGCGCGGCTTCTTCTGCGCCAGCACCACCAGCCGCTTCCGCAGT
>CAZGLN010000466.1:0-1683 GCA_964526545.1 uncultured Chthonomonadales bacterium
AGCCCACGATGGAAACGGGAGCGCTCTGGTCGGCACTCTTTATCGGCGCGGCTGGACTGGTCTTGGGGTTGGCGGCGCCTTCCGGCCGGCAGGCCAGCGGCAGCGTCATCTCCGGGCGCGGGCTCCTCCTCCTCGCCGGCGCGCCGATCCTCCTCTTCGCCATTTCGCTCCTCGCACGCGGCCCGTTTACACCCGGCTGCGGGCTCGGCGTGGGCATCCTGATGGGTGGTCTGGTTGGCGCGGCGGCCGCTGTCTCGCTGGTGAAGGGCACCACACTCTCGGTGGCGAGCTCCTGGGTGCAGGTTACCGCTCCCGTGGCGGCCGCCCACATCTGGTTTCGACCGACGGTTACGGATACGCTCGCCGGCGTGGCGCTGGGTTACCTCTGCTCCGCTGCCATCGTGGGTGTCTTGACGGCTCGGGACGAGACCGAGGCGGACCTGCTCCCCGTGGCGGGTTACGGCATCCTAACGGCCCTCGCTGGCCTGCTTGCCGTCTACCGCGGAGCGGATGCGGTGGATGACACCCGCTGGGCTCTGGCCGCCCTCGTGCTCTGTCTGGCTGGCCCTCTCGCGCTTCTTGTTGCCGCCCTCCCCGCCCGGATATTGGGGGCGGCGGCGCTGCGTCTGCCTGGGGCGGGGCTGCTTGTGCGCATCTTCTGGCGCGCAACCGATCCCGCGGGTGACCGCGAGCGCGCGGCAAGCGCGGCGCGGTACCTTTTTGTCCTGGTCCTGGCGGTGCTGGCCGCCTGGCAGGCGGGCCGTCTGGTGGGAGCCGGCACCGCCTTCATCACGGTAACCCTGGCTGGACTGCTTGCCGGCGTGCTCGTGAGCTGGCTGGCGCGGCCTCCCGCGGTGGACGAAGGCGTGCCGATGACCTCCCGGGTGCTTGCGGCCATGGTGGTCCTTGCCTCCTCCATGGTCGGGTTCCAGCTCCTCGCGGGATATGGAGCAACCCTGGCTGCGGCGCTCGCCTGGCTTACGCTCGCGGTCGCCGCCATACGTGACGACGCCCTGGACAAGCCCGGCGTCCTTACGTCGGCTCTGGTTGCGCCGCTCATCGCGGGTCTGGTTTTCGCAGCGTACCGGGTCGTCATGTCTCGGTTCAACGCGCTGGCAGGCGCCTCCGCCCTCACGGACCACTACGCCGTTTTCGGCGCAGCCGCCGGAGTGGCTCTCCCGGCGCTTGTCGGCAGCTACTACTGCGCATCAGGCGGTTCGCCGCTCGTAAGGTTGGTTCTTACGGGTCTCCTCTGCCTGGCCGCGCCGGGTCTGCTCCTTGTGCTCTGGGGCGCCAAGATCGGGGTGGCGCTGATGATCGGCCTCGCGCTCAGCCCAGCGCTCCTGACTGCCTGCGCGCCCACGTCCAGGCAGGCTTCCGATTTCGGCAGAGCCGTCTGCCTGGTATCCGCGGCCATGGCGCTCGCAATGGCGCAATGGACGGGCCATGCACTGCTGGCAGCCGACCTCACGCGTGATGAGAGGGTGCGCGTGCTGGCTTACGCGGTGGCGGCCATTGCGGTTCTGGTGGTCGCGGCGGAGCTCGGCGCCCGCCGCCAGCGCGGCAACGGGAAGGCTGAGAGAGCGGCCTCATGAGCGCCCGCGAACGCCTGGACCGCATCGGCCCACTCCTGTTTGCAGTCGTCTTCATTGGCGCTGCCTTCGCGCATGCGTTCTACAACGA
>CAZGLN010000467.1:0-1623 GCA_964526545.1 uncultured Chthonomonadales bacterium
GGCGCCGCTGGCGCACACTCCGGACATCTCTCCCCGGCCAGACCCTCCGGCAGAGTGCGCCTGCTGGATCACTGCCTGGCGGATTCCGCCGGTCCCTTCCTCGGGCTCGGTGTCTCCTACTTCACCGCGCTCTGGCGATGCAAGCACGAGAGAGCCCGTCTGCACAGTGACCTGGCGTTTCTCGCCGGCCAGGGCTTCCGCTACCTGCGCATGCTCTCGATGGTCGGCTGGTACGAAGCCTGGAAGGGCCTAGAGATTGCTCCGATCTCCTATCGCGGCCGCGATGGCCGCCTGGTGCAGGCATGGCCGGACTACTGGCAGCATATGCGCGATCTCGTGGACATCGCATTCGACCGCTACGGACTGCGCACACAGATCACCCTCTTCGCGGATGCGCAGCTCATGCCCGAGAAGCCGAACCGCATCGCGCACATGGACCGAATGCTGTCCGAGGTCGTTGCCGGCCGCGAGCAGAAGGTCATCCTGCTGGAGGTCGCCAACGAAGCCTGGCAAAACGGCTTCCCGGGCAGCGAGGGATTGGCCGACCTGCGGGAGTTCACACGCTACCTGGCGGACCGCACAGGTGTGCTGGTAGCCACCACCAGCAACCACGAGCGCCCGTTCCGCGAGCTGTACGAGAAGAGCGCGGCGGACATTGCGACGTGGCACTTCAGCCGCGACCGCGCTGCCGACGAAGGATGGAAGCCGGTGCATGACTGCTGGGATTATGGCGAAGTGCCCGGCTGCCCGCCCGTAAGCAGCAACGAACCCATCGGCCCCGGCTCGTCCGTCTCCTCGGAATCGGATCCCGTGAAGCTCATCACCGCGGCGGCCTTCGCCTTCGCGGCCCGTCTGCCCATGTACGTCTTCCATTCCGAAGCCGGCGTCTTCGGCAAGGCCTCGTTCGAGGAGACTCCGGCCATCCGCGGTTTTCGGCCGATTCTCTCCCTCCTGCCGCGCGATCTGCCGAACTGGCGCCGGCACGATTCGCGTGGACCCGACGCCCTCTTCACCCTGCACGCGGGTGGAGTGCCGGATCGAACTTGGCCGGATATTCCGAACGCAGAAGATGGCTGCGTGCGCATGGCGGTAAGCCGCAAGGACGAGCGCTTCCTCGGAATCCCCATCGGCATCCGCAGAGGCGGCCTCCTGGTCACCGCACGCGCCAATGTGCAGTTCCGGGTCTGCCATCCCGTTACCGCAAGGGCCGAGATGCGCTTCAGACTGCGGAAGGGAGAGCAGTGCCGCATCCCTGCCGGTGCAGGCGCCTGGATACTCTTCGGCTCCGTGGAACGGTAGCCTATACCGTGGTCAGGGCTCGCGGACGCGGACCGCTTACGCCGCCATGCGCATATCTCACCGGCAATCCAGGGGTAACCTAAAACCATGCGCGCTCTCCTGATGGTGGATCCCGGCGAGGAGCTGCACGCCCGCCTTTGCCGGCAGTTTGCGACGGTGGAATTCGTACGCGGGGAGGAGGACCCCTCGGCGGAGGTCGCCCTGGGCGGGCATGTGAGCGCCGATTGGCTTGAGCGGCATCCCGCGCTGCGCTGGCTGCACGTCTGGTCAGCGGGCGTCAACCACCTGCCCCTCGCTGAGCTGCGCAAGCGCGAAATCCTCCTC
>CAZGLN010000468.1:0-1609 GCA_964526545.1 uncultured Chthonomonadales bacterium
CAGCTACTATGGGGATCTCCTGCTCACCCGGGCAGGTCTGTGGACCAAAGACGTCTATCTGCGCCATCTCGGCAGTGTGATCACGAACCTGCAGGGCAACCCTGCCCGCCTCCGTGTCTCGGCGGAGGAGTCCAGCAGGCGGGTGTGGGAGACTGGAGGCACAACGGGATACGGGGGCCTGAGCTACTACGTGAAGGGAGAGCTGATGGGCCTCTGCCTGGATCTGAAGATACGCAGTGTAACTGGCGGCAGGCGCAGTCTGGACGATGTGATGCGCAGCCTGTACGACCAGTGCGGCCGAGGAGAAGGCCCCGGATTCGATGAGGACGCCATCCGACGGACGGTCAGCCGCGTGGCCGGCCGCGATCTCTCCAGTTACTACGATCTCCTTGCGCGCAGCACGGAGGAGCTGCCCCTGGCCGAGGCGCTTGCCGTCGTAGGGCTAAAGCTGGTTGAGCTGCCGGGCGGGCGCAAGATTGCGGACATGGGCCTGGGCCTGCGTCGCGACCGTGAGCGCCAGGGCGTGCTCCTGGTGGAGAGTGTGGCCCAGGGCGGAGCCGCCGCCCGCGCCGGGCTGCGCGCGGGCGACACCATCACCAGCATCAACGGCGAACCGGCCGGCTTTCTCAACATGGGCTATCTCACAAGGCCGGAGCCCGGCTCGCGCATTCGGGTGAGGGTGGAGCGTTCCGGACGGACCGAGGAGATGGAGTTGGTGCCGGATGAGCGGGATGCAGTGCAATATTCGGTGGAGCCGGATCCAGAGGCCTCGGCCGAGGCCCTGAAGCGGCAGGCGGCATGGCTCGGAGCCTCCTGAGCGGAGCAGATTGTGCAGATGCGCGAAAGGGGCCCAGCCGCTCGGCTGGGCCCCTGCGCTTGCGGCGTAAGCGCCGTTAGTTGCGTCCGCGCAAGCCGACCACCGGCTTGGGGTTCCTGAACACCACACGGCCGAACGAGTCTCTCCGCAGGTCCGAGTGCGTACGCACATAGGCGTACTGATGCATCGGCACGCTCAGCTCAAGCGGTTTGGGCATCCCAGGAAACTCCACCCGGACGCGGATCAGTTCGTCCGCCGTTACCATTCTCTTCTCCCTGTATGTCCGTTGGTTTTCAGTTACACAGACGGCATTCTTACTGCCTTCGTTTCCAATTGCCGCATGTGAAACTCGTAACAGCGAAAACGCCGCGGCTGCACTCGCCGCGGCGTCTGCGCACTCCTGAGTGTTCGTCCCGGGCTAACCTACGGTTGCAGGCTCCTTGGCCTCCGTCGCGTGCTCGTGCGGCGCGCCCACCTGCGCCTCGCGCAGATAGCGGGCGGCATCCTCCGGCGACGTCACATTGATATAGATGCCCGTGCCCATCTCAAAGCCAGCGGCAATCGTCAACCTCGGCATGATGGAGAGGTGCCAGTGGAAGTCTCGCTCGCGATCCTCGTTGACGGGCGCCGTGTGCAGGGTGTAGTTATACGGCGGATGGTTCAATGCAACACCGATGCGCTGCAACACTTCCTGCACGAGGGCGGAGAACGCGTTGAGGCTTCCGCGCTCGGCATCCGCAAAACTCACCTGGTGCCTGCGGGGCACAATCCACGTCTCGTAGGGGTATTTCG
>CAZGLN010000469.1:0-1609 GCA_964526545.1 uncultured Chthonomonadales bacterium
ATCAAAAACGGGGGCAGGCGCGGGATCCAGACTGGTAAAACAAACTTGGGAGGTATTGTTTTGACCTACTCTGAGATCTTGCTAGGCCTGCCCGGCTATCAGGTTATCGCGGTGGAGCGAGCGCCGGGCGGAGTGAGGATTCGCGTTCGGTATGTGGGCCCGCGGGGGTGTCCGCATTGCGGCGGGACCCTGCTGCGGAGCAAGGGATGGGTGCGGCGCTCGGTGCGGCACGAGGACTGGGGCCAGCGCCATTGCCAGCTGGAGGTGGAGGCGCCCAAGGCGCAGTGTCTGGCCTGCGGGCGGCACTTCCGCCAGCCGCTGCCCGGCATCCTGCCCTGGCAGCGGGCCAGCGAAGCCTTCCGCCGGACCATCTTCCAGCAGCATCTGGACGGCATCAACTGCAGCCGCCTGGCGCGGCGGGAGGGCATCGGCGCGGCCACCGTCCAGCGCTACTTCCAGCACGGACTCCAGCGGCAGGCGGCCCAATGGCAGTCGCTCCGCTGTCCGAAATACCTCGGCCTGGACGAGCACTTCTTCACGCGCCGCCACGGCTACGCCACCACGTTGTGCCACCTGGGCCGGCACAAGGTCTTCGACGTCGTGCTCGGCCGCTCGGAGGCCAGCCTCGACGCCTATTTCCAGCGCCTGGAGGGCAAGCAGGAGGTCGAGCTGGTCTGCATCGATCTGGCCTCCCACTACCGCGCCCTGGTGCGCAAGCACTTCCCCAACGCCCGCATCGTCGCCGACCGCTTCCACGTCATCCGCCTCGTCAATCACCACTTCCTCGCCTGCTGGCGCGAACTCGATCCCGCCGCCAGCCGCAACCGCGGACTGTTGAGCCTGATGCGCCGCCACCGCCACCGCCTCAGCCCGCCCCAGCAGGAGCGCCTGGACCAATACCTGGCCCAGCACCCCGTCCTCCAGCTCGTCTACCGCTTCAAGCAGCGCCTCTGCCACTTGCTGCTCGCCAAGCATCAGACCCGCGCCCAGTGCCACCGCCTTGCCTGCCGCTTCCTCAAGGCTGTCAGCCAGCTCCGCGACTCCGGCCTGCCCCAACTGGTCCAGCTCGGCCAAACCCTATACGCCTGGCGTGAAGAGATTGCCGCCATGTGGCGCTTCACCCGCAACAACGCCATCACCGAAGGCTTCCACACCGTCATGGAGCTCATCAACCGCCAGGCCTTCGGCTTCCGAAACTTCAACAATTACAGGATGCGCGTCAAAGTCTTATGTGGTTAACTGAGGAGGAATCCCGCCCTTGCCCCCGGACTTGGAGTAGAGCCCGGGGCTCTGAAGTGGTGGGCGCGACAGGACTTGAACCTATGACCTCCTGCGTGTGAAGCAGGCGCTCTAACCAGCTGAGCTACGCGCCCTTCGGCTTTCTTCTTTATACCATGACCAGGGCTTGCCGGAGAACTGCTCAAAGCCGGATCGTCACGGTGAGGCCGCGCCCCGGATAGCTGTCCGGGCCCGTAGCCACCGAGAGGACAGCAACGTTCAGCAATGAGCCTTCCCTGAGCGGCGGCACCGCGGAGCTTCCGTTCTTCACCGATGCGACCAACGTCTATACGGGGGCGTTCACGTCGCAAGGGTCGCAAATCACGGGCCT
>CAZGLN010000470.1:0-1607 GCA_964526545.1 uncultured Chthonomonadales bacterium
AGGCTGTCCGGCCAGGCTTCCGCCAGGCGGTCCCAATAGGCGTAGAGGCCCTCGATATACTTCATCTCGGTGATGCCCTGGCGGTCCGGCGCATCGTTGTACCGCCAGTAGGCCAGCGGGTCCATATTGAAATCCTGGCGGTACACGCGAAAGCCCGGCAGGCGCATGAAGCCCTCGACGATTCGGAAGAAGTATTCCTGCACTTCGGGCAGGCCGAAGTTGAGCAGGTACGTCTCCTGAGGTCCTGCCTGCGAGCCGAGGACCCATTCCGGTCGCGTGCGATGTATTTCGGTGCCGGCCACCACGCGCTCGGGTTCGTACCAGAGTCCGTAGACCATGCCGCGGTCGAGGGCCGCCTTGGCGACCGGGCCCATTCCCTCCGGGTAGGCGTCCTTGCGCGGGTTCCAGTTGCCTGCGCCCGCGGGCCATCCCCCTTCGAACCATCCGGCATCCGTGATAACCGCTTCGAGCCCGAGCGGCGCGTAGGCGCGTATGAGCGAAATCTGGTTCTCCGCGTTGCACTCATTCAGCCAGCCGCCGCCCCGCGTGAAGCATGTGTTGCTGAAGGGGATGGGCAGCAGCGGCTTGCCGGCGCGGCGCGCGGCGAAGTGCGTGGCGATGAGGCGCCGAAACTGGCTGTGGCTGTCGCGGGTATCGCCCGCATGGTAGAGCGCGAGCATGCGTGGGCCGCGCACCTTCTCGCCAGGGTGCAGCACGAACCGGGTCTTCTCCAGTCCCGCCGTTACGCACAGTGTTGCGGGGTCGGGACACTCCAATCGTGCGCTCCAGCTTCCGGACCATCCCACTGCGACCAGAATCTGCGACTCCCTCGCCTCTATCTTGAAGAAGGGGAAGTTGCGCGAGGACGATCTGCCGGCGCCCGATCCGAGGGTAACGACACCCGAACGCGAAACAGGGAGCGTGGCCGGCTCGAACTGGTCGGGCGTGGGAGTGCCTCCGTTCAGTCGGAAGACGCTGTATGGCGGCATGGCATACGGTGCGCGCAGGGTGAGGTCCATCGCGTGGACCTCCTCAATCACCGCCGTATCCGCCGTGCCTTCGTTCGCGAAGCGCAGCAGCCACTCCACGGCGGGGAAGTCGCGGAAGCGCGTGGCCTCGAGGATGACGCGAAGGCCCGAACCGGGGTCCGCCCATGTGGTAATCGTTATCGCCTTCTCGCCGACCTGCCTGCGCTGCACGGTGTGAGGCCAGTCCGGCAGCAGGGCATCCGATTCACGTCCACCGTAGAGGAATCGAAACGGATAGCGCGCCCCGGGTTCGGCGAGGCCGGTCTCCAATGCGTCCAGCCAGTGCACCGATCCATCGTCCAGTTCCACCTGGGCCTCTGCCCAATCGGCATGGTCGCAACCCGGCCCATCGCCCGCGTCGGCAACCCGCAGGTCAAGCGAGGTACCACCTCCCACCTCCACATCCATCCGATGCGCGGGCTGTCCGCCGCGCAGCACGGGGCTGCGCGCTAACTCGCGGCCGTCCGCCTCCACGTGGAAGGTTACGCTCCCGAGACCGCCGGACGTGCGCTCGTTGGAGTCCACACCCACCCATGCGCGAAACCGTGTGATGGGCCGGGGCGAACGGATGCGGATGTG
>CAZGLN010000471.1:0-1576 GCA_964526545.1 uncultured Chthonomonadales bacterium
GTCGAGGAAATCGCGGTGGTCGATGCTGCCCCGCTCGTTGCTCAGGTTGCGCAGGGGCTGATAGCGCTGCTCTACGGCGCGGCCGCCGTCCATATCCCTGGAGGGCGCCGTTGCGCGGCTCTCCCGGGGAGCTGGTGTTGGGAAGGCTTGCAACAAGTCGCATGTGGCTCCTGGGCGGCCTGGTGCTGGGAGTCCTGCTGATTGGCTGGTTGATCTATTCGTCCTACGCGCCTCTCTGGAGTGCCACCTCCGATCTGGAACGCAGCTTTGCCTCCGCCCCGCCCCGGCCGGTGGTTGTTGAGGAGCTCGTACGTCGCGCGGAAGCCGACCCGCCAGACCGCCAGGCCGTGGAGCCCGCCATCCGCGCCGCGCTGGCTCTCGCCGCCAGCGAACGGGCATCGGCCCCTGCCGATCTCTTCGCCCGCGCTGGTTACATCGCGGCACGATACGGCACGGCAGACCAGGCGGCAACGCTGCTCGAGAAGGGCGCCGGCAGCAGGCTGGCCCAGCTCTCGCTGGGCCTTGGAGCGCTTGCCCTCCGCTCCGGCGACTTCGCCGCGGCGCGCGAGGCTTTCGAACGGGCCACGCGCGAGCATCCGGAATCCGCGGACGCATGGACCCGCCTGGGTACCTGCCTGCTCCAGCTTGGCCTTCCGTACGATTCCATAAACGCCCTGGAACGGGCAGCCGGGCTGGCGCCTCGCGACGCCGATGTTGCGGCAGACCTGGCGGAGGCCTACTCCCAGGCTTCGCGCCTAGCCGACGCACTTGCCGCGTACAAGCGCGCAGCGGCTCTGGAGCCTGAAAACCTGGAGTGGACCGCCCGAGTAGCTGCCACGCAGGCGCGGCTTGCCGTCACGGATTCCGAACTGGAGGAGGCAGACAGAGCGCTCAGCCAGGCCATCGAGGCTTCGCCTGGCTCCCTCTACCTGCTTCTGCACCGCGCGGGTCTGCGCCTGCGCAGGGGGATGCCGCAGGAGGCGCGGAGCGATTTCGAAACAGCGCTCCGCCTGGAACCGCGCGCCCGTGCCGCCTGGCATAACCTCGCCATCGCGTGCGAACGGATGGGCGATTCCGCCGCCGCGGAAGTAGCGCACAAACGCTTTCGGGAACTTACGACCCAGTCGGTCGGCCTGGTGAAACTCCGCCGAGAGGAGCTCCGCCGGCCGAACGATGCCCGCGTGAAGCTGAGACTAGCCCAGGCACTGCACGCGGCGGGACGTTCGCGCG
Organism: uncultured Chthonomonadales bacterium; assembly: GCA_964526545.1. Classification (GTDB taxonomy): domain Bacteria; phylum Armatimonadota; class Chthonomonadetes; order Chthonomonadales; family CAJBBX01; genus CAZGLN01. Next base: position 1,231 of record CAZGLN010000471.1, read on the forward strand.
AGGCCTTCGCCATCCTCTCCCGTGCCGCCGAACTTGCGCCAGATGACCGCGAGATCCAGGGACTGCTGGAAGTCGCGCGGCGCTACTTCCAGGAGGCCAACCAACCCGCGCCCGGCAGCCCTTCAGGGCCCTTTGGAGGACTGCGCTGATGCATGAAGGCACTTCGGCCCGCCGCAGCGCCCTCTGGTTTGCCTTCCTTCTCGCGCCCGCCGCGGCCCTCTGCCTCGCCGCGGGGTGCCGGCCAACGCCGCAGATCCCGGCGGCTGACAGGCCCCAAGCGGTGCCAATGACTTCGGCGGAGCCCGCGAACGCGTACGCCGGAGACCGCGAGTGCGCGGACTGCCAC
>CAZGLN010000472.1:0-1574 GCA_964526545.1 uncultured Chthonomonadales bacterium
ACGTCGTCGGCGTGCCGCTGCCGGGACACTTCATGGTCCGGTACGAGCCGGCCAAGGGCGACGGCCAGCTCATCGATGTTTACGACGGCGGCAAGTTCCTGAGCGAGGATCTCGGCATCAAGCTCGAGAACGTGGACTTCAGCATGCTCGGCACCGCCAAAAAGGTGGTAGTGGGCAAGGAAGAGACCACGATCATCGAGGGCGCCGGTTCGCACGAGGCGGTTACCGGCCGCATCAACCAGATCCGCAAGCAGATTGAGGAGACCGACAGCTCCTACGACAAGGAGAAGCTGCAGGAGCGGTTGGCGAAGCTGGCGGGCGGTGTGGCGGTCATCAAGGTGGGCGCGGCCACCGAGGTCGAGCTGAAGGAGAAGAAGCACCGCATCGAGGATGCGCTCTCGGCCACGCGCGCGGCCGTTGAGGAGGGCATCGTGCCCGGCGGCGGCGTTACCTACGTTCGCGCTATCGCCTCCCTCGACAAGCTGGGCGAGACGCAGGACGAGAAGCACGGCGTCGCCATCGTGCGCCGCGCCCTGGAAGAGCCTCTCCGCCAGATAGCCGAGAACGCGGGCCACGAGGGCAGCGTGGTGGTGGAGAAGGTGCGCGGCCTCAAGGGCAACATGGGCTTCAACGCCCTGACCGAGAACTACGAGGATCTGGTGAAGGCCGGCATCGTGGACCCGGTCAAGGTCACCCGCTCCGCCCTGCAGAACGCGGCCTCCATCGCGGGCATGCTGCTCACCACCGAGACGCTGGTGGTCGAGAAGCCGGAGAAGAAGCCCGCTCCCGCCGCCGGCGGCGGAATGGACCACATGGATTACTAAGTCCGACGTGGTCTCGTATCACAGCATCCCCGGCCTCCGGCGAGGCCGGGGATGTCTTTTTCAGGATGCACACTCAACCAGTCCCACCCGCGTGCAGACCGCCCGCAGTGGGTCAACCGCCAGTCGTGTTGTATAATCCAGTCATGACACCAAGCACGGTTTTGGACTCACTTACCATTCTCTATGAGTGGAGCGATGACGGCTGGTGGGTTGCTCAGATCGCGGAGATGCCCGGGGCGATCTCTCAGGGACGCACCAAGGAAGAAGCACGGAGAAACGTGCTCGACGCCTTGCGTGAGCTCCTGGCTGCCAATCGCGAACTCGCGCTGGGATCCGCCGACGGGCGCGATGTGGAGACCATATCTACGGGCAGCTAACTCTCCTCCAGTGGTGACGGTAAGTCCAGGACCTCGCATATTCGGCGTGCGGTCCCTTTGGCAATCTCTGTGTGTCGTGGTACGGCGGCGCGTGCTCCCGTTGCGGGATTCCAATAGACCGCATGCCGCGAACCCTCCCGAAGAAGTTTGCAGCCATGTTGGCGCAGATGCCTAACGAAGTCGCGCCGCTTCACTGAGGCCCTCGCTCCCGTCCGAGTCCACTTCAAACAGCAGGTAGGGCTTAACTACGCGCCCTATCCTCAAAATCATTCGTCTTGCCTCGTCATGGCCCACCGTTGCTGGCACATTAATCCAAATCACCGTCAGCGCGGGTCGCAATCATAGCCGTATGTTGTGCCTGCTCGCTTGCCAG